>JAYVNP010000049.1:0-5578 GCA_043758385.1 Saprospiraceae bacterium
TACACAAAATAGAAACTGAAAAAATTTAATCCAAAAATTCAAAATTAAATTATGGACATTCAAAAAATTAGCACTGCAGCTTTATCTGCACTCGAAACCGCAAAAAGTTTGAACACGTCTGTTTGCTTGACGGTTATAGACATCGGCGCAAATCCGATTTACACTATCAGAATGGAAGAAGCGAATTTTATGACGCTCGAAGCGGCGCATAGAAAAGCTAAAACTGCTTTTTTGTTTAAGTGTCCATCGCATATTTTGGCAAACATAATTACACACGTACCAAAACTTGCGAAAGAAATTGATAAACTACCAGGTGATGCGATGATGATTGAAGGCGGATTACCAATTGAACTAAATGGTAAAATAGTTGGCGGTGTAGGTGTTGCGGGTGGAAATTTTGATCAAGATTTAGCGATTGCGACGGCGTTTATGCAACATTATTTAAACGCTCATCCATAAAATTAAAATTTCACAAAACTTCTGGAATTAAATTCATAGTTTTAAGCTAAATTTGTAGTCATGATTTCTTCGTTTTTACTATTATATTTTCAATAATTAATTAAATTTACGCTTAAAAAATATCAAATGGATGTATTAGTGCATTTAAATAACGAAAATGATTTGGCATTTTTGGAGCAATTGTTCCAAAATATGAATTTAAAGTACGAAAAAAAAGTGAAATCAACTGAGCGATCAGAAGCGGATGCGTTAGCATTACTTGCGCGTCTGAATTATTGGTCTTCTCAAATTAAAGTTAGTAGTTTTGGTGATGCTGTTGAATATCAGAACGAAGTACGCGAAGATAGAACTTTACCTTTTAGAGATTAAATTAAAACCAAAAATACTATGAGAATTTTTGACACTAATTTAATAATTTATTCCTACCAACCTCAATATGAGTCACTTAAATTGGAGTTAATTAAACCTGATATTTGTGTTTCTCTTATCACTATCCTTGAAACTTTGGGTTACCACAAAATTACAGAATCAGAGAAAGGTTATTTTACTGACTTATTTAAGAGTATAATTTTAATTCCAGTCGAAAATAAAATAATTGAAAAAGCAATCGCTTTACGTCAAGAAAAGAAAATATCCGTGGGAGATTCAATTCTTGCTGCTTCTGCATTGATTCATAATTTTACTTTATTTACTCGAAATATTAAAGACTTTAATTGGATTCCTGAGTTAAGGATTGTTGACCCTTTGGCTTAGTTCTTTAAGAAACTTTTAACTACCATGATAACCCGCCTCTCGCATCTACCCGGTCGAACAATTCAATTAAAAGACGAAGCGTTTTTATATTTCAGTGGCACGTCATATCTTGGTATGGGTTGTAATGCTGGTTTTACATCATCGCTTCAATCGGGGATAGAACATTATGGGACAATTTTTTCAGCATCACGCAATAATAATTTACAACTCGACATTTATGGATCAGCGGAAAATTATTGTGCCGAATGGTTTAAATCGGAAGCAGCTGTAACGGTAACGAGTGGTATGTTAGCGGGAATTTTAGCTGTTAAATATTTGCAAGACGCAGAATTTTTTTACATCAATCAAGCACATCCTGCCATTTGGAAAGAGACTCCCACCCAATTTTATTCATCAGAAAATTTTATTACACCTGTATATCAAGCATTAACACAGAATAAAAAAATTGTGCTCTCTTCCAACGCCATTGATCCACTTTTTTGCGAAGCCATACCTTTCGATTGGGTAAAAAACTTACCCGACGATAAACGCGTTACGGTTCTTATTGACGATTCGCATGGCCTCGGCGTTTGCGGTGAAAACGGAAATGGACATTTTCAGAAATTAAAAACATTACTTAAAAATAAAACAAATATTCGACTCATAGTTACGGCTTCCATGGCAAAAGCCGTAGGTATTCCAGGCGGTGTCATTCTATCCGATACAAAAACAATTGCCGACATCAAACAGTCATCTTTTTTTTCGGGTGCTTCCCCAATCGTTCCCGCTTATTTATTTGCTTTTACGCGCAGCAAAGCTCTTTATTTAGTGTTATTAGAAGAGTTGCGTAAAAACATAGATTATTTTAATCAGCATTGTGGTGAATACATAAAAAATCTTTTGGTGAATGAAAAAGGTTATCCTGTCTATTATGTTCGCAACAATGGTTTATACGATTTTTTATTTGAACGCAAAATTTTTATTTCTAATTTTGCTTATCCTAAGCCGACAGATGCACCTATAACACGGATCGTATTGAGTGCATTGCATACCCAATCGGATTTAAAAATGTTGATTGATGCGATGAAAGAATTTGTCCAAAGAAATAAAAAGTAACACTAAAACTATACTTCAAATGAATATCACTACAAAACATTTTAACGAACTGTCAACGCTTGAACTGTATAAAATTTTAGAATTGCGCGCGCGGGTTTTCGTCGTTGAACAAAATTGCGCGTATCAAGATTTAGACGGAAAAGATTTAGATGCGCATCACGTAATGGGTTTTGTGGATGAAGATTTAGTAGCTTCAACGCGCCTCATCGCGAAAGGCATTGCCTACGCCGATTATCCTTCAATTGGTCGCGTTGTAAATTCGCCTGATTATAGGAATTTGGGTTACGGTAAAAAAATTATGCGTTATTCGATAGCGCAAATGCAAATTTTATATCCCGATGAAACTATAAAAATTGGTGCTCAGCAATATCTTGAAACGTTTTATAACAATTTGGGTTTTGTGCAATCGGGTGAAGGATATTTAGAGGATAACATTCCGCATATTCCTATGATTTTGAAGAAATAAAATCATTATTTAAAATAGGAACACACAATGTCGCCAAAACTTGTGTTTCGTTTAAATTTTTCAAATTAAATTGCGCACAATTATTGTAAAACGTCTGCAATCTTTGGCGTAAATTTTCAAGCCCGATGCCGCTATCGTAATTTTTTAAATCGGAGTAATTTATTTGTCCTGCGTTTTCAACAGTAATTTTTATAAGACTAATTTCTTCTGTAATAATAACTTTAATAGAAGTAGCCTCTAATTTTTTTTGGGCGCGTATATTTGAACTTAAAATAAGCGATGATGAAAAATACTATTTTACTATTTTTGACAATTGCATTGAGCGCACATTTAATAGCTCAAAATATTGACGGTGCTTGGTCAGGTACTTTAGATGTTCAAGGTGTAAAATTACACTTGGTTTTAAACATCAGCACAAACGCCGATAAAAGGCTGAGTGCAACTTTAGATAGTCCTGATCAAGGTGCAAAAGGAATTCCAATTTCTTCAGTTAGTTTTGAAAATTCGGTTTTAAAATTTGCTGTTTCGTCTGCTAAAATTGAATATGAAGGTACATTCAGCAGTGACAGTATCTTTAAAGGGATGTTCAGTCAAAACGGTAATAATTTGCCTTTGAATTTTAGTAGATCAGCACAAGCAGTAAAAAAAATAATTCATTCACAAGAACCTGTTAAACCTTTTTCCTATTACAGCGAAGACGTAACGTTTGAAAATTTAGATGCAAAAATAAGTTTAGCAGGTACACTAACGCTTCCTAAAAAAGAAGGAAAGTTTCCTGTTGTGATTCTTATTGCCGGCTCAGGACCGAATAACCGCGATGAAAATATTTTAGGTCATAAACCATTTTTAGTGCTTTCTGATTTTTTGACTAAATCGAATATTGGTGTATTGCGTTGCGATAAACGTGGCATCGCGCAGTCGAAAGGAAATTATTCGACAGCTACAACTGCTGATTTTGCTTCTGACGTAAAAGCGGCAATAAATTATTTAAAATCGCGCAAAGAAATTGATACGCAAAAAATTGGATTGATTGGACACAGCGAAGGTGGAATTATTGCACCGATGGTTGCAGCCAATAATGAAGATGTAACATTTATTATTTTACTCGCTGGAACCGGCATTTCGGGCGATGCACTTTTATTGCTTCAAAGCGAAACGATTCAGCGCGCATCGAACGTGGATGAAAGCACGATTAAAAAAGTAGTTGCTTTTAATAAAGGTGCTTACGCAATTGTTAGTAAAGAAAATAACACAGTGGTACTCAACGAAAAACTCAATGCTTATTTCATCGAAAAATTAAAATTGGACGCAACGCTCAAACCAGAATCATTGAGCGATTCCGATTTTATTAAACTTAACGTTGCGAGTTTAAGCTCACCTTGGATGCAATATTTTTTAAACTACAATCCCGAAACTATTTTAAAAGATGTTAAATGTCCGGTGTTAGCATTAAACGGTTCGAAAGATACGCAAGTACCTGCATCGGTAAATTTAGCAGCTATAAAAACAGGATTAGCACGCGGCAATAATAAAAACGTAGCGATAAAAGAATTACAGAATCTGAATCATTTGTTTCAGGAATGCACTACGGGCGCACCGTCGGAATACAGCGAAATTGAGCAAACATTTTCGCCCATTGCACTCACTGAGATTTTAAATTTTATCAAAATCCAAATTAAATAAAAAATATTATGGTAGCAATTAGCAAACAAGAAGGAAATTTCGTTTTTACGGTGCAAGGAATGCACAAAGTTTGGGCACTAAAAAGCCAATTGGTTATTCCTACAATTGATATCGTGCGCGTTCATCGCGATGTAGAATCTATTTCTGGTTGGAAAGGTTTCAGATTCGGCACTAGTATTCCTTTTGTTTTGACGGCTGGTACGTTTTTTAAATCGGGTGAAAAAAACTTTTGGGATGTTGCAGACATTAATAATTGTATTGTCGTCGAATTACAGGATGAATCATACAATCGCATTATCGTTGAGGTTGAAAATCCTGAAGAGGCGATAAAACTTTTAACTTCATAGATTAGTTTCTTGCAAAGTTTACAAAGATAGCCACTACGCTCACAAAGCTCAAAAAGTCTATTGAATTACCTTTGTGAACTTTGTTTTTTCCTTTGTGTTGCTTCTGAAAAATAAGTTTATCTTTGCATTCGAGAACCACTATAATTTAAGAGCACATCGCTCATAGCTCACGGCTCAAAGCTAATCATGTCAAACCCGAACGTCAATCCAACGGATAAAAATTTTACGCCCGAAGAAAAGCGCGTTGAGCGGGCATTGCGACCGGTTGTTTTAAGCGATTTTAACGGACAGCCGAAACTTGTCAATAATTTAAAAGTTTTTATAAGTGCGGCAAAAACGCGCGGCGAAGCACTCGATCATGTTTTGTTGCATGGTCCGCCAGGTTTGGGTAAAACAACTTTAGCGCATATTATCAGTAATGAACTCGGAGCGAATTTAAAATTAACGTCCGGTCCTGTTTTAGAAAAACCAGGCGATCTGGCTGGACTACTCACCAATTTAGAACCCAACGACGTTTTATTCATTGACGAAATTCACAGACTCAACACCGTCGTTGAAGAATATTTGTATTCGGCAATGGAAGATTATAAAATTGACATCATGATTGATTCGGGTCCGAGTGCGCGATCTATTCAGTTGGCATTGCATCCGTTTACTTTGGTCGGTGCAACAACGCGGATGGGTTTACTCACTGCACCGATGCGTGCACGCTTTGGCATCACGTGCTTGCTCGATTATTACAATGTTGAAACGCTACAAAATATTTTATTTCGCT
>JAYVNP010000050.1:0-5575 GCA_043758385.1 Saprospiraceae bacterium
GCGTCAACCCCAATAGTGCTTTTCTGTTCGCGGTCATCTCTGAAGGTTATAATTTTGTTTTTTGCAAAGTAAATAATTTTAAATAATTTTTATTTGAAATTAATTAAACCCGAACAAGTCTATTAAGTCTTTAAAAAGTGGCATTACTGAATGCCGAAGGTGCACAAAAATTGTGAGAAAACTTTTTGGTTAGTCTTCTAAAGTCCCTCTTAAGCGTAATAATTTATACCAAATTTCAATGAATTCTTCCTGATTTATTTATGGGCTGTAGTGAAATTTTTTAAACGTTGACAAAATCTTACCAGAACCCCACATACATAGCAGTTAAAAGTAAAACGGTGATAACAATTAAAGTTGTTGTGCGCGCAACGGGTTTGAACATGGCGTTTATTTTTTTGAAATCATTCAGCAAAATGGCAAAATTTTATGTCTATTGATTATTAAAAATGGTTTGCGCAATTTTATCGAGTGCATCATTGTATGCGATAGTAGCCACTAATCCTGCATCCGTAAGCGCTTTAATATTTTCATGCGTAGTGAGTTCAATAGAAGTTGATGCTTCGCCAAGATCAGGTACAATGCGCGTATAATAATCTGGTTTGCCGATTGCGCCATAAATTTTTCGCAACTGATAATCCACAGTTTCCGAAACACCACTCATCATAATACTTATAATGGGTTGTATCCATTTAATTAAACCCCAACCAATTGCTTTTTTAAAATCATACGAATCTTGCTTAGTGGCTAAACCCAACGAAACGATATAAAAATTATCGAAATTGGTTTTACCCACGTTCATTTTAATCGCTTCAACAAAAGCACACATGGAAGGATTATTAGCAAACACCCCACCATCAATAGCATAAATGGGTTGATTTTTAATATTAGGCGATTTTACTTTTTCTGGCGGAAAATATGTGGGCGCAGCGGATGTAGCGCGAATAACCTGCGTGAGCGGATAATCGAAATCATGACTGCGAATGGCATCGCCTTGCGTAAAAAAAACAGCGCGACGCACTTCAATATCGTATGATGCGATTAAACAGGGTCTCGTTAAATCACTCATCTTGTCGGATTTAAAATACGTTTTTAAAAGTTTTTCGTAACCGCCAATTTTAAATTTAGGTCCAAAAATGCCATTCAAGAACGGAATTTTACTCCAAATTGATTTTGTAAAAATTTGTTGGCAGTGCTCGACGTACAATTTCACCGCATCGGTTGCTGTGCGATCGGGAATACATAATTGTTTATCCAATGCACCTTGTGGTTTAGGTTGATTGCTGTGCAATAACAAACACGTTAAAATGCCACCTGTACTTGTACCCGCCACGAAATCAAAATATTCCGCCACGCGTACAGGTTTAGCGCGGGGCGCACCAAATTTCTTCTCATATAAATTATTCAGTTTTGCTTCAAGTGCTACTAAAATCTGACCGGATAAAATACCTTTTACGCCACCCCCGTCAATAGTAAGTATGCGATATAATTTTTGTGAATTGTCCATAATGCTTTAGATTTTTTTCAATGATGTTTCAAAACGTTGCTAAAGTGTTTGAATTGTAAAAATACAAAATTATATTTAATTTAAAATCAATTCTTTCAACTTCTTTCATTTTTTTATTACACCCAATGCGTACTAATCAGAACAAAAGATAAATCCTAAGAGGTTTCGTTCTTAACTAAATTCAAAATTTACGACTTATTTTAAAAATAATTTTTTATTTTTGTGGAAAATACTATCTTTGCACGCGCTTTGAGAATAATATTAAATAAATACTATTCTCAAAGCAGAAATCAAAAATTTTTACTGTAAAAAGATATATTTTAGCGATGCCTACAATTAGTCAGTTAGTCAGAAAAGGTAGAGAAGTTATAGTTGAGAAAAGCAAAACGCGTGCGCTCGCTTCTTGTCCGCAACGCCGTGGCGTTTGTACACGTGTTTACACAACTACACCTAAAAAACCGAATTCTGCTATTCGTAAAGTTGCTAAGGTGCGTTTAACAACGGGTATGGAAGTTATTTGCTACATTCCAGGTGTAGGGCATAATTTGCAGGAGCACTCAATCGTGTTAGTACGCGGTGGTCGTGTGAAAGATTTACCCGGTGTACGTTACACAATTGTTCGCGGTGCATTAGATACGGCGGGTGTGAAAGATAGAAAAAAATCGCGCTCTAAATACGGTGCTAAAAGGCCTAAGCCAGGCGCAGCAGCACCAGCAGCTAAAGGTGCTCCGGCAAAAGGCAAAAAATAATTGAAGTTTGAATTAATTTCAAAATATTGTAATCGCTTGTTTGAGAAGTGCTCTAAATTATTGAGCAAAGAAGGTTGGAAATAATCTTTCAGTATCGCAAGCGCAACAAATTTCCTAACGTTTTTATTGATTACTCGAAGTAATGAGAAAAAGAAAACCGAAAGTACGCCTCATCGCCGATGACCCGCGTTATAACGACCCGATGGTGACACAGTTTGTGAACAACTTGATGTGGGAAGGTAAGAAGTCAGTTGCATTTACTATTTTTTATGATGCTTTAGACATTGTTAAAGCTAAAGGTAATGACGACGAATACGGTGTGTGGAAAAAAGCATTGCAAAATGCAATGCCACAAGTTGAAGTGCGTAGTCGCCGAATCGGTGGTTCAACATTTCAGATTCCTACTGAAATTCGCCCTAAAAGAAAAATTGCTATCGGCATGAAATGGCTGATTAAGTATGCGCGTGCGCGCAGTGGTAAAGGGATGGCGGATAAATTAGCCAACGAATTATTAGCTGCAAGCAAAAATGAAGGTGCTGCTATCAAAAGAAAAGAAGAAGTTCACCGCATGGCAGAAGCTAACCGCGCGTTTGCTAACTTCCGTGCTTAAATAAATCAACCAAAAACCTATTGATTAACGGGTGTAGTAATAATACTGCAACGTAAATCAATAGGTTTTTTCACTTTAAAAGCTAATTGTAGCTAAAGTATTAATTTTAAATCCTTTCAGAACATTGCTTTGTAACTTTTGTTTAAAAGCTACGAAAAATAGAATCACACACATAATTTTTCATTCTCAATAATAATTTCAAAATGGCACAAAAAGATTTGCACTATACGAGAAATATCGGTATTGCAGCCCATATTGATGCAGGTAAAACGACTACTACGGAGCGTATTTTGTTTTACACCGGAATTTCGCACCGCATTGGTGAAGTACACGACGGTGCAGCAACTATGGACCACATGGAGCAAGAGCAAGAGCGTGGTATCACAATTACTTCGGCGGCTACAAAAACTAAGTGGTTTTGGAAAAAAGATGAATATCCTATCAATATTATTGATACACCAGGTCACGTTGATTTTACAGTTGAGGTAGAGCGTTCATTGCGCGTACTCGATGGTGTGGTTGCATTATTTTCTGCGGTTGATGGTGTTGAACCACAATCGGAAACAGTTTGGAGACAAGCTGACCGTTACAAAGTGCCGCGTTTGGCTTTCGTCAATAAAATGGATAGAGCGGGTGCCGATTTCTTTTCGGTTGTTGCCGATATGAAATCTAAATTGGGTGCTAATGCTATTCCGTTGCAGGTACCAATTGGAAACGAAGAAAAATTTATCGGAGTTGTTGACTTAGTAACAAACCAAGCTATTACTTGGAACGAAGCCGATCAAGGTATGACGTTTCAGGTAATTGAAACACCTGCCGATTTAATTGAAACAGTAGCTGAATACCGCGAAAAATTAATTGAAGCCGTCGCTGAGTTTGACGACAAATTAATGGAAAAATACTTCGAAGATCCGGCATCAATCTCAGAAGATGAGTTGCGCGCAGCTATTCGTTCAGCAGTAATTGCAATGAAAATGACACCCGTTTTGTGTGGATCCGCTTTCAAAAATAAAGGCGTACAAGCTACACTCGATGCCGTTTGTGCTTATTTACCGTCTCCGATGGATGTTGATGGTATTGTTGGTGTTAACCCAGATACTGAAAAAGAAGAAGTGCGTCAACCGGAATCAACTGCACCTTTTTCTGCTTTAGCATTTAAAATTGTAACCGATAAATTTGTTGGTCGTTTAATATTTATTCGCGTTTATTCTGGCAGATTGGATGCAGGTTCGTATGTTTTAAACACACGCACAGGCAAAAAAGAGCGCGTTTCGCGTTTGTTCCAGATGCACGCCAATAAGCAAAATCCGATTGATTCGGTTGAAGCAGGTGATATTGCAGCTGTTGTAGGTATTCCCGACATTCGCACTGGTGATACACTTTGCTCTTTGGAGCATCCGATTGTTCTCGAATCAATGACTTTTCCGGAACCCGTAATTTCATTAGCAATTGAGCCGAAAACGCAAAAAGATGTTGAGAAAATGGGTATGGCTTTAAATAAACTAGCTGAAGAAGATCCAACTTTTAAAGTTAATTACGATGGGCAAACCAACCAAACCGTAATTTCCGGTATGGGAGAGTTGCACTTAGAGATTCTTGTTGACCGTATGCGTCGCGAGTTTGGCGTTGAGTGTAACCAAGGTGCACCGATGGTAAATTACAAAGAAGCATTAACACAAACCGTCAGCCACGTCGAAACGTTGAAAAAACAATCGGGTGGTTCGGGTATGTATGCTAAAATGGAATTTGATATGGGACCTGCTGACCCAGAATTTTTGGAAAGCGATGACTATAAAAACGGCAAAAAGAAATTGCAATTTGTCTGGGCAATTGTCGGCGGTTCGATTGATAAAACTTACATGAAATCGGTAAACGACGGATTTGTTTCGATGATGAACAACGGCATTTTAGCGGGATATAATATTGATTCGATGAAAGTGCGCGTGTACGACGGTGGTATGCACGCCGTTGACTCGAAGCCTTTAGCATTTGAATTATGCGCCAAAGATGGTTTCCGTGAAGCTGCGCCAAGATGCAAACCGATTATAATGGAGCCGATTATGAAATTGGAAGTAATAACTCCAGAAGATTATACGGGTTCAGTTATCGGCGATTTAAACCGTCGTCGTGGTTTAATGAAAGGTCAAGAAGATCGTATCGGTGGCGCAAAAGCTATTCAAGCGGATGTACCGCTTTCAGAAATGTTTGGTTACGTTACGCAATTGCGTACCAATACTTCCGGTCGTGCCTCTTCAACAATGGAGTTTTCTCATTATCAGGAAGCACCTGCTAATATTTCTAAAGAAGTTATAGAGAAAGCAAAAGGTTTGGTGAAAGCGTAAATCAGGCGTGGTAAAGGTTTATTGAATAAACCCAATATAAAAAAAGTCCGTCCTACTTTGTAGTGACGGACTTTTTTATTAGTATATTTTTTTATAAATCCTTGTACAACTTTGCCAATTCTAACGGGCAATTACCAATCGTTTTTAAAATAGCAACCGCTTCTAAACCGATATAATCATTTGGTAACCATGCGCCATCATTTTGTTTTGTCCAGACTATAATGTGTTCGCGATCTTGATACACCAAAACGTATTCTTTAAAACTCGGAATAGAGCGATACATTTCAAACTTTGTCGTTCTATCGTGATTTGATGTGCTCGCTGATAAAACTTCAATTATTAGTAAAGGATTAGTGATTGTGTTTTCTCT
>JAYVNP010000051.1:0-101189 GCA_043758385.1 Saprospiraceae bacterium
GGTGGCGATGCTAAACGTTTAACAAGTCACGAAGGCACAGAAAGTTTTCCGCATTTTTCACCCGATGGAACGAAAATTGCTTTTTCTGCGCAATACGATGGTAACACAGATGTATATGTTGTTAACGCGGAAGGCGGTGAACCGAAACGTTTAACATTTCATCCGAGCGATGACATTGTTCAAGGTTGGACACCCGACGGTAAACAAATTTTGTTTCGCTCAGGTCGAGCAGGTGTACCTACAATGATTAATCAATTTTACACTATAAGTTTTGATGGTGGTAACGAAACAAAAATGCCTATTCCTCAGGCTTCTTTCGGCGATATATCGGAAGATGGAAATTATGTGGCTTATACGCCCATTACACTATGGGATGTAGAATGGCGAAATTATCGCGGTGGACAAGCGCAACCCATTTGGATTTTAAATTTAAAAGATAATTCACTGATTAAAACGCCACAAACCGATCGCGAAAGACATAGCGATCCTGTTTGGTTTAAGGATGATGTGTATTTTTTATCGGAGCGCGATTATGCCAACAACGTTTGGAAATTTAATATAAAAACAAAAGAACTCAAGCAAATTAGTTTCCATAAAGATTTTGATTGCAAGAGCATTGATGCTTGTGCTGATAAAATTGTTTACGAACAAGCAGGATATTTACACATATTCGATCCGACCACTAATGTGGCTAAACAATTAATTGTAAACGTAAAAGGCGATTTCAATTGGGCGCGTCCACGTTTTAAAGAAATTACTGCTAATGATTTAACGAACGCGTCTCTTTCGCCGACAGGTCAGCGCGCATTATTTGAATCGCGCGGAGAAATATTTACTGTACCCAAAGAAAATGGCGATGCGAGAAACCTCACTAATTCGAGCGGTGTAGCCGATCGTTCACCGGTTTGGTCGCCTGACGGAAAAAAAATTGCTTGGTTTTCGGATGTGAGTGGTGAATACCAATTAATGATTGCTGATCAATTTGGTATGGAAAAACCACGCGCTATAAGTTTTGCAAAGCCTACTTTTTTCTTTAAACCTACATGGTCATCGGATGGAAAGTTTATTTCTTTTAGCGATACCGATTATACGATTTGGATTGTTGAAGTGGCAACAGGTATTTCCAAAAAAGTGGATACAGATCGCATGGCGCATCCGAACAGAACAATGAACCCTGCGTTTTCGACGGACAGTAAATGGATAGCGTATGTTAAAATTTTAGAAAATCAGTTTAAAGCCGTTTTTCTGTACAATATTGAATCGGGACAAAAAACACAAATTACAGATGGTTTAGCGGATGCAATTGACCCTGTTTGGGATGCAACAGGTAAGTATTTATATTTTTTAGCAAGTACCGATTACGGTGTTTCTGCTGGTTGGCTCGATATGAGCTCTTATGATATGCAAGTGACGCGCGGTTTATATGTAGCTGTTTTAAATAAAAAAGATGTATCGCCACTTTTACCAAAAAGTGACGAAGAAGAAGCTAAACCCGACGATAAAAAAGAATCGAAAGACAGTTTAAAAACGATTACTATTGATTTAGACGGAATTAGTCAACGCGTTTTAGCAGTTAATATTCCGTTGCGAAATTATACCTCATTAGTATCTGCAACTAAAGATTATGTTTTCATAACCGAAAACGTACCGAATCAAGAAGGCGAAACGCTTTTGCGATATAACTTTAAAGATAAAAAATCGGAAGTGTTTTTAAGCCCTGTTAAGTATGTCACAACTTCTCATGATAGAAAACAATTGCTTTATGAGGGTAAAGACTTTTGGGGAATCGTGAAAACGGATGTGATTCCGAAATTAGGCGATGGTAAATTAGTCATTGATTTAAAAATGAAAATTGTACCGCAAGAAGAATGGAAACAAATTTTCAAGGAAGGTTGGCGGTATCAGCGCGATTTTTTATACGTTGATAATGTGCATGGCGCGCCTTGGAAACAAATATACGATTGGTACGCGCCTTGGCTCGAACATTGCCGACACCGAACAGATTTGAATTACATTGTAGATATATTAGGTGGTGAGGTTTCAATTGGTCATTCTTACACCAGTGGCGGCGATTTTCCAGACGTTAAAAAAATAAATATTGGTTTGTTGGGCGCAGATATTGCCGTTGAAAATGCCGGATTTAGAATAAGAAAGATTTACAACGGCGAAAGTTGGAATCCAGAATTAAAAGCACCACTCGCAATTCCTGGTGTTGAAGTGCACGTCGGCGATTATATTGTAGCCGTAAATGGTAAATCGCTTGATGTATCTAACAATTTTTTTAGTTATTTTGAGAACAAAGCGGATAAACAAGTAAAAATTTCAGTCAATAATGTGCCGAGTTTGGATAATGCGCGACTATTAACCGTTGTACCTATTGCTGATGAAAGTGCCTTACATTCGCGCGATTGGGTGGAAGGTAATCGCAGAAAAGTAGATTCTCTTTCCAAAGGTCAATTGGCTTATGTTTATATTCCGAACACGGGTCGCCCTGGTTATAATTATTTTAACCGCTATTATTTTTCACAGATGGAAAAAAAAGGAGCTGTTATTGATGAACGCAATAATGGTGGTGGTTCAGCGGCGGATTATATTGTAGATGTTATGGCGCGCCAACTGCAAGGTTATTTCAACAGTCGCGTTGAAGGGCATAAACCTTTTACTGTTCCTGATATAGGAATTTGGGGACCAAAAGTTATGATTATTAACGAACGTGCCGGTTCGGGAGGCGATTTAATGCCGTATTTATTTCATCAAATGAAAATCGGAACGCTCGTTGGTGTCAGAACTTGGGGTGGTTTAGTAGGAACTTGGGATACACCACCGTTTATTGATAAAGGTAGAATGGTTGCACCGCGCGGCGGATTCTATGATTTAAATGGTAAATGGGCAGTAGAAGGTGAAGGAATTTCGCCAGATATAGAAGTTTTTCAAAACCCTGCGGACGTGTTAAACGGACACGACCCACAGTTAGAACGCAGCGTACAAGAAGCTCTAAATTTATTGAAAACGCAAGGTGTAAATCTAAAACCTGAACCGCCAGCACCTGTTAAATATAAACGACCAGACTAAGCTATAAGTCTTGAGCTATGAGTACTAAACACGAATGGTACTCATAGCTCAAGGAATATTTTTAAATTATTGTGGGTAATTCCTCTTCATCTTCCATTTTGAAATTACGGTGAAAAGCATCAGTGCGCAAAATACTGAGTTGTTCTATTTGTTTATCAATTTCATTTAAAAATTTAGCATCTAAAAATTTTTTTGCCCCGTTTTCATCATTGATATTAATATCGTCTCTAAATTTTAGAGTAAATTCTAAACTGTCCCTTTCAAATTTAATGCTTACCGTTGTAAGGTGCTTGAAGGTAGTGATTTTTATGTTTCTGAAGTTTTGTTCCGAAATAATACGCATCAAAATAATTTATAAAAAATTTAAGTAAGGATTTATTTGATTTGTAATTGTTTAGCTAAAGTGAAATGTTAATCAATAGATTGCAGATATACACAGGTACAATTAGTTTAAGTCAAATCTAAATCCTTGTTTATACTCAACGAATTTATTTTGTAAAGTTCGGCATAATCTGGGAAATTTTGCTGAAGCAATTGGTAATGCTTTTCAACAACTGCGTTATCGCCTCGAATAGCTGGACCTGTTTGTGCTTGTTGCGGCGGCATGATTTCTAATTTTAAAATTGCTTGTTTTAATAAAGGTAGTAGAACCGAAAAATCTAAATTTTTACTTTTTAATATTTCAGAACCAATGCGCCAAAAATTATTTGAAAAGTTATGCGCAAAAATTGCTGCAATGTGAAGAAATATTCTGTCCTCATCTTTTAACCAAAATATTTTTTCCGATAGGGTAGAAGCAATACTGAGTAAATATTTTTTTTGCGAAGCCAAATTGGTAGTTTCTTTTGTTTCAACATTTAAAAAAATAGAAATATCGCGCCAGCTCAAAGATTTATCCAATTTTGTGAATGTCTGAAAAGGATAAAAACTACCGACATTTTTAAAATAGGATGCTAACACAGAAATCGGTACGCTACCCGATGTGTGAACAACAAGGGTATTTGAATTTAAAAAGGATGAAATTTGCTTCGCAACTAATTCTATGGCACTATCCGAAACAGCAATAATAATTAAATCAAAATTACATAAGGTTTCAAAATTATAATCAATTTCGTAAGTCGAATTAAATTTACGCGCTAATAATTCACCTTCAATAGTATTGCGACCGAAAATAGTTTGAAATGTAATATCGTGCTTAAATAATCCACGCACTAAATGAAAAGCTAAGTTGCCAGTACCAATGAGTCCAATTTTCACACTAATTCAATTAATATTTATACAAAAGTAAAGCATAGAAATATTTTTAGTGCATTAATAAATTTAAAAAATAGTTTTAAACCGACTTTTGCAAAGCCCAAAAAGAATCATAATTTTTAAAACGCTTCAACATCTGAAAAAATAAACACTTTTTGTTAAAAATAAAAATTCTGTTTTGTACTTTTGACGAAGTAACTTAAAACCCCCTCATTACTATGTCAGAATTTAAGCTCGATAAAGCGTTGATTTTTGAAAAGAAAAAACAACTCGAAGCTGCTAAAATAAGTTTAAAAGCGCATTTCATTGGTATTGATGGCATCATTGATAACCTGATTGATTATATTCAAGTCTGGTATTTAGTACCTGAACTGCTCGTGCGACCTATTATTATTAATTTATGGGGAATGACGGGTGTTGGTAAAACGGATTTGATTCGCAGGTTTGTTAAACTTATAAATTTTCAAGATAAATTCATTGAAGTCGAACTTAATAATACAGATCAAACCTCGTGGATTGGCTCTGTGAGTCAATTTTTGGAACGCAACGATTTAAACGATGAAACACCAAAAATTCTTTTATTCGACGAAATTCAACGATTTAATACGTTGGATGTGCATGGTCAGCCGTTAGAATCAACAAAATTTGCAGACTTTTGGGAACTTCTGAGCGATGGTAAACTTTCTAAAAAAGAGCGCAATGAAATAGATAGTTTCATCAATAACGCAATTTTTAGCAAATTCGATAGAAATAAACGGCGTGCTGTTACAGATAGCGGTGTTGAAGCCGACAATAAAGAAACAATTACAGCTTGGGAAGCGCAGCAATTAAAAAAATTAATTGAAACCGACAAGACGTATGAAGAACTTATGGGGTTAACATACGAGGAGTATTTCAATATCGCAACCTTAGAAAAAAAGAAAAAGAAAATTTATGAACCCGTTAATCATTCTAAATCGCTTATAATTATCAGCGGTAATTTGGATGATGCTTTTAGTATGGCAGGTCAGACAAGTGAAGCGGATATTGACGCGGATATTTTTCAGGCATTTACTAAAAAAGTAACATTAGTTGATATTAAAAATGCGCTCACGCGTAAATTCAGACCAGAGCAAGTAGCGCGTTTAGGAAATATACACATCATTTATTTAAGTCTGCGCCGTATTGAATTTGAAAAACTGATTACGCGCGAAATAGAGAAAATTTCGGTTTCCGTTAAAGAAAAATTTGGTATTAAAGTCAGCGTTGATAAAACAATTAACGATTTAATTTATCGGAACGGCGTTTTTCCGGTGCAAGGTGTTCGACCTGTTTTCAGTAGTATTACAGATATTTTAGAAACGCACCTCACCAATTTTATTTTTGAAGCACTTCAAAAAGAAGTAAAAGCAATTACAATTGCGTATAGTGTCGAAAAACAAAGCATAGAAGCAACGGTCGGTAAATCTAAACTTCTCATACCTTTTGTTGGCAGAATTGATGAAATTCGTGAAAGCCATATTTCGGAAGCTGTAACAAATATAAGTGTGCACGAGTGCGGTCATGCTGTAATGTATATGCTCATGTTTAATTTAGCACCGCTGCAACTCAAAAGTAAAGTAGCGAGTACTTATGTTGGCGGATTTACATTTCCGCATCAAATTTATGAAAATAAACAAAATCTGATTAAGAAAATAAAAATTTTATTGGCGGGTGGTATAGCAGAAGAAGTTATTTTTGGAAAGGAAAAAGCAAGTGTCGGCAGAATGCACGATCGCGAACAAATCACGATTACAGTTGTGCACTATGTGCGCAAATTAGGCTTTGATATTTTTCAAGCCGATTATACTTTAGAAAACTCTTTCGAGCTCAATACTTTAAAGACAGACGATGTTATAGAAAATATTATTAGAGCGCAAGTAGCAGAAACAGAAATTCTTTTAGTTGAAAACTTACCGCTTTTGAAAAAACTTTCAACAGAATTATATCTTAAAGGTAGTTTACAACCTACAGAAATTGCTGAAATTGCGAAACAGTTTGGTTTAAATGTTGAAGTTAAAGAAGAAGGGCATTTAAGAATTGATGACTATAAGATTTAAGTTTTGTGCTTTATAAATGTTGGTTTGTGTATGGATACTCATTTTTTTTCTACTGCTAACGCTAATTCATGTAGTTTTGCATTTTTAAAGATTAAATCCCGTAAGTTATTTAATCTTCTCAATATTTGTAAAAAATGATTTTTCCAGAATACGATGTCATTGTTGTTGGTGCTGGTCACGCGGGTTGTGAAGCTGCGGTGGGTGCAGCCAATATGGGTTCAAAAGTTTTGCTCGTCACTATGAATATGCAAACTATTGCACAAATGAGTTGTAATCCTGCAATGGGTGGCGTGGCGAAAGGACAAATTGTGCGCGAAATTGACGCGTTGTGCGGTTATTCCGGAATTGTTACAGATCATACGATGGTGCAATTCAGAATGTTGAATTTATCGAAAGGTCCGGCGATGTGGTCGCCGCGCGCGCAAAGCGATAGAATGTTATTCGCTCATAAATGGCGCATGATGTTGGAACAGCATCCGAATATTGATTTTTGGCAAGATATGGCAAACGCAATATTAGTTAAAGACGGTCGTGTTTGTGGCATTCAAACGGGTATGGGTGTAGAAATAAAATCGAAAGCAGTAGTTTTGACCAACGGAACTTTTTTAAATGGCATCATTCATATTGGCGAAAAACAAATTGGCGGTGGTCGTGCGGGTGAATCGGCTGCGCGCGGAATTACGGAACAACTTGTCGGTTTAGGTTTTGAATCGGGCAGAATGAAAACAGGAACACCTGCGCGTTTAGATGGTCGTACTTTAAATTACGACCGCATGGAAGTGCAAGAGGGCGATGTGAATCCGTCAAAGTTTTCTTATACCGATACGCCACAACTCAAAAAACAATTGCCGTGTCATATCACTTATACGAATGAAGCTGTTCACGAAATGCTCAAAACGGGTTTCTCTCGTTCGCCGATGTTTAATGGTAGAATACAAGGATTAGGTCCGAGATACTGTCCGAGTATAGAGGATAAAATTAATCGCTTCGCCGATAAAGAACGTCATCAGCTTTTCGTCGAACCTGAAGGTTGGGAGACTTGCGAAATTTATGTGAATGGCTTTTCATCTTCTTTGCCTGAAGACGTACAATTTAAAGCCTTAAAACTTATTCCTGGTTTTGAAGATGTTAAAATGTTCAGACCCGGTTATGCTATTGAGTACGATTATTTTCCGCCGCAACAACTGCAGGCAAATTTAGAAACGCGCTTAATTAAAAATTTATTTTTTGCCGGACAAATAAACGGCACAACAGGTTACGAAGAAGCAGCAGGTCAAGGTTTGATGGCAGGAATTAACGCGCACTTAGCACACAAAGAATTAGCTCCATTTATTTTGCAGCGAAGCGAAGCCTATATCGGTGTATTAATTGATGACCTCGTCACGAAAGGTACGGAAGAACCTTACAGAATGTTTACAAGTCGCGCTGAATATAGAATACTTTTACGCCAAGACAATGCAGATATTCGCTTAACACCGCTCGCCGAAAAACTTGGTTTGAGTGGTGCAACGGAACGTATGGCACGCGTTGAAAAAAGAAAAGAGGACGTTGTTAAGATTACAGAATTTTTAGGAAACACATCCATAACACCTGATGATGTAAATGGTTATTTAGAAAGTGTAGGCAGCGAACAAATAGATAAGCGTGTGCGATTGAATAAAATTTTGTTGCGCCCGTTTGTAAACATCGAAGGTTTGCAAAATACTATACCGATTATAAAAGAATTTACGGAAGGTTATAATTCTGAGTCTTTGCTATTAGCTGAAACAGCTTTGAAATATGAAAGTTATATTGGGAAAGAACAAGAGATGGCAGAAAAAATGATGCGCCTAGAAGATCTACACCTCAGCGATAGTTTCGATTATCATGCAATGCCGTCATTGAGTATGGAAGCGCGTGTAAAACTCACTAAAATAAAACCGCGTTCAATCGGTCAAGCCAGTCGCATCAGTGGTGTTTCGCCATCCGATATTTCTGTTTTACTGGTATATTCTGGCAGATAATTTATTAAAACTTTACGGACAAACAGTGGTGAAATCGGCATCATAAGTGCGCCAATCGCCCAAATTTATATTTGGTAACGACTGTATGGCACCAATAGCACGTGTAGTTTGCGCTGTTTTCATATCAAGTTGCAATCCATCCTGATTTTGACCATCGGTCGTTAAAGCATCAGCGCTGACAAAAAATTTAAAATGTTCCGTGATTGTTTTTGTCCCCCAACTCTGAAAGGCAACAGGAACATATAAAGGTATATCACGTTTGTTATTGTATTGCAACCAAACCGTTTCATTGGGTTGCAAAAATTGATTCGGTAGCAAAAAATTACTGATAGAAAAATCACTACAAAAATAAATGCCGCTAACAAACAAAGGTTTAGTGCTTTTATTTGTCACACTCAGTTGCATTATAACTGTGGAAGCTGCATCGGCTTGAGTATAAGTCGGATTACTAATAGGTGCAGAATTAGCATCGCAAAAAGTAATTTTTAAATCGTTATCCGAAAAATTTGAAAGCGCATTATTAATTTCAATTTTATTTCGCCAATTTAAAACCGTTTCTACATCGCCTACAAATTGAATAGCCGCAGCATTATCAACACCTGCAACGCGACGAAACAACGGATTGCTCGAAGTAACCGTAGTTAATCTATAACTACCCTCGTAAGCGCGCACCATATAATCCGCTAATTTTATATCGTTTACAAAATTTATGAGTTGCGAATTAGCAGCAGCCGTTGAGAAAACGGTGTTCGCTTTTGCGTCACCATCGGTGGCTAAAAAAATATTGCGCTTTTTAGTTTTAAACGTTGATGCGCCCCAACTTTTTACGTTTGCGCTGAATTGTTTGTTTGGGTCGAGCGTATCGAAACCAGTTACGGTTGAATAACTTCCTTTTATAGTTGTTGGAGAAATTGTTTTGCTCAAGCTCGAAATTTCAAAAACGGTATCTTTTCCAACACCTAAAATATCGCCGGCGTTTATCACCCAACCGATATTTTTTAATTTAGAAATAATAAATGAAGAAGCAATAGGCGTATTGGTTAAGAAACAATTATTGGCGTCAGCATCAACTACGTACGTATCGAGACAAGGCATTTGTTCATTCACGCGAAATTGTACACGCTGCCGAACACGCTGAATCAATTCTTTATAACTAATTTTTGCATTAGTTTCTGTTAAAACTTCTATGAGAGAATACGTGAAAACACCGCGCGCAACATTATTGATTGGATATTCCTTTGCCGTTTCATTATCTTTTGCAGCAGCAAAATGTATGTGTCGCGCACCAGGTGGTTGGTAGTTTATGTACTCGGTATAACCCATAAATTCTTCCACGCCTCGCGGTGTATAAGTGCTTGTATCTGCTTTGCGCGATTTAGTTGCAATGTCGCGCGTGTTCGATCCACTGTGGCAACAATCCATGACAACTATAAATTGATTGCGTTTTCCTTTTGTCGCTTTACCAATTAAGTAAGTGAGTTCTTTATCAATTAAATCACGATTGCCTGGCGTTCGACTATCAATACAAACTAAAGTCTCACTTAAACCATTCACTTCATCCCAAAATTCTTTTGGTGCCGGCATTTGCGAACCATGACCAGAATAATAGAGCACACACGTATCGGAATCGGTAGCAGAACTGAAAACTGAAAAAGCATCTGTTACGTTTTGTCGCGTTGATTGCTCATTGAAAAGTGTTTTAACATTGTAGGTATAGCTATTAACCACGCACCAATCAGTTAAAAATTTATTAAATGCCTGTGCATCATTCACACAACCCTCTAAAGCGGGTAAAGGTGTTGGATAATTATCAATTCCTACAATGAGAGCGATTAGATTTGGCATAATTGAATTATTTGTTGATTGTTGATAGTTGTTCGTTGATAGTTTTTCGCCTTAGAGTGTTCTTGAACGAGCAACTACGAACGAACAACAACGAAATTTATTTCCAAAATAAATATAAGAGTGCACCTGTAATTGCACCACCGAGATGCGCAAAATGTGCCACACCTTGTTGGTAATTGCCTAAACCTAAAAATAATTCTACGGCAGCATAGAGCGGCACAACATATTTTGCAGCAACAAAAATAGGAATAAAAATTAATCCCACTTTCATTTCCGGATACATGAATGCAAATGCAACAAGCAAACCAAACAAACAACCCGATGCACCGACCAACGGAATACTTTCCGCAGCAATTTGTGAAATTGCACCACGTTCAATTTGAACATAATTGGCTAAAAACTGAAGCGCCAAAGCACCAAGTCCGCAGACTAAATAGAAAATTAAAAATTTTCTTTCACCCCAAACTGATTCTATCAACGGACCAAAAGTTACCAAACCAAACATATTGAAAAATATATGGCTCAAACTGGCGTGCATAAACATGTGCGTCAGAATCTGGAACGGATGAAAATTAGCCGATGTTGGATAATAAACCGCCAAAAGTTGTTCGTATTGAGGTGCAATATATTGCGTCAGTACAAACATAATAATATTTGCAATCAATAAAGCTCTCACAATGGGCGTGAGTTGCATTCCAAAATTCATAATTTTAATTTTAGTTGATAGTTATTAGTCGTATATTGCTCATAAAAGAACAATGAACAACTAATTTGCTACTTCCGATAAAAATTTTAATCTAACTAATCTGACTTCATCGAAAGTGATTTCATCATCCTCTTCTTTAAGTTTATGGTATGCTTTTTCGACGTCGTCGTCGGCCGTTTTCATAAAAAATTCGTAAATTTCATCTTGCACACCTTCATCAACAGCTTCTTCGATGATATAATCTAAATTTAGTTTTGCACCCGAACCAACGATTGTGTTTAACTCATCCATTAATTCATCGGCGTTAATCTGATTTTGATTCGCTATTTCTTTGAGTGAAAGACGTTTATCAATCCCTTTTATGATATTAACTTTTGTTTTCGACTGATTGGCAATCTGCTTGATTAAATAATCTTGCGTACGTTCAATTTCGTTTTCATCAACATACTTAGCAATTAGCGTTAAAAATGGTTTGCCAAATTTCACGGCTTTACCCATAGAAACACCCGACACCTTGCACATCTCGTCCATCGTGATAGGATATTGCGTTGCCATATCTTCAAGCGATGGATCGGTAAACACAACATACGGTGGAATATTTTTTTTCTTTGCTTCTGTGCGGCGTAAATCTTTTAAAAGTTTTACCAATGTTTCGTCCAACGCGGCTGTTCCGCCTTTCACTTCATCCGATTCAAAAGAATCGGTTTCAAAATTATGATTCAGCGTGACGACAAACTCAGTCGGCTTTTTTATAAATTCATGTCCTTTTTCAGAAACGTGCAGAATACCGTATTTTTCAATTTCTTTGTATAGAAAATCGTTTAGCAAAGCGTTCCTGACAATAGATTGCCAAAAGTGTTCACTTTTTTCTTTTCCTTCACCAAAAATTTCGTGCTTGTTAAATTTGTAATCGCGCATTTCTTTTGTGTCCGCGCCGATAATAAAATCAATAATAGGTTTAACAGAAAATTGTTGACCCAATGCTTCCACTGATTCTAAAACCAAAGCCAATTCTTCCGAAGCATTTATTTTTTCTTTCGGATACAAACAGTTGTCGCACATTCCGTTGCGTTCGCATTCATATTTTTCACCAAAATAATGTAGCAAAAACTCGCGTCTGCAATTCGTTGTCTCAGCATACGCGACCATTTCTTCCATGAGTTGCATACCCATTTCGCGTTCTGAAACGGGTTTATCGCGTAAGAATTTTTCTAAGCGCGCCATATCGCGATAACTGTAAAACGCAATACAACGACCTTGCAAACCATCGCGACCAGCACGACCGGTTTCTTGATAATAATTTTCAATTGATTTTGGTATATCGTAATGAATCACAAAACGTACGTCGGGTTTGTCAATGCCCATTCCGAAAGCAATAGTCGCTACAATAATGTCGCAATCTTCCATCAAAAAAGCATCTTGCGTCTGTGCGCGCACTTTTGCGTCTAATCCTGCATGATATGGCGCAGCACGCAATCCGTTGACAACTAAAACTTTGGCTAATTCTTCCGCCGACTTGCGCGCCTGCACATAAATAATACCCGATTGACCCGGAATTTCTTTTATAATTTGAATAATCTGTTTGTGTAAAAACTCTTCGCGCGGTTTGGGTCTGATTTCATAAATGAGATTGGTTCTGTTGAATGACGAAACAAAAACTTTTTCGTCGTGCATATCCAAGTTCTTCACAATGTCAACTTGCACTTTAGGTGTTGCCGTAGCAGTGAGTGCAATAATAGGAACTTTGTTACTAATGGTTTCAATCATTGTTTTTATGCGCCGATACTCAGGTCTGAAATCATGCCCCCATTCTGAAATACAATGCGCTTCATCAACGGCTACAAAACTAACATTGGTGTTTTGAAAAAATTCGATGTTCTCGTCTTTAGTCAAAGTTTCTGGTGCAACGTAAAGCAATTTTGTTTTCCCGTCGCTGATGTCCTGCTTCACTTTTTTTATTTCAGTGCGCGAAAGCGAAGAGTTGAGATAGTGCGCAATTTCGTTGCCTTCCGAATAACCGCGAATGAGATCCACCTGATTTTTCATGAGCGCAATCAACGGAGAAATAATTAACGCGGTTCCTTCCATCATCAACGCCGGCAACTGATAGCACATACTTTTTCCGCCACCAGTAGGCATAATAACAAAAGTATCGTGCCCATCTAAAACGCTTTTTACTATATCTAATTGATCTCCTTTAAAATTCTCGAATCCAAAATAATTATACAACTCTTGTTGAATTTGTTCGGTTGTAATATTCTTATACGACATAAAATGTGTTACTTTTCTACAATTATTAAAAAATAATTCGGTTTTGGTGTTTACGCTGACATTAAAAAAATAAAGTTAATACATATAGGTCAATAGCTATAAAATTAACTGCTTTTTTTGAATAAAAAAATTCATTTTTCAAAAACACCAATTTAGGAATTTATTTTTGAATTTTTATAAAATCGTTTAAATGGAATTTACTTATTTTCAGTTCATATTTAATTCGAGCAAAAATTTATTCTTTTTTCCGTTTTCAATCAACATAAATTGATTTTGAAAAAAATATTTTTTGTCAACTACAAAATTAAAATCTGTAATTTTTTCTTTATTGATTGATATGGCGTTGTTCTGAACTGCGCGTCGCACTTCGCTACGAGAAGGCAATAAATTTATTTTATCGTGCAGTAGCTCTGCTAACGCAATACCGTTTTCAACTTCGTGCGCATTAATTTTTCCATTCGGAATTTCGGTACTAATTGTTGCCCATATTTCTGCGCTAAAAGTTGAAAGTACAGCCGCATCGAGTTTGCCGAATAACAACTCTGTTACTTTCTGAATGTTTTGCAAATCTTCCGATGAATGTACGCGCACTGTTAATTCTTCCGCAATTATTTTTTTTAACTGACGCGGATCGTTCTCAAATTCCTTTTCGATAGATTCAATTTCTTCTTTCGATTTCAAAGAAAAATATCTGAATAATTTTTTTAAATCAGCATCGTCAATGTTTAAGAAAAATTGATAAAATTTATACGGCGACGTCATATTTCTATCGAGCCAAATATTTCCTTCATCGGATTTACCAAACTTTTTCCCATCCGATTTTGTCAGAAGTTTTGAAGTTATGGCGTACGCTTTTCCGCCTAAGTTCCGCCTAATAAATTCTGTACCCGCCGTTATGTTTCCCCACTGATCGCTACCACCGAGTTGCACCTTGCAATCCATTTTTTGATACAAACATTGAAAATCGTAACCTTGTAAAAGTTGATAACTAAATTCAGTGAACGAAAGTCCCGTTTCTAATCGGTTCTGTACCGAATCTTTCGACATCATATAACTAACAGTAATCGTTTTGCCAACATCGCGCAAAAAATCGAGTACATTCATGTTTTTATAAAAATCGAAATTATTGACGCTGATAGCCTTATTGTCACCTGTTTCAAAATCTAAAAATTTAGCCACTTGCGCTTTCTGAAAAGCCAAATTACTATCCAATTCTTCAAACGATTTTAATTCGCGCTCTTTATCTTTTCCTGATGGATCACCGATTCTACCGGTTGCTCCACCGAATAAAACAATAGGTGTATGACCAGAAAGCTGCCAAAGTTTTAAAATTTGAATCTGCAAAAAATTACCAATCGTCATACTTGGTGCCGTTGGATCGAAACCAATATAACCCACAATTTTTTTTTCGTTCATCAATTCTTTAATGCCTGGCGTGATGTCGTGCAGCATTCCGCGCCATTCTAATTCTTCTAAAAAGTTCATCCTAAGTTTGTATATCTAAGAAAATATTTTTTATTTGTAAGCCATAAACCGTAATTTGCCACAAAAGTTTGCAAAATAAACCTATTGGTACTTTTTTTGCAAACTAATGACATTAATAAACAGACTATTTTGAAACTGCTTCCCGTTATTTTATTTTCATTGTTTTTTTCTGATTTTTTGTTCGCACAAAATCCTTCGCAAAAACCCTTGATTTTTGGCAACAATAATACAAATATTCCGACAAAACCCAACAACTTTGAAGAATATTTAGTGCAATTAGCGTTAACAAATTCGCCTGAATTGGAAGGTGCGCGATACGATATTGAAGCGCGTAACGAAGAGATTGGCATTGCTAAAAAAGAATGGCTGCGCAATCTTTCTGGCGGCTTTAACTTTAACGATGTGAGTTTCCCGTATTTCTTAAAATATAATTTAGGTTGGGATACTTATTTTGGTAAAACAATTGACACGAATCGTTTTTCGCGCATTGCAACCTATCCGCTTTGGAATATAAATTTAGGCTTAAATCTTTTCGATTTAAAATCGCGAAAAAATAAAATTCAGTTCGCCGAAAACAGAAAAAAAATAAGTATTGCCGAAGAAACTTTTAAACGACAAAAAATTCGTGGCGAAGTTTTAAAACGTTACCAAGAATTTTTAGAAACGTATGAGATTTTAAAAATTCGATTACAGGCACTCGACGCGGCTGAAGCAAACAAAACACAAATTAGTAGTTTGTTTTCTGTCAATAAAGCAAAATTTGAAGATTACAACACTGCCAACAAAACTTATTTCGAAGCCCTCGAATCAAAATCGCGTTCTGAAAGCGATATCAAACTTAAACGTATTGCCCTCGAAGAAATGATTGGCACAAAATGGGAATCTGTAGAAAAAGTGAAAGATAGTTATGATGTGTTGAAAAAGTAGAGACACATATTCAATGTGTCTCGCTCGCTACAAGTCTTACGAAAATTACCAAAACTTGTTGAACTATTTTCCCATCTTACAAAACCGCAGTCGCTTGTTTTAGTTTTTAAATTTAGACCTACTATTTTGCTGTCTCTGACAGCTTTTGAAAGCCAAGCGTTTTAGTAAATACCGTGTACCAACGGGTTAGTTTGCGTCCAAAGACGCGCCGATACTATTTGCAAGTCTGAAGACTTGCAAGAGCGGTCAGTTTGAAAACTGAATCAAGCGGTTGCCATCGCGGTTACTGAATAAAGCCATGCAAAATCCAATAAGAATAACGCTTAAATCGTTATGTTTACCGCGATTGTCGCGTAAATCTAAATGATGAGATGTTTGTAAGTTTCAATAAAATGTCGTTATTTCGTGTTCGCAAGTAGATAAATTCATCTTTTTCATGTTTCGAATCACAAAAGTAGATAATTTATTTCCCTTGCCCTTATTTTATAAGAAAGCCATGTTTAAATTATCTCAACTCACTATTTTTTAAAGACACAAAATAAAGTATTCTCCTTAAAATAAGAAGCACCCTGAATGTATGCAAAACATACAATTACAAGGTGCTTTAGGAAATTCAAAAATTAATGCGTTCTTAGGTTTTCCTTTAAATATCTCTCTCCAACAAAAGCCATGTATCGTTGGGTTTGCTGATGCCGCTCTGAATCTAAATTTCCAAGTAGGTGCAAACTCTCGTTACGGGCAGAAATCACTAATTCTTTCATGCTTCGTTGAATCTCTTTAAATTCGTTTTCATTCAACTTCGCACTTCGCTCCTTTAAATTAACCATGATATTGGCTAAAGTAACATAAAGGAACTCACCTCTGTCAATGCCATTTAAATAATCGGGCGGTGGATCGGGGAGATGAATATGATTAAAATAGACAGGACACAATAAAGCCAATGGGTCAATGGCAGAAATTGTGACGTGCAACGCCATACATGTCGTTAGTTGCCTTTGTAAAGTTTCAAGAACGGATTTTCCATAGAACATCCAATGGTCGTAATTGCGAATTGATAATTTATGCCGATTTGGTGTTAACATTTTAAGTTGAGAATCGAATCGGGCGCGCCAAAGAATTCTGTAAAAAGTGCTTTGTAGTTGCTCATCCGTCATCAGATACAGAGCGATGTTTCTATAATAAGTTTTAATTTTTTCGAAAACCTCCCTTCCCTCCGCTGAATACTGGAATCCCACTTTTTTAGAATCATCAGAGGGTACATAACTGGCAGGTGCCTCTTTCACGCCAATGAGATTGATATTGACAAAATGGTGAAAAGTGGAATCAACAACCACTCTACCAATATTCATTTGATGTCCATCATACACACAAATATTGCCGAAACTATCATCCGATGTAGAATTGTTAGCGTTTTTGAAATTTTTTTGGCTATTTACATCAAATCCAAAAGGCAATGGTACCGCATGTCCACCTTGAACAAAGCCCCACGCAATAACCTCAGGAATTTCTTGGAATCCATTCAAGAAAGGATACTCGGGTTTATTGTAACTTAAAATGCTGATGTTTTGTGTTAAATTATTCGGCACTTGGCATTGTCCTTCGTGCATGTGGTCGGGCAAAACATCTATCATGCCTTTGGAGGAACATAAAATAGGATGTGGATAGGTTCTGTAAATGTACCTCGAACCACTCGCATATATTTTAGGCGATATTTTTTGGGGCACATCATCCGATTGGTCATCGAATTCATAAACATCATTATGTCCCGCTACCAGTGTATCATGCGCATGAACACCAAATACTGGCGGTGCATCAGTTCCTAATTCCTTGTAATCGTTGTAAGAGTTTTCTACTTGTTTGTAATCAAATTCCCAACGGCGCATACTTTTTACTCGCGGTATCCTACCACACAAATTAATGCCCAGATTTTCATGATCGCCGGTAGCAAAAACGCCGCCACCAGCATCCATAAACTCACTTAGTTTTACAAGTTCTGCATCAGAAAGCGGAAAAACTTCACCAGTTGGGGTAGCTTGTACAAACGGATCGGTACCAATGTTGTAGTAATTACTGAAACCAAATAGCCATACCTGATGGTATTGCGCGATGGAAAAATAAGAATCGAATCTGAAATTTTCTAAGTCGGCTAACGCTGCATTAACATTTTTACTCTTTAAAGATCGGTGGGCGGTCGTCACGTGGAATTCGGCGAAATCGTAAACGGCAGTTTTGAGCGTGTTGGTTAACTCACTCAAACCAAAACGGTGCGAAGGATCGAAACTTCCTTCTTCTTCGGTAACAATTAAAATTTTAACGATTAATTTTGACATAGGGCTGTATTGAGAAGTGAAAAAATCAAGTAGAAGTGCGTTGACATTTGGTAAAAAATTTGTTTTCAAAAATTCACAACGTAACTTGCGATTGATTATTGTGTGAATAATTCAATAAACCCATAAATTTATTTAATTTTTGAAGCATTTTTAGTAAATTAATTTATTACTTATGGCTTTCGATTACATTATCATAGGTGCTGGTTCTGAAGGTTGTGTCATTACCAATCGGCTTTCTGAAAACCCGCTCGCTACAAGTCTTGCGAAAATTACCAAAACTTGTTAAACTATCTTCCCATCTTCCGAAAATGCAAACGCTTGTTTCACTTTTCAAACTGAAACCTAATATTTTGCTGTCTCTGACAGCTTTCTAAAACTGAGCCAGATTATTTGTATGAACTACAACCATGAGAAATGAGAAATTCAGACATCGTGAATTATAATTTACTGTGTACATTTGTGAGACATAAAGATTTGTAAATTGGGCTTATGGATAGTTTAGAAAATATTTCTCCCATAGATGGACGATATGCCAAACAAACGCGACAAATTTCTGAATTTTTTTCAGAGTTTGGATTGATAAAGATGCGCATTTTTGTAGAATTGCAATATTTCATAGCGCTTTGTAATGAAGAATTACCACAACTTAAAAATTTTCCAGACGATAAAATCGAAACTTTAATGGAAATTTTTGATAATTTTTCCTTGGCGGATGCTCAAAAAATTAAAGATATTGAGCGTATTACGAATCACGATGTTAAAGCGGTAGAATATTTTTTGCGCGATAAATTCGATGCGCTCGGGTTAGAAACTTATAAAGAGTTTATTCATTTTGGTCTGACTTCGCAGGATATTAATAATACTGCCGTACCGATTAATTTACGCAATGCTTTAGAATTAGAAATTATTCCTAAAATTGAAACGCTGATTGAAACTTTGGAAGAACTGGGTGAGCGTTGGAAAAAAGTAACTGTTTTAGCGCGTACACACGGACAAGCAGCAAGTCCGACGACGATTGGAAAAGAAATTTTGGTATTTGTGGAGCGTTTAAAAAATCAAACAGCTACTCTTAAAGCCATTCCTATTCAAGCAAAGTTTGGTGGAGCAACGGGTAATTTCAATGCGCATTTTGTCGCGTATCCTAAAACAGATTGGCACGCTTTCAGTGATAATTTTGTTTCAGAATATTTGGGTTTGCAACGACAGCATTACACCACACAAATTGAACACTACGATTTTTTGGCGGCAATACTTCATAATTTTGAACGCATCAATACAATTTTAATTGATTTTGCGCGCGATGTGTGGGCATATATTTCTATGGATTACTTTAAGCAAAAAGTTTTGAAAGGTGAAGTTGGATCTTCGGCGATGCCACATAAAGTTAATCCGATAGATTTTGAAAACGCTGAAGGTAATCTCGGCATTGCAAATGCCAATTTCGCTTTTTTGGCACAAAAATTACCGGTGTCGCGCCTTCAACGCGATTTAACCGACTCTACAGTCATAAGAAATCTTGGTGTACCTTTTGCGCATTCATATATCGCGTTTAATTCTTTACAAAAGGGCATATCCAAACTACTCATCAATGAAGATAAAATTCACACTGATTTAGAAGCCAATTGGAGTGTTGTTGCTGAAGCCTATCAAACAATTTTGCGGCGCGAAAATTATCCAAATCCTTACGATGCATTAAAGCAATTGACGCGTGGCAATCAAAAAATTGACAAACATTCTATGCTCGAATTTATTGAAACGTTGGATGTGGCAGAAAATATTAAAGAAGAATTGCGCGCAATTACGCCGCATAATTATTATGGGATGATTTAATTGTCAAAAAATTGTATAAAAGTCCTTAGTCAACTCTTTATACTGATCAGTGTAAATTCTATCGGGAACGCTGTTTTGAAGTATAATTTTGTCTTGAACCAACGGTTTTGGCGTATTTTCAAATTGCAGAAGTAATCGTTCAACACTTTTTTCGGCTTTTGGTAAAACATCGGTGCGTTTGGTTAAATAAAATCCGTACGATGTTGCTACTTCTATAAAGCGCAAACCTTCTATAAAAGGCAAGACAACGCAAAATTTTCCGTTCGGATTCAGCAACGATTTTGTAGCGTGTAATAAATCGCCATGCGGTAATTTAACGGTGTGTCGCACTGCTGTTTTGTTTTCTGTACTCGAAAAAGTCCCGCCGGAAAAAAACGGTGGATTAGAAACAATAACATCGTACTTGTTTTCAACAGTTTTGGCAAAATTCTGAATCGAATCTAAAAAGCAATACGTTTTTGCAGCAAACGGAGAGGTTTTAAAATTTTCTACGCATTGTGTGTAAGCGTCATCATCAATTTCAACTGCATGCGAAAAACTATCATCACCCGCTAATCTTTGTGCTAACATCAAAGCAATTACACCGGTTCCGGCACCGATGTCGAGCGCAGAATTTGCATCAGAAACATCCGTCCAAGCACCGAGCAAAACGCCATCCGTTCCGACTTTCATAGCGCACTTATCCTGATTAATTTCAAACTGTTTGAACTTAAATGTTTGTTGTATATTTTCTGTTGCGGTTGCCATACTATTATATTTTTCAATTCAACTGTAAAACTAAAATGATTATTGTTAGATTTCTTTAAATTCGCCTTTTAAAATTTATTGAAGGCGTATTTAATGCTTAAACCACATACATTTTTTTTAGTTGTAGGATTTATTTTTGGACTGAGTTTTTTAATTCTTACGCTAAAAATAAAACCAAAAACAAGAAAGAAAACTTCGGGTTTTTTTATATTCATAAATTTTGTTTCAAGTTTAAATTATTTTTGATAAATCAATGCATAAGGATGCTCTTTGGGTTTCCACAGCGTATCGTTTGCGGGTTTCCAATCTAAAATAGGTTGATTATTTTCAACATAAATTTGCCCAATTGGTTTATAATCGAGAATAAATGTATCGAACCATTTTTTGACTGCAATTGAAGTATAATAATTACTCCAAGGTACAGTGCCATCGAAGAAAACACATATTTCAGGTTTATTTTTTTCAGTTTCCCGTATGAATACATCCATCATTTGTTGAGCATAAGGATGATTTTCAATCATTGGATACAAATAGAAAAAGCCCGACGCTGATTGAAGTTTTGAGTAAAAGTAAATTTGTGGCTCGTTACCGAACATTCCAACTGTGGCATTTGCGTCTTTCACATGATAAGGTAATTCCAAACCCAATTGTTTCTTAATTGAAAAAAAATTGTACCCATAGCCGTCGTAATCAATTTGGTAAAGTTTGTCATGAAAAAAATAGTTTTTTTGCGTGTTTTTACTCACGTTCAGTCCTAAGAATAGCAAAGTAATTTCAATAAATTTCCAGCGGCTTAAATGCGTTGCAAAATAACCTGCCATAAATGCGGCTGAAGGAAATAAAAACTGAAAATAATGCGGTCGGAAAAGTAAACCTACCGATGTTGCACCAAAACAACACAGCAGCAATAGTATTAAAAATCCATTCTGCATATTGGATTTAAAACCTGACATTAAAAGAATAACGCAGCCTAATACCATTGCCCAAAATACCGAATTGTTTTTGCAAATATCTTCAAAATAAGTGAGAAGTTGAAAATTATGGTATTGCGCACCATATTCTTGTGCGTATTGATAACATAAATGATAGGCATCGTACAGAGCATGGTTGAGCGTTAAATATATTGCCATTATTCCAAAAGGAACTAATGTGCCAATGGCGTAAAGTATCACCTTAATTCCATAATTTTTTATAGTTGAAATAAGAGTTTCCTTTTTGTCGCTGTAAGATTTTATATGCGCTGATAGAAGCCACAGCATCGGAAAAACACAAAAACCAATAGCTTGCTGTTTACACAAAAACGCAAGCATCATAAAAAAGCCTGACCAAAAAATAGTCCCTTTTGAAAAATTGAGGTAGGCTGAGGCAGCAAAGTATAAGCCAATCATCGCGTAAAAAATGACGAAATGTTCAGCGTTAGCAGTCCATCCTTGTGCTCGAGAGCTTACGGTGAGAATCAAAAAAATGCCGGCTGCGGCGTATCCGGTGTTTTGCGCGTAGAGTTTTTTTCCAGTCAGAAAAATAAAAAAAGCACTCGCAAAGTTCATTAGCAATAAACCGATTTTAACAGTGTGTACCGAATCACCGAAAAGTTTAAACCACACGGCGATTGTGTAATACACCAAAGGCGTTTTCATGTTATAAAAATCGTGATACGGAATTTTTCCGCGCAAAATTTCTTGGGCTGCGTATGTATATTCGCCCTCGTCGCGTTCGAATGGTATATCAATTAAGCGTATGCGCACATACATAAAAAGTGCTGCACAAATTATTGCAAAAAGTGCATAAAAAGAAAAATATGGTTTTAAGGTTTTAAATTGCAAAAAAGGGTTCATGTTTGTAATATTGATTTGCGATTTTTTAATTTACAATTTTCGAAAGCCCGAATTGTAAATCGTTAAATCCAAAATCTAATTTATGTTGCACAAATATAATGAGTATGAGTGCAAAACAATCATATAGAATTCATCTGCGAAACTTCACAGAAATCACTGAACTATTTTTTACTCGCTCGCCACCATTCTTCAAAAAAATGTAACCAGTTACGCTCTTGCATTTATTCAGACTTGCAAGAGCGTGAGATGGGTAGAGAGCGGTGAAAAACTATACAATTGTTACAAATAATTCTGCAACTCAACGTCAATGATGTAGAGGTAAGGATATTTTTTGACATAATTAGGTAGTGTATAGCCACCATGCCATTTAAAAACTGCAACGGGTACTTTTCTTTTTTCAAGTTCTGCAAAATCTTTTTCAGACGAACACCAACTATATGCTGTAATATCGTTTTGATAGAACATCAAATCCACATCTTCGTAACTGTTCATATTCATTACCAATTTGTATTGCTGTGGTAAATATTTTCTCAAATTCCTGTAAATATTGGCGTTGTAAGTGTGTTCAATGCGATACGTATTTTTGGACGAAAGATGATTGACGATTTCATTTGGTTTTAAATCCAAAATGAGAATTGTAGAGATTGTAAAAATAAAGTAGATTCTTTTTAGTGTAATATTGCTAATTCTTTTACCGAAATAATTTAATGCGTAAGCTATGAACATCAAGCATAAAGGCACAACGATGTATAAATAGGTGTCCACTTTGGTTTTTACGATAAATGAGAAAAAACAAAACACAACGAGTATCGCGCTAATGAGTGCTGCTGTTATTTTTCTATTTGGTGAACTTTTAAATGTCGTTAAAATAAAACCTATTGGAATTAAAAAATAATAGTAACTCCCGAATAAAGTCGGTAATTTTTCCAAATAAAATGTTTCGGTGCCAGCATGACCTTCTAAAGCTTCTGTTAAATGACGCCGATTGAAGGCGTACTCAAATTGCGCTTCAACTGGAAAAGTCCATAAAATATACAGTTGCCACGGAACAAAAACTAAAGTACAAACAACAAGTGACGTTAGTAAATCAAAAACTTCTCTTTTTGTAAATCTCTTTTTAAAATCAAACGCAATATGTGCGCTCCAAACGCCAAAAACTAATAAACCTGTTAACCATTTATTCAATATCGCACACCCAGCAAAAAATCCGATAAGTATAATCCAATACCATTTGCGTTCTTTAGTGTTTTCCAAATACGCCCAAATACTCGCTAAAATATAAAAACCATGTGCTACATCGTTGTGATCCATGCCTTGCAAACCACCAATCATTTGTAAATGAAAATTTGAAAAAGCGAGCATTGTAGCACTTATCAATGCCACTGTTTTATCGTTGAAAATTAAAATGCCAATTCTATAAATCAAAAGAATAAGCAATGTTCCCATGATGACACTCGGCAAACGCACCGTAAATGTTGAAACGCTGAATAGTTTCATGCTTAATGCCATTTGCCACATAAACAATGGCGGTTTGTGTAACCATAAATGACTGCAACACCATGCTTCATTATTCATAACAGGCAAAACGGGGTACGAGCGAAGTATCGGCTTAAAAGGGTCGTGCATTAAATTGCGCGCAACCAAAGCGTGATACCGTTCATCCCAAGGATGCAAAAAGGGATCAGTTAGCGCAGCGAGTATGCGCAATATGAATCCAATAACTATTATTAATGACAGTAGCGCGTTGTTTATTACTCTTTCCAATATTATGAACATAAAATTACGCGAACAATTGACTTGTAGTTCACGTAAAGATAGAAAAGGTTTTAAACTTTGGGTGACATCTAATGAAACTAAAACTTTTTTAGTACAAAGTAATCCTTCAGAAACGGATGCCAAAGGTTGGAAAAAATTAGTTTTAGCTTTGCCAATAACTAAACAAATGGATCATCGAACGATCAATATTTTTGTTGAAAGCCAACAACTGTGTTATTTCGATGATTTTAAATTTACGATACAAAAAGTAAGCGGTAACAGATGAATAATTTCAAACTAAAACCCACAACTTTTTTTTTAGTTGTGGGATTATTTTTTGGACTAACATTTTTGATTTTAACACCGCCGTTTCAAACGCCCGATGAGCTTAATCATTTTTATCGCGCTTACGATATTGCGAGCGGTCATTTATTCGCCACAAAATTGGATAATCGGCTCGGAGGTTTTATGCCTAAGTCGCTTATTGAAGCAGCAAATAAAAATTTTGATATTCGGTTTGAACCCTATTTGCGAACCAGCTATAAAAATATTTCCGATCAACTTCGGATGAAATTAGTTGACACAACGCCCGAGTTTGTTGATTTTCCAAATACCGCGCTCTATTCGCCTATATCGTATTTACCGCAAGCTATTTTTATTGCATTATTCAAATTCTTAGGTTTTCGACCCGTCATGTTGTTGATGCTTACAAGGCTAATGATGTTATTTCTTTGGCTCAGTTGTATTTACAGAGCGTTAAAAATTTTACCGATTTTTAAATGGTTTTTCACTATTTGCGCTTTGCTACCGATGAGTGTGTTTATAAATATGTCCATCAGTGCTGATGTTGTAACCAATATTCTGGGATTTTTATGGATTGCTAACATTTTTAGTTTTGCTTTTAGCGAAAGAAAAATTCAAACTAAAAACTTATTTTATCTTTTAGCGATTGCCTGTTTTTTATCCTCCGCTAAATACGTTTATACGCCGCTTGTTTTCTTAATTTTTCTCATTCCTTCTCAAAAATTTTATAGTTTAAAAAGATTTACATTTTCAATATCATTGATTCTGATTTCATTTTGTATTGCTTTTTTGGGTTCAAAGTATGCTTCAAGTATTACTTTTTCTCACGCTAACTACAATACTAAATATGTTGCAGCATCAGAAATTCCGACAGGCGTTGATATGAAAGCGCAAATGAAATTTTTAAAATTGCATCCAGAAAAATTATTTCAAGTCGTTTTCGATGGTGTTATACAAATTTATTTGCCTTTACAGGATTCTTATATCGGAACTTTAGGTTGGCTCGATGTTAGATTGCCAGAATCACTCATTTATTTAGGTTATTTAAGTTTACTTTTTATGCTGATTTTCGATAACTCGGCAGCGCGATGTAGAATTAAATTTTGGCAACGTATTATTATGCTTTTGGTGGGTTGTGTGGTTTTTTATCTCATTTGCCTATCACAATATTTTTCGTGGGTGCCTGTTGCAGGAAGTTATAGTTACGGTATGCAAGGCAGATATTTTATTATCGTCATGCCGCTTATTTTTTTAGGGTTAATTCCTAATTATTTTAATCAACGTTTATTACTCTCTTTTTCTTTACTGACAAGTGTTTTGCTTTTGGCTTCATCTGTCAAATGTTTATTTAATCGGTATCTTTTTATCCCTAAAAAGTATTCCGAAATTACTTGCAATTTTGAAAATTCTTTTCTGGATGCTTACAGTGGCGTTATTTGCTGCAAAACTAATAAAGAAGACGTTATTGCCACGCGTACAAAATATATTTCGTCCGAAAAATCGCGGTCAGGTAAATATGCTTGCAAACTTGATAGCGCGACTACGCGCGGTATAATATTCAGATTTTACAATAGCGTTGCCGGCGATACCATTACATCCGAAGTTTGGACACGTGGTAACGGTGCATCGCTTTGGATTGCTTTGAATGAATACAATAATTTGCTCGTTTCGACAACAAAAACGGAAGAAATAGATTCCAATGGTTGGCGAAAACTAAAACTCAATTTTATAATTGATAAAAAAATGGAAAACTTCGTCGTAAAAACTTATGTCGAAAGCAAAGAAATCTCTTATTTCGATGATTTTAAAATAACAATTCAATCAAAAAAATAATTCTGAAATTATTTTTGGGTTTGCTTTTCAATTATGTTGAAGTTTACTTATTCCTTAATCCCTATTATTTGTATTTTTGCGCCTCACTCGACTTATTCAATTAAAAATTAAGAATAAAAAACCATTCTTAATTTTTAATTTCTAATTATTAATTGAAATATGGAATTTTCTCACGCAAATATGGAAGCCAAATGGAAAAAAATTTGGGCGGAACGCGGTACATATAATGTAGAAATTGACCACACTAAACCAAAGTATTACATTCTGAATATGTTTCCGTACCCATCGGGTGCAGGTTTGCACGTGGGTCATCCGCTTGGTTATATTGCTTCCGATATTTTTGCGCGCTACAAACGTTTGAAAGGTTTCAATGTGCTGAATCCGATGGGTTACGACTCGTTTGGTTTACCTGCCGAGCAATACGCTATCAATACGGGTATTCATCCCGAAATTTCGACAGAAAAAAATATTGCGCGCTACCGCGAACAACTTGATAATATTGGTTTTAGCTTCGATTGGCGACGCGAAGTGCGGACCAGCAATCCTGATTTTTATAAATGGACGCAGTGGATTTTCATGCAATTGTTTAATTCTTACTACGATTTCACCCAAAATAGAGCACTTCCGATAGAACACCTTGAAAAAATATTAAACACAGAAGGTAATATTAAAGTAAATGCTTCTTGCGATGAGGATACACCAAAAATTTCTGCTGCTCAGTGGAATACGAAATCAGAACGTGAGCAATTACTTTTTTTACTAAAATACAGACTTACTTTTCCGGAAGAAAGTTTTGTTAATTGGTGCGCAAAACTCGGCACGGTGCTGAGTAATGATGAAGTTAAAGAGGGCGTTTCGGAGCGCGGCGGTTATCCTGTCGAAAAAAAATTAATGAAACAATGGAGTATGCGCATTACTGCGTATGCCGATAGATTAATTTCTGGTTTAGAGGATATTGATTGGAGCGCATCGTTGAAAGAACAACAGCGCAATTGGATTGGAAAATCGCAAGGGGCTCAAGTGTATTTTCCGTTGTTAGTTGATGAGCGCGCGCAAACGAACAACAAATCGTCAGATTCCTTGAAACAACTTTCAACGAACAACTATATTGAGGTTTTCACAACACGCGTTGACACCATTTTCGGCGTAACTTTTTTAGTTATTGCACCGGAACATCCTTTGGTTGAATCATTAACGACGACTGCACAAAAAAAAGAAATTGAAAATTATCAGAATTATGCTAAATCGCGCTCAGAAGTTGAACGACAAGCAGAGACAAAAAAAGTTTCGGGTGCCTTCACTGGTTCGTATTGTTTGAATCCGGTTAATAATGAAAAGGTGCCGATTTATATTGCCGATTATGTTCTGGCAGGATATGGAACTGGCGCAGTTATGGCAGTCCCTTCGGGTGATCAACGCGATTGGAATTTTGCAAAACATTTCAATCTTCCGATAATAAATGTAACCGATGCGCAACAAAACGTTGATGTTGCAGCCGATAAAACTAAAGACGGAACGTATATTAATTCAGGTTTTGCGAATGGCTTAGAATATGAAGCAGCAACAACAGCGATTCTCAATTATCTGGAAGCGCACCATTTGGGTAAATTAAAAACGCAATTTCGTTTGCGCAATGCTGTATTTTCACGTCAACGGTATTGGGGTGAACCTTTGCCTGTTTATTGGAAGGATGGCGTGCCACATCTCATCGAAGAATCTGAATTGCCTTTAATTTTGCCCGCTGTTGATAAATATTTACCAACCGAAACGGGTGAACCACCACTAGCAAGAGCGGAAAATTGGAAATATGACAACTATGACTACGAACACTCAACAATGCCCGGTTGGGCAGGTTCGAGTTGGTATTGGTATCGCTACATGGATCCGAAAAATGATGCAGCATTTGCGGCAAAAGAAAAAATTGATTACTGGCAAAATTTAGATTTATACGTTGGCGGAACAGAACACGCCGTCGGTCATTTACTGTACAGCCGCTTTTGGAATCATTTTTTATTCGATTTAGGTTTAGTTCCACAAAAAGAATATGCCAAAAAATTAGTTAATCAAGGCATGATTCAAGGTCGTAGCCTTTTCTTAGATTTGAAATCTGGACGCGATTTACGCGTGCCGATTGAATTTGCGGATGAAAGTGACAGACTTTTCAGGGACCAATACTTAAAAGTCATTCAAGTTGATAATCGCTTCGAGGGTATTTCTTTAGATGATATTGATTGGGAAGCAGATAAATCGGGTGATAAATATGTTCAACTTCGACCAGAAGTAGAAAAAATGTCAAAATCTAAATACAATGTCGTCAATCCCGATGATGTGGTTGAAAGATATGGCGCTGATTGTTTTAGAATGTATGAAATGTTTTTAGGTCCAATTGAACAATCTAAACCTTGGTCGACAACAGGTATCAGTGGTGTTCAAAGTTTTATTCGCAAAGTGTGGAGTTTATTTTTTTTTCTCAGTCCTTTCACACATAAAAATCTTTTGGTTGATGGTGAACCAACACTCGAAGAATTAAAAATACTGCACACCGCTATTAAAAAAGTAACTGAAGATATTGAAAGTTTTGGATTCAATACGTGTATATCATCTTTCATGGTGTGCGTTAATGGTTTGAAAGATTTAAAATGTCATAAACGCGCCATTCTTCAACCGTTCGTCATTATGCTTGCGCCGTTCGCACCCTTTTTGAGTGAAGAATTGAACGAGACTTTAGGTAATACCGAATCGGTTTTTGATTCAGAATTTCCAAAATTCAATCCTGCGTATTTAGAAAGCGAAACAGTTTTATATCCTATTTCGATTAATGGAAAAAAACGCGGAGAATTAACAGTGTTAAAATCAATTTCGCAACCCGAATTAGATAAAATGGTACGCGATTTAGAAGTGGTTAAGAAATGGACAGAAGGCACTGAAATAAAAAGACTAATTATTGTACCAGGAAGAATGATTAATATAGTTTCGTAATCTATTTCAACAACTCTCGTGCAATAACTAATTTCTGTATTTCTGATGTTCCCTCACCAATTGTACATAATTTAGAATCGCGATAATATTTTTCGGCAGGAAAATCTTTTGTATAACCATAACCCCCAAATATTTGAACACTTTCAGTGGCGCAATACACAGACACCTCCGAAGCATAATATTTTCCCATGGCGGCTTCTTTCGTAAATTTTTGTCCTGATTGTTTCAAGTCAATGGCTAAATTGACCAATGCTTCGGCAGCTTCAATGCGCATACGCATATCTGCTAACTTAAAACCAATCGCTTGAAATTCTGAAATGGGCTTTCCAAATTGTTCGCGTTGTTTAGAATAAGTAACACTCGCTTCGTAAGCACCTTTTGCAATACCGAGTGATAGTGCAGCAATTGAAATTCTACCACCATCTAAAATTTTCATTGCTTGAACAAAACCTTCGCCGACTTTACCCAATATATTATCTTTGTGTACGCGACAATTATCGAAAATAAGTTCTGCTGTTTCGCTGGCGCGCATTCCGAGTTTATTTTCTTTTTTACCTGCACTAAAACCTGGGGTTCCGCGCTCAATTACGAAAGCAGTAATGCCATGAGAATCTAATAAATCACCCGTGCGAATTAAAACTACGGCAACATCTCCCGATTTTCCGTGCGTAATCCAGTTTTTTGTGCCGTTAATAATATAATAATCGCCATCTTTTTTAGCTGTCGTCTTCATTCGCATCGCATCCGAACCTGTATTAGCTTCCGTTAATCCCCATGCGCCAATGTGTTGCCCGCTTGCTAATTTAGGTAACCAACGCATTTTTTGTTCGTAATTGCCGAATGTATAAATATGGTTTGTGCAAAGCGAATTATGTGCGGCAACACTTAATCCAATTGAACCGCATACTTTCGCGATTTCTTGAATAATATTTGAATACGCATGATATTCCAGACCTGATCCACCGAATTCTTCGGGTATAAAGACACCTAAAAACCCCTGTTCTCCTAATTTACGCATTACATCAACCGGAAAAAATTGCGTTTCATCCCATTCCATAAAATATGGACGGATCTGCGTTTCGGCAAAATCTTTAGCACTATTAGTAATGAGTTCTAATTGCTCCGTCGAAATTGAAATATGTTCATCAACTACTGCCATGAGTTTTGTTTAATTTTTAAACGCGTATTAGTCAATTAAAGTTCAATTAAGAAGCTTCAATATAATTTAAATCTTTGCCGAATGTTTCTTTTAAGAAAAATGTTGAAAAAAATGCCAATATCATACAAATACTTCCCACCCAAAGTGCAGCATTAATAATACCGTAAGAGAAAGTTAAAGTTGAAACTGAAAGTGTGATAGGAATAACAAGACCCCGTACAAAATTTGGAGCTGTAATAGCAACGGTTGCGCGAATATTTGTACCAAATTGTTCGGCAGCAATAGTTACGAACAATGCCCAAAATCCCGTGAGTGCGCCACCCAAGAAACATAAAAAATAAAAAAAAGAGGCTGATTCATTTTTTAGAAAAAGAAAAACTAAAGAAAAAGTGGAAGATGCAATAATAAATCCGGCAGTGACTTTTATTCTATTTTTTAAAATTTGACTTAACCAGCCACTTAATAAATCACCCGCAGAAAGTCCGATATAGCAATACATAGTTGCTAACGGTAACTCAATTAGCCCTACAACGCTATTCGATTTTGCAATTTCAGGACACCTGCCGATTAAAACGCCGATGACAAACCAAACCGGTAAACCTACAAGAATGCAACAAATGTATTTAAAAAGTTTTTGTTTATTTCTGAAGAGCGAAAAAAAATCGCCTTTAACTATCGAATCATCGTTTTTGATAGTGTCGAACATTCCAGATTCAAATGTTTTATACCTTAAAAGTAAAAGTAATAATCCCAAAATACCGCCTACAATATAAACACATTGCCAAGGTTGTAAGCCTATAATAGAAACGAGACCAGCACTATTTTTATTTATAAATACAGCAAAAACAGCTCCCAGCGCACCCATTGCTACAATTATCATCGTTCCATAACCACGTTGCGTTTTACCCATAATTTCTGTCGTGAGTGTAATAGCTGCGCCAATTTCACCGGCTAAACCAAAACCAGCGACGAAACGAAAAATGACATAAAGTTCGATATTAGTAACAAACGCGTTGGCAATATTAGCGATAGAATATAAAAGTATAGAACTAAATAAAATAGATTTGCGACCTAACTTATCGCCCAAAACGCCAAAAAGCAAACCACCGATGAGCATTCCTGCCATTTGCACATTGAACAAAACGTCGTTGAAGTAATGTGGAATTTGTGCAGCAGGTATTTTTAAACCATCGCGCAAACTTTCTATACCGACAACGCGAAAAACTTGAATATCGTAAATATCAACAAAATAGCCTAAAGCTGCTACACAAACTGTAAACCAAACTGATTTATTTACCATTTTCACTGGAGCACTAATACTTGTTTGGGCGAAATAATATCAGAATCGGTTAAGTTATTCAAATCTTTAAGTTTTTGAACACTGGTGGCGTATTTTTTTGAGATAGAGTATAGTGTTTCGTGCTCTTCAACAACGTGATATTTTCTATCTTGCACCATGACAGAATTTAAACTGATTGCGTTGGAATCTAATACACTTTCTGGTGTGGTTGTAATCGGTCTAACTTTTATAGATTTTACATTGTAAGCTAATGGCATTGGTCCTATATCGGCTGTGCAATTACATAATTCTGTTTTCACAACTTGACCGGCTAAAGGTTCTTCTGTTGCACTCAAATTATTGATACGCCTAAATTCTAAATCGCTGATATTATTGCGCAGGCACAATTCTCTGACAGTTTCACCTTTTCTGACGACGTAAATTCCTGTACCGCGTCTAATAATTAAATTAGGAGAAGCTGTTACATTTTCAACACTATTAGGCGAAACTTTTTTTATTCCTTTGGTTGTTACAACAGGCTTTGATTTTTTCTTAACACTTTTAATGGCTACTTTTTCTGGTTTTGAATCAGCTGCTATTTTTAAAACTTCGCAAGGGCGAATAGCGTTTGATTTCAGTTTATTGAATAGCATAATTTGGTGCGCAGGAATACCGTATTTACGCGCAATTGAAAAAATATTATCGCCTGATTGAACGACATATTCATTCGATTTTGCTGAAATATTGCAAACAACTTTTGGTGCTTCAGCTGTTACAGTGTTCCTGTACAAACTATTATTTTCGCCTACATTTTTTTTCTTGACGACTTCAACATTATAATTTGTTGGTAATACATCAGAAGTTGGTACTGGCGCAGAAATAGAATTTGCATCAGGAATTTTTAAAATTGTGCAAGGTGCTATGTCGCTTTCGTTCAAATTATTTAATTCAACCAGCGCGTTTACGTTTGTATTGTATTGCGCTGCAATTTGCGCAAGCGTTTCACCAACTCGAACTAAGTGTTCGCCCTCTATAACTTGCAAATTACAAGGCGTATTTTCAACGCGTAAAGATTGTGGCTCAACATTCAAATCGTTGCTATTATTTTTTTTCACAACCTCTACACTGTATTCACTCGGTACAGGCGTTGCATAATTATTTGTTGGTGCTTCAGCGGCATTATAATCAACTACAATTAATTTTGTACACGGAAAAATTATATCAGAAGACATTTGGTTCAAAGCCTTCAATCCGTAAACCGTTAAATTATTCGCGCGCGCAATGCTATTCAAATTATCGCCTTGTTTTACAATGTATTCATTCGGTGCAGCCACTACATTGCAGGGGTCTGAATTGCCAAAATTATCGCTCTGGGTTATATCTGAATTATTAGGTGCAAATTCTTTAGGAAAATTTGTTTCTGCGATAGTTTTTCCTCTCACTACTTCTACCGAATATTCTTTCGGCACTGAAGGTGTTTGGTAAATTGTAGGCATTTCTTTTAAAGAAGCTACGGCATTTTTTATTTGACCATTAATGTACGGACAAACTTCTGAACCATTTATTCTGACTAATTCAAAATTTTTATTTTCACCATTGCCGTTCGTTTCTCTCAAAATTCCCCACTGCGGATGCACTAATGCGTTAAATTCTGAAACGCAAGCTTGCAACGGCACACTTTTGAATGCGTATGCTTTAGAATTGCAGGCAGTAGTTTGATCAGTTAAAAAAACTGCTGCTTTTGCAATAGATAAATCGCGTGGAACTGAAATATCTTGTCCAGCTACCGGTGGTTTTGTTGGGTTGAAATTAAATTCTGCTGTTGCGTCGTTAAAATACATACCTTGCGTTGTATTTTCAATTAAACGCGAAGAACCAACTGTGTTAGCAAAATAGCCATTTGCATTAGGCGTTAAAATTTGCAACTTTGCTATATGTGCGTTAACATCATTCACAAAATTGGAATTTATTGCCAGCGAATTAATATTAACCCAATTAGCTGGAACATTCGTAATTTGTTCTGGCGATTCTAAACCAGTATCGAAAAAGAAATTTTTATTTTCTACTTTTAATCTGTAAGCAGCGTAAACCAAAGAATTTTGCGCCGTGAATTGATATTCTAATTTATCAACACCAGGTTGTGTGTAAATTAAATAATAGTTTTGGGCGTTTAAATGCGCGCAAAACAATATAGCAAGAACTAAAGAAATGAAATTTTTCATGTTAAAATGTATTATAGTGTACAAATCTTACCAAAATTAATACTAAATTTGATTTTTTCAATTAAAAATTAAAAATTAAAAATTAAAATGAACACAACTTTTAACTTTTAATTTTTAATACTGACTTTACAAGTAAAAATGCAGCGACTTTTTTCTAAAATTCTTTTTTTTATAACGCGCCATTTTCACTTTTTAGTGCCAGCTTTTTATGTTTTTTTATTAGCATTAGTTTTTCCTGTGAGTGCTAAATTCAGATACCCGTTTGAGTTAGGGCAAACGTGGCTTTACAACGATTTAATATCCAATGTTGATTTCCCCATAAAAAAAAATGCAGACGAATTAAAATCTGAACTAGTACAGATAGAAAATGATATTGTTCCTTTTTACAGAATTGATTTAACGGATATTAAAACGCGCCGAAAACAATTTGAAGGTAATTTCGAGGAACTCATTAAACGTAGTAAAACCGATTTTCCTGATGTTGCCAAAAATAATGAAATCTATGAAAATTTTGGTTCTAAATTTTTAGAGCGTCTGCTTTTGCGTGGCATTATTAGTCCGGAACAAATTGCCTCAAGCAATGAGCCGTCAGATAACAATGAGATATTATCTATGGGTCATGCAGGGTTCAAAAATGAACCCTTACCATCCAGTAGTAGCTCAATCAAATCTTCCAACTTAAAACAAATACAAATTATTAGAGGTAATGAGATTAAAATAGAAGCCTTGAGTCAAATATGTTCGCCCGAAAAGATATTGGAAGATCTTAAAGATACACTCACGCAAAGTCGTTTTAAAGAGCCTGCTTTTTTATACATAACGCTTAAAGATTTTTTGACGCCTAATGTCATATTTGACAATCAAAAAACTCAACAGTTTAAACAACAAGCCGTCGAAAAAATTGTAGCAGCGCGTGGATTAGTGCGACGCGGTGACGTGATTGTTCCGCGAGGTGCCATCATTACGCCAGAAGTTTATCAGAAATTGGTGTCGTATAAAGACCAGTATGAGACGGAATATATCAGTTCTCGGCAGCACGTAACAGTGCTGATAGGGTATCTATTATTGGTGTCGCTGGTGTTTGTGTTGTATTTTTTTTATTTTAAGTATTTTTATGCGGCGCATTTTAAGGATGTGCGTTGGCTTATTTTTTTATATGGATTGATTGTTCTGCACACCTACTTAATGATAGCGATTAAAAGCACTGGCTTTTTGGATGTGCATTTATTGCCTTTTTGTATCGCACCGATTTTAATAAAGAATTTTTTGCGCAGCGCAGGTTTAGTAAACAGTGGACAATCAGCACAGTTTTTGAGTAGCAAGGAGGGGCTAAACAACGAACAACCAACAATTATTAACAATCAACTACCCATTATTCCATCTCCTTTAACTATGGCGTACGTCACGCATGTTGTAACGGTTTTAATAGTTGGGTTGATTGTCGCGCCGCCGTATGAATTTATTTTTTTACAACTCTTGGCGGGTTTAGTGATTGCTTTTTCGCGTTTTGAGACGCGGTATTGGCGCAATTTTTTTCAAAGTATTTTTATCGTTACGGGCGTGTATGTGTTGGGATATTTGGGATTATCGCTCATTGAAGCACCGAATTTGCGCGATATTGATTGGAAAGTTTTTATTTGGTTGATTTTAAATGGTTTTCTTACACTGATTGCTTATCCATTAATTCCGCTTTTGGGTCAAATTTTTGGTTTTACATCAAGTATCACGCTTGCGGAATTAAGCGATATCAATCACCCGTTGTTGCGCGATTTGTATTTAAAAGCACCCGGTACTTTCCAACATTCATTGCAAGTAGCGCATTTGAGTGAAGCGGTAGCGAAAGCGATTGGTGCAGACGATGTATTACTTAAAGTCGCCGCATTATATCATGATGTTGGTAAAATGGATAATCCAACGTATTTTATTGAAAATCAAACAGGTAAAAACGTTCATGACGACCTCAATCCGTTTGAATCGGCGCGTATTATTATCAATCACGTGGCGCGGGGTGTAGAATACGTTCAAAAATATAATTTACCGCCTGAATTAGCAGCGTTTATAAAAACGCATCATGGCACTACTTACGTCGAGTATTTTTTAAACAAAGCCGAAAAAGAAAATAACCTTACTGATGCGCAGCGCGGACAATTCAGATATGATGGTCCGACACCGCAAAGTAAAGAAGAAACGATTTTAATGTTGGCGGATAGTATTGAAGCGTGGTCGCGCGCACTCATTGCACGCAGCGAAGCAGATTTCAAGAATGAACCCCAAAATATTACCCCAAATATTACTTCGGGGCCACCTGTTCAAAGAATGAGTTATGAAAATTTGGTACGTCGTGTAATTGACGAAAAAGCGCGCCTCAAACAATTTGCACATAGTAGAATAACTTACGAAGAGTTAGAAACGTGTGTTGTAGTTTTTGCGCAAACGTTGGATAATATTTATCATAAAAGGTAGTGTCAATTGTCAATTAACAATTTGAAATTAACAATTAACCATCAACCATCAACCATTGATAATTGTTAATTGTTAATTGATAATTCTAACATTCTATCAATACACGCTCTGCCTTCTCTAAGTACACGGTCGGGTAAAATAATTTCGGGTAATTCGTATTTCATGCACAGGTATAGTTTTTCCAAAGTGTTGCGTCTCATGTGTGGGCATTCATTGCAAGCGCAGTTATTAGTTGGCGGTGCAGGAATAAATAATTTATGAGGCGATTTGAGTTGCATCTGATGAATAATGCCGGCCTCAGTGGCAACAATAAATGCGTTAGCCGGATTTTCTTGCGTGAATTTTAAAAGCCCGGCGGTGCTACCAATATAATGCGCTTTTTCAAGCAGCGGTGCTTCACATTCCGGATGCGCAATGAGAAGTGCTTTTGGGTATCGGTGCATAAGTTTTGTAATTTTTTCGTTAGAAAAAATTTCATGTACCATGCACGCGCCGTTCCATAATACCATATCGCGACCCGTTTTTTTAATAAGATATGCGCCAAGGTTTCTATCGGGTGCGAAAATAATTTTTCTATCTTTCGGAATACTTTCTATGATGCGTGCTGCATTGGAAGACGTACAACAAATATCTGTCAGCGTTTTGAGTTCTGCTGTGCAATTGATGTAACTCACTACAATGTGATCGGGATATTTTTCTTTAAATTTCTTAAATAACGGAGCTGGACACGAATCAGCGAGTGAACAACCCGCATTTAAATCTGGCAGAAGTACTTTTTTATGGGGTGATATAATTTTTGCAGTTTCTGCCATAAAATGTACGCCCGCAAATACAATCGTATCGGCACTTGTTTTTGCAGCCTGTTGCGAAAGTTGCAAACTGTCGCCGATGTAATCGGCAATGTCTTGGATTTCACTTTCCTGATAGTAGTGCGCTAAAATGACGGCATTGCGCTGTTTCTTGAGTTTTTTAATGGCTTCAACCAAATCTAATGACGGATCAACCGACATATCTATGAAACCTTTACGGTCTAAATTATTTTGCGCTACCGTGAACGCGTCGGCAACTGCCGCAGAATTAATCATAATTTTATTAGTTTCGTAATTCGATATTCATTGTTCGTTGTTCGTTTAAAATAACTGTAAAACGAAAAAATATCAACTATCAACGACCAACTATCTCTGGTAAAAACCAAATGAGCCAAACAATACACAAAACAAAAGTAGCAATAACAATACCACGCGAAAGTTTGAGCCATTTTGTTTTGCCGGATCTTTGAATTAATATCGTATTCATAAACAGTGCAATGAGCGCAATAGTTCTCATTTTAAATGGTAAATGAAAAGCTTCATTGGCACCAAATAAACAAAGGAAAACCAAAATTGGAAACAATATACCGATGCCTAAGCCTAAGTATAAATCGTTTTTGAGTTGCATAAATTATTGTTGCATAAATTATTGTTGCATAAATTATTTTAGTTGATTGGCAATTTGAAATTTGAAATTGACAATTGTCAATTGACAATCAACTAATTTCTCAATATAGTGATATCGCCTTTTAAAATTTTTCCATTGTTTACATCTAAACGCAGCAAATAATAATACGTGCCGATGGGTAACGGAGAATTTGTTTGGTTATTTCCTGACCAATCGTTGTTGTAAGGTTTTGCTTGAAAAACAGTTTCGCCCCAGCGATTAAAAATAAGTAGTTCGTTGTTCGGATAATTCGAGAGATGATCAATTTGTAAATAATCGTTTTTGCCATCACCGTTAGGTGTTATGGCATTCGGAACTTCTACGGTGTCGTTGACAGAAATAATGTTTGTTGAATCTGCATTGATTAAAATGCGCACTTCGCTCGTATCACAAACGGCATTGCACAGCGCGCTGCAAATAACAAATTTAAATTTTACGATGCCTACATATTTATTATCGGGGATGTAATTAAATTTACCATCTGAGAAAAAATCAAATCGTCCTGTATTCGGGTCAGTCAATCGCGTAATAGTATAAGCACCATTCGGCGCAGCTTCCACCAAATTAGCACTGATGGCAACACCTACTTTAGTAATAAGCGATAACGAATTTGTTTTCGGGATAAAAGGTAAAAAAATATTTACCGAGTCTCTGACTTCAAAGGCTGGGCATACTTTATCAGATACAACCCAAACAAAAACATTTTTACCATTTTCTAAATTACTGACTTTTGTAGAAGCACTTTTAGCAGAAACAATAACGGCACTATTTGAATTTTCCCAATGTCCGGTTGTAGTGGTGGAGTCTAAAACAGCATTGAGTAGGGTGGTGCGCGCGCAAATCGCTTGGTCGTCACCGGCGTTTGCAATGGGAAGATTTCGCACATTGACGAAAGTAGAATCGATGGAACGAACGCTGCAACCTGCATCATCTTTAGGATTTAATAATTTAATATAACCCGATTTGCTCGGTCTAACGGTGAGTTTTGTATTGTTGGTGGCATTAAAAAAGCCCAAAGAATTTGAGCCCTCCATTAAAGTGAAAGAAACATTGCGCGGTGCGTTGGTTGAAAACTGCGCAGTAGCAAGCGACAACGGGCAAACAATAGTATCAAAAGAAATAGAAGCGTTGTATTGGTTTCGGAAATTTACTTTTAAACTATTGGAGGAATATGAAATGCACCGTGCATTGGTATCAACTATGCCCGATTTAAGAGAATCGCCGACGAGTAATTGCACAGTATAAGCCACATCACGCGACATTTTCGATGAATCGAAAACAAAAACACCGGTTTTATTGCGCTGTAAAAATTGTTTCGAACCATTTGCAGAAGCGCTGTATAAAATAAACTCTTCTGCGTCATTCCTATCCAAGGCAGAAGACGTTACTTTTTGTATCTTTATCGAATCGCCAAAACAAGCTGTCGTACTATTGCTTGTAATATTTCCTGCTTGACTGAAACAGGGGCAATACACTTGTCCACGTATCGTATCGGAAGTACAGCCTGATTCATCTGTGACAACAAACCAATAGGGCGTATTTTGTTTAATAAAAAATGAACTGAAAGAATTGCCTTGTGAACTGCCAGAAGTAGAACCATTAACGACAAATTGTTGCGCGGTGGAGGAGGACATCGTAAAACTAACGGCGTAATAATCTGACTCGCGCGTGCAGCGCGTGCTGACATTAGAAATAATCGGAGATGTACGCATTCGAACTTTTGTTGTGACTTCTTTTTTACAACTACCATTCGATTCTGTGACACCAAAAATAAATATGCCACTCGTATTGGTTGTAATTTGCGTTGCATTGCTTGTAGGCTGCGAAAAAGTAGCTGTACCACCGTTGGGTGCTTGAATTAATCGCCAAGCAATTTTTCCGGTGGCATTTACTTTAAGTGAAAAAGTTGTAGAACACACACTCGTATCAGTCACTATAATCGGTTTTGGCAGTTGCGAAGCCAGAACACGCAAACATACTGCCGCATTATTTTTACAATTACCTTGCGGACTCATACAAACATTGCCAGAAAAAGTATCTCGCACAACAACTGTAATGGTTTTTGAAAATAATCCGGCAATGACTTCTAAATTTTGTGGTACACTCCAATTAATACCAAGCGTTCCTATAGTGGGCGTAATTGAAAACTGAACTGTATCGCCCACACACACCGAAGCATTTCCAGAAATTTGTGACGGCAATGCCGGCGGATCAATCACTGAAACAAAAAAACAGCTTGATGTACCATCAGCGCATCCACCGTTCGGATAACAGCACACATTGCCCGAAGTATTCGGAGGAAATTTTATTTTAACTTGGTTCGTCCCGGCACCCGACATAATTGTTGCGCCTGATGGTGGTCGCCAAAAATACGAATCAGCATTTTCATCAAACGACACCGAAAACGTGCCGGTACTATCGGCGCAAACAACTGTTGAGCCATTGATGGGCAGTGAATCTATCGTCGCGCGCACATCAACCGAAAGACATACCGATTTTTTAACTTTGCAAGTATTCTGTAAATCAACACATACGTCGCCGGTTGTCGCGCTGTCCCAAAAAACTTTAAGGACATTAGAGTCCGTTCTACCTTCAATTGTTCCGCCCGACGGAATATGCCACGTATAACTAATGCCACTTGATTGTTGTGGAATAGAGTATGTGGAGCGCGTTTTCGGACAAGTAAGTTTCGGTCCATCCATATTCGGCGCATTAATGACGGCATCCTTAACACTTACAAAAATTGTTGTTGTCCGCGAGATGTTGCAATTATTAAAGTATGTCGCGCTGAGTGGCGCATTAACTAACGCATTCTGCCACACAACACGAATCGTTTTTGTATTTGCGCCACTAACAATTTTTGCGCCACTCGGTACATTCCATTGAACAGATATATAAGTTGTCGGCGTATTGATTTGAAAGGTGGACGTATCGTCGGAACAAATACTATTTGTTGGGCAGTTATTATTGGGCAGTGGGCAGTTATTAAACGCAATAGGTACACTATCTGGCGTAGTGCTGGCAATTGAAAGCGTTATACAAGTATCACTTTTAACGTTGCAACTATTAATAATGCTCACACATAATTTTCCCGTCGTAAAGACATTAGTAGCTACACCAACCAAAACAGTGCTATCAATTTTAGATTGTGCTATAAAACCTGCCGGTACCGACCATTGCACTTTATCGCTCGGCGAAGTGGTGATACTATACGTCACACTTTCACCGGCACAAAAACTTGTTCTGCCTGTAATGGCATTTTTATTGGCACTGGCACTCGAAACAGAAACATTTTTACAAACTTGTAACGGATTACCGCAACCATTAGAGGCTGTCACACATATTTTTCCATCCGTATTTTTCCATTGAACCGAAACAATGACACCATTATTTGTACCGGTGATTGTGCCATTTGTAACGCTCCAAACGTAATTCACGCCCGCTTGCGATTGTGAAATAATATAATTTTGTATCGAAGACGGACAGGTACTAAAAACGCCCACAAAATCAGGATTAATTAAAGCGTCTTTAGAAATTAAATTTACACACGCCGTATCTCCCACACCACAAGAATTTGTGATACCCGCACAGAGTTTAGAATTATTTGAACTCGGCGTAAACGAAGCATTAAATCCATTCACAACCACTGAACCGCCTATTGTCGTCCAATTCACCGATTTTGTGTCTGCATCCGTGTTCGATAGACTAAAAATTTGGGCTTGATCTTTACAAATCGTGCTCGGCGATACTATAATGGCTTTTGGGACGGAAGCACCTAAATTTTTTACGGTAATTGTTTTTGTATCAATGCACGATGTATTTTGGTAACTTGTTTTAATCGTAACGGTATAAATATCCGCCGCGTTTACAGTTACGGAATTAGTCGAACCTACAACAACATTATTTGTTCCTTTCCATTCATAAGTAGAAACGGCACTACTCGGCGTGACATTATTTACGGTAACAGATAATTGCGCCGATTTTAATGTGCACGTTAAATCATTCGATTTTGAAACATTGAGCGATGTGGTCAAAAAAGTAAGTCGTAACGTAATGAGTGAATCGCAACCCAAAAAGTTTTTTTGCGCAGCCACTGTATTGTACGTGCCTGTCGCGTTATAAGTCTGTCCTAAAAAAACAAAACTTGAACCGCAAACAACGGTATCAATAATTTTTGGTGTGGGCATAAAATCCAACAAATGAAGCGTGACCAAACTATCGCAACCCGCAGAAGATTTATAAGTTATGGGGTAATCGCCTGCGATGCCATAACTTTTTCCATTCCAAACATACGCACTGCCTACGCATTTCATCGCATTCACCGTTATGTTGTATCCGTTCCGAATGGCTATGCGCTTACATGTCCAAGCCGACGTATCGCACCGCGTAATTGTTCGTGCGCAAACACTATCGGGATTGGTATCCCAAAAAACTTTAACAGCATTAGCAATGGTGGGTTTAGGCAGTAATGCCGTTGAACCTGCACCCAATCGCCATTGATATTGATTGGCTGGGTCTGGATTAATAATACTGAAAAAAGCCGTTTGATAATTGCATACACTATCCGGTGACGTAAAAGTGGGTGCTGTTGCGCCATTGCCATGGAGATTACCTTTTATAATATCTACAGTAAAATCGCAAATATCCGCATTATTACCATCAAACATCATGTAATAGACGGAATCAATCGTCAGGGTGTTTAATGATATCGTCGCCGAAGAAAAATTCCTGTTAATGGCAGCGTTACAGAATATTTTATTAAAATGGACATAATCTGACGTTGAATACACAGAGACTTGTAAACCGTCTGCACCAGATGTCGTACCAATACAATTGGTTACATTCACCGTAAATGAAACAGACGTTGTAGAAGGTTTAAACGCAATCCATACATTATTATCAACTTGACCACATAGATTTCCTGGATTTGTAGCCGTGTTTGAGTCTGGCAACGCCGCACAATACGGAAAATCTGCTGGGCACAACAACGGCGCATCAGAACATTTTAAAGCCGGTGGACGACTGTTGCAGCCATTTAAAACGGATATTGTTCCTGCTGTAGCCCTTACAGGATACATTACAGATCCAAATCGGGCACACGTTACAGATGTTGGAAAATCTGTAATGTTGACTAATATCGGCAATTTGCCGCCCTTCAAAATCTTAAAACTGATGCTGATGAGATTGGATTGGTTCGGTAACGTTTGGTTTGCACCAACCCAAGAAAAAGAAACAGCACCTATCGGCGCGCTACTTGTATCAACATTTGCTGTGGTAGTACTCCCTATGCCTATGTTACTCACTGATGTAAATTGCACTAAATTCGGATTCCAATTAATTGAAAAACCCAATGCACTGACATCCACGAAATTATTAACGGTAAAATTAATAGTGACAACATCGCCAACATTGCCTGAAACACTACTGCCTTGAATTAGTAATGAATCGCCTAAAAGCGGTGAACTTCCTTTTGCGATGAGTGGAGAACAAAAAGCAGAAAGTAAAAAGCAAAAGGCAAAAGGCAAAAGGCGTAGTTTGTTTTTTGCTTTTTGACTTTTGCTTTTTATCCTTTTTAGTATCACGCTAAAAAAGCTAAAAATTGTTACGGTCTTTAGGTTTATCATGATATTGGAAATGGGAAAATAAATTTTTGACAAAAATATTCTATTTATCTGGGAGTTACTAAAATAAAAACCAAACTTTCAATAAATAAATCTTTCGTGTATGCAAATGTAATCAATTCTTTAAAGTTGAAAATAAAAAATGGCACAGCCTCCGTCTAAAAACAGTTTATAGCTTGTAGGAAAGAGTATATGAATACATTTTTCGCTTTCTTTAAACGAAGAGAAACTTAATTTAATTATAGTTTTCGATAAAAATTTATCCCAAATCATTCTGCCATACGCAAATAGCCTTTTGTGTATTACCCTTTACCTTTTGCAATTTGCATTTATATTTTGCTTATTAGACTAAATTACTCTGTCACAAATTCACAAAAAAATGATTCAGTTAACATTATTTTATTCAATTAAACACGCTAGACAAATTTTAACACCCTTTTAATGAAAACAGAACAGTATTAGATTGAAATAAATATTTATTTAAATCGCAAGTGAAACAATGGATTTTAAACTTTCATGGAATTTTAAACTAATTATCAACACTTTACGAAATTAAAATTAGATAATTTATTTTATTCTACGCCACTAAATTTTATAAAAACTAAAGTATCTACCCATGTGCAGGTAATTTGAATGTTTCTGATAAGAAAGGCATTGCTTGCCATTTTAAAACGGAATAATTTCGTGTCATTGTTCAACGAGATAAAAACTACTAACTATGAGATTAATTTTACTTTTAACCGTTTTGGTAATTTCATTTTCTTTTTCAAGTGCGGCACAATTTACGATTCGGAATTGTGGTCAATCAATTATCAAAAAACAAACCCTTCTCGATGATCCAACTTTTCAGTACACGAATGAAGCGATTCAAGCAAATTTTAAAAACTACACTAATTACAACACTGCCATAACTCGCGAAGATAAAAGTTTTACAATTCCAGTAGTTGTTCATGTATTTTATAATGTTGATGCTGAAAATATTTCTGATGCTCAAATACAATCTCAAATTGATGCACTTAATCGCGATTACAACGCAGGTTCAATTGATGTGAGCAAAACGCCAACAATTTTTCAGAATGTTTTAGCAAATTGTAAGATTCAATTTGTTTTAGCAAAATTAGATCCTAACCAAGTAACTACAACAGGTATAACGCGGCATAAATCAATAACTCAATTTTGGGGATTAAAAGATAATGTAAAAAAACCTGCTCTAGGTGGTAATACGCCATGGAATCCAAAAAATTATTTGAATTTATATGTGGCGCGCATCGGCGATGGCGTGTTGGGTTATAGTTCTTTTCCGGGTTGCAAAGCGGATGTAGAAGGTGTTGTTATAGATCCATCTTGTTTCGGTACAACAGGTAATGTTCACGCGCCTTTTAATAAAGGAAGAACATTAGTGCATGAAATCGGACACTGGTTAGGTTTAAATCATATTTGGGGTGATGCTGATTGTGGTGATGATAGAATAAATGATACGCCTGTTCAACAAAGCGCGCATTACGGAACCATTACAAACGCGGTGTTTAGCAATTGCACTGGAAAAAGCACCCAAGATATGTCAATGAATTTTATGGATTATGTGAACGATGAAAGTATGTGGATGTTCACGAACGACCAAAAAGCAATGATGTGGTCATTACTGTCTAAAGGCGGTTATCGAGAAACTTTAAACGATCCGAGTTTAGCAATTTCTTCTTCTGTTTGCGATAATCAAATTGTTAGTACTGTTATGAATAGAACTTCAACTACAACAACTTTAGCTTGGTCGAATATTGGTGCAAATGGTTATTACACCATCGAATATCGCGAAAAATTATATTCTCAAAGTATTACAGCTAATACAGAATCAACAAAAATAGAATTGAGTAATTTAAAGCAAGCCAGTATTTACGAATACAGAATTAAAGTTTCGTGCGGCAACGGTAGTTTTTCAAATTGGACAGAATTTAGTACGGCATCGAAACAATTATTTTTAGATGCTGTAAACGTTTATCCAAACCCGACAAATTCGATTTTAAATATCGCGCTACCCATTAATGTTTCTGCTACTGAAAACTTGAGCTGGCGCTTAATATCACAGACAGGACAAGTCATTAATAATTCTGTAAATAATTTTAGTCTAAACACCATTGATATGAACGATGCGAGTATCGGAATTTATTTTCTTGAGCTCAGCACGCCGTATGAAACCGTAATTAAAAAAATTGTAAAAGCAGATTTTTAATTTAGCTTTTAGCTATCAGTCTTGAGCTATTAGCTTCTGCTTACTAAAAAAGCTCAAAGTTCAAAGCTCACAACTTATTCGGTTTTCCGTTTTAAACGTCCTGAACATTTTTATTTTTTACAAAACAAAAACAGCACTATGAACAAATTTTTTCAGCAAAAAAGAGAATTCAATTCGTTTTGATTTTAGGGTTCAAAAATGAACCCTCACTATTTACGATTTGAATTTTTTTTTACAAACAAAACACTCAGACAAACAAACTTACAATGAACAAATTTTTAGCCTTCACAGGCTTATTGTTTTACTTTTCGTTAAGATTACAATCGCAAACACAAATATTTGAAAACAGAAATTGTGCTTCGCAAGCTGTTTTAGAAAAACAAAATGAGAACTCCTCCGAAACACGCAGAGTGCGTGAATTAATTAATATGCGCACGCAAGAAATTATACAAATGCGCGGTATTACTTCATTCAGAAGTGCTGTAAATATTCCGGTTGTTGTGCATTTGGTTTACAACGCTACTGCTGAAAATTTAACCGACGCGCAAATTCAATCTCAAATTGATGTACTCAATGAAGATTTTAACAAACAAAGTAAAGAGTTAGCAGTATCAACATCCATCTATAAAAACAGTGCTGCAAATACGGGAATAACATTTTGTCTGGCTTCTATTGATCAAAACGGAAAACAAATAAAAGGTATTGAGCGAAAACAATCAACGCGTGCAACGTGGGGAACATCGGATATAGTTAAATTTTCATCACTCGGCGGATTAGATGCTTGGGATAGTAAACACTATCTCAATGTCTGGATTTGTAATATTGGTGGTGGTAGTATTGGTTACAGTCAATTTCCTGGTGGTTCGCCGTTTAGCGACGGCATCGTAATTGATTATCGTTTTTTTGGTCGGATAGCTTCGCTCAAACCTTTCGATAAAGGTAGAACCTTGACGCACGAAGTCGGACATTGGCTAAATCTTATTCATATTTGGGGAGATACGCAATGTGGCGATGATCGCGTTGACGATACGCCGACGCACCACAATGCCAATTATGGTTGTCCTTCAGTGCCGTTTGTAAGCAACAGTTGCGGCTCTGCTACGACAGAAATGACAATGAATTTTATGGATTACGTGAACGATGCGTGTATGTATATGTTCACAGCAGGACAAAAAGCGCGAATGTTAGCTTTATTTGAACCTAATATGCCGCGACATGATATTTTAAATTCACCTGCTTGTGGTTTAGTTGTTCAGCCCATTCTAAGTTGCGCGGCGATAAAAAATTTTATAGTTTCAAATATTACTGAGAACAGTGCGATATTAAATTGGAAAATTGATTCAACTACAACGCAACAAAAATTAATAATTACTGATAGTGATCTATCTAATCAACAAATTTTAGATTTAAGTATTGGAGCAAATAGTTTTAGTGCCATAAATTTGAAAAGTCAGGAAAAATACACGGCTTACATTTCAAGTATTTGCAAAACGGGCGAAATTCTTAAATCAGAGATTTTAATTTTTACTACACTTGTACCGCCACCGCCAAAAATAACTTGTACTTCAGCAAAAAATATAACTGTAACAAACATTTCAGAAAACACTGCCAATATGAATTGGTTGGTAAACACAACTACGACAGATCAACAGATTGTATTTTTTGAAGAAAACAAATCGTCTCAAACGCTTGTTCCGCTCGATGGAAATACTAATTCTTTTTCATTTTTGAATTTGAAAAGTCAAACAACCTACCATGCTTTCATTTCAAGCACTTGCAAATCGGGTTTAATTTTAAATTCGGACGACATTGTTTTTACAACTTTAGCACCGCCTATTGTACAATGTTCGGATGTTTATGAAAATAATAACACGCGTGCGCAAAGCAAACAAATTGCTTCGGAGGCTACAATTAAAGCGGTTATCAGCGATGCGACAGATCGCGATTGGTTTTATTTTAAAACGCAAGCTCACGCACATTACAACATAAAACTTTCAAACTTACCTGCCGATTACGATTTGAAAATTTTTAATGCGCAAGGAAAATTTATTAATAGTTCAGAAAACGACGGCACTTGGGATGAAAATATTATTTACGATGCGCTAAAATCGGATTCTATATTCGTAGTTGTGTATGGTTATAACGGAAACTCGGACAGCACCAATTGTTATTCATTAAGCGTTAAAAGTAGTTTTGAACAAATAGCATTTAGTAACAGTATTTCAAACTTTAACGCACCGCAAAATTTAAAACGTGCTCATCAGCACAATACTACCAATACTTTTAGTTTGTTTCCCAACCCAACGGCTGATATTTTGAATGTCACTTTACCCGAGACGGATTCAGATTACAATAGCACAATAAATTTATTTGATGCTATGGGTAAATTAGTTTTGTTTAAATCCGAAAATTTCAGTGTTACAAAAAATAATGCCGCGCTATCAGTATCAGATTTGCCTTCTGGTTTATACTTTTTGCAAATAAATAATGGCAGTACGCAAAATATTTTTAGGGTTATGATAGCGCATTGATATTTCAAAAAATAAGTTTTTGTCTCTTTAGTTTAGAACGGCTTCGGAATTATCCGAGCCGTTCTTTTTTTTCTAAATTTCTATTTTCTAAATTTTTTTGAAAATGAACCTAATTGTATAAACAAAATAAATTAGTACTACTTGTGAATGCTTAAAAAGAAAAATTCATGCAGAAAATCAAAAATATATTGGAGTAGAAGTTAAAATGGTCTTATAATTACGAAATAACAAAGCGAGATACAAACTAAAATTACTTTTGAACTTAGGGTTTTCTCACAGAAATTAACTAAAACTAATTTTGTATTAGAAAACCCCAAGCATATTATTTAGCAACCGTTGGTGCTCTATAATCTTGAAAAGGAATTTTTAATAAATTAACAATGCGGTTGTGTTCGTGATCGCTCATGTGTGTATCAATACCATACACAATATCTTGCGGTTTCATGTACATAAATGTTCCAAAAACTCTATCCCAAACAGAAAAAATATTTCCATAATTGGAATCCGTGTAAGGTAAAACATAATGATGATGCACTTTGTGCATATTCGGCGAGACAATAAACCAACTCATTGCTTTATCTATACGCTCAGGTAAATTTAAATTGGCATGGTTAAACTGAGAAAGTAACACAGAAAGACTTTGATACAACATGATTAACCACCAAGGTGCACCGGTAACGATGACAGCTAAAAGCGTAAACACAAAACGAAAAATAGATTCACCGGGATGATGCCGGTTGGCAGTTGTAGCATCAACGTGTGTATCGGAATGATGAACTAAATGGAAACGCCACATCCATTTAATTCTATGCTCCATAAAATGAACCATCCAAGCACCAACTAAATCCATTAGCATTAAACCCACTAAAGTGCTTAAAAGTAAATTTTGAATGTGCAATAATGGCATTAAACCAATATGATTTGCCGAGACCCAATCACTGGTTTTTAAAAATAAGAAAGCCAATAGTAAATTTATTAAAATACTAGTTGCCATGAAAAAAATATTCAGCCAACTGTGTTGACCGCGTTTATAATTCATGCTTTTTAAAGGAACGAAGCCTTCGATTAGGAAAAAAATAACGAGACCTAAAAAAAAAATAATTGAGCGATGTACAGATGGTATGTGCTCAAAATAATTGACTAAAGCATTCATAAATTGGTATTGATTGAGTGACTAACAAATAATCTTCACAAATATAATAATGAAAAACTTTATTGAAAATTTTTTTTTTACTTTGAGTTCATAAAAATAATAAAAATCAAAAATTTATTCATTGCATTTATTTTTGTCAGAATTTTGTTTTAAAATTGCAAATCAAGATTAACTTTACGTTAATTGTATCTGTTGAATAAATAGAATATCTCAGTAGTTTGTTTATAAAGTAAAATAAGTTTATTTTTGTGCTGTAAATGAATAATAAATGAATATACTAAACCTCAAATTATCATTTTTTTAAAAAATATCTGAGGTGAGTTACCTTAAATTTCAATTTAATAGAACTAAATATGGTTAGTACAATGTCGCAAACAAAACTTGTTAAACAAGAATTAGCAGAAAGAAAAAACACTAAGATTGTGGCAACGGTTGGTCCGGCTTGTAGCAGTTACGAAAAACTTTTAGAGTTGGCGCAATCGGGTGTCAACGTTTTTCGACTAAATTTTTCTCATGGCGATCATCCAACGCATCAAGCAGTAATAGATAATATTGTTCGATTAAATAAAGATACAAATTGGCATTTAAGTATTCTTGCTGATTTGCAAGGCCCGAAATTGCGCGTCGGCAAAATTGAAAATAATGCTTTGCAACTCAATACCGGCGACATTGTAACTTTTACAGATCAGGAATGTTTGGGTACGCAGGAAAAAATTTACATGAGTTATAAAGGTTTTGCTAAGGATGTAACACCTGGTGAAAAAGTTTTACTCGACGATGGAAAATTTACTTTTGAAGTTGTTAGCACCGATAACGAAGGCGAAGTTAAGATGAAAGTCATTTACGGTGGCTTACTTTCTTCTAATAAAGGCGTGAATCTGCCTGATACAAAGACATCTTTACCATGTTTAACTGAAAAAGATTTAGTAGATCTCGAATTTATACTGGATCAACCCGTTAATTGGATTGCACTTTCGTTTGTGCGTCGTGCGGAAGATATTCGCGATTTGCGCGAGCGCATAAATAAAGTTGGGCATAGTGCTTTAATTTGTGCTAAAATAGAAAAGCCAGAAGCGATTGAAAATATTGACGCCATCATTAAAGAAACAAACGCAGTTATGGTTGCTCGCGGCGATCTCGGCGTAGAGTTTCCGATTGAAAAATTAGCTGTTATTCAAAAACTCATCATTTCAAAATGTATTCAACGTGCGCGACCTGTGATTGTAGCGACGCAGATGATGGAATCAATGATTCAAAATCCATCGCCAACACGCGCAGAAGTTTTGGATGTTGCCAATTCTGTTCTCGATGGTGCAGATGCAGTGATGTTGAGTGCTGAAACTTCGGTCGGAAAATATCCAGCCGAAACCGTACAAGCTATGTCGCGTATAATTTGCGAAACAGAAAAAGAACCAGTGCATTTTAGGCGCCCTGAACCGAACGAGAAATCAAACGTTTTTCAAAACGATGTTATTTGTTTAGGTGCTGCAAAAATTGCAGAAGATTTACACGCACGTGCGATTGTTGGTTTTACAAATTCGGGTTATACAGCTTTTAAAGTTTCCAGTTTCAGACCGCATTGCGAAATTTATATTTTCTCTAACCGTCTTGATATGTTAGCAACGCTCGGTTTAGTGTGGGGTGTGCGTGGTTATTTGTACAAGAAGCACACTTCAACGGATGAAACTATTTTAGAAACATTAGCTATCTTAGAAGAAGCTGGTAAACTGAACAAAGGAGATATTGTTGTGAATACGGGATCAATGCCTATTGATAGACGCGGAAGAACGAATATGATTAAAATATCGGTTGTAGAATAATTTAGTTGGCAGTTGATAGTTGTTAGTTGACAGTCGTGGGATTTGTTACAAACTATCAACTATCAACTATCAACTATCAATTAAAATGCAGAATCACGAAATAGACTACAAAATTCTTTTTTATTAAAAGAAGCAAATAAAACAATAAATGAAACTCCCATAGGTACTAAATACAAGTACGAATACGGAATTTGAACAAACGCATAAAAAATAGCGAGCATAATTTTTAAAGAAGCTACGTTAAAAATTTTTGTGTCTAATTTTTCCTTATTTTTATTCAAATAAAATCCTAAACCAAGCATTGCAAGAATAGAAATACCAATTAGCGTTAATTGCAGGATATGTATTTTATGCGTGTTAGAACCTTGTAAGAAATTTAAAAAATAATTTGAAAGTCCTAAACCATTGTTCAAATGTGGTGACGGATTTCTATTCCATTCGCCTAATGTTCCATTCATGTAACTCGCTTGCGATTTCAAAAAGACACTCGGATCTTTTAAAGCGAATGGAATAATGTAAAGTAGAAGTACACCAATAATTAAAATTAATATTGCTTTCAGGAATGGTTTTTTTCCTTCAAAAATAAAAACGCTGTATAAAAATAAAGGCACCCAAAATAGAAACGAAAAACGCGAAAGTAAACAAACCAAAATGGCACCTGAACGAAAGTAAATATTTTTTTGAGTCACTAAAACAGTTGCAAGAAAAATGTAGTAACCCATTATCATTTGCTCAACGGATACGCCGATTGAAATATTATCAAAATTTATAAAAGTGTAGATGCCAACGAACGGCAAAATAATGAGAATTAATTTTTCAATGAAAGCAGTGATATGGCTTTTAATAATTTGATAGAAAAGAAAAATTAAACTCAAAAACAAAACACCGTTCGCTAAGTACCGATAATCGAAATGTAATTTGTCGGAAATGATGAATGGTGCCCAGTGTAATGGTAAATAAGTTGGAAATAAATCGTATTTAGGAAAAGAAATAGTTTTGTATGGATACCAGAGATGTTCGGCGCGCTCAACAAATTTTTGAATTTGAGGAATAATATCTGACATCTCAACTGAGATTGCATAATTATTAAAAATGTGTTGGCTTAAAGTGTTAGTGATTATAAATCCAAAAAGTGCTAAACTGCTAAGGATTACAACTTGCCAAATAATTATTGGGTAATATTTATAATTATTTTCTAAATTTTTTTTTCTAAAAAAAAGTAATGGCAATAAGCCTATGGATAAACCTAAAATGAAAATAATGACAGGACTAATAAATTCGCCAAAAATATTTCTATAAACTGAAAGTAATAAAATTTCAGAAACACAAAGAACAAATAGAATTATTTTATGGTTTTGATTCATTTCGTTTTACTAAATAATTTTGCGTTGGTATTTATACATTTATATTTTAAAGAAGTACTTAAATACATAACTTTCAATTAAAAACTTACGCCGGTTTTCTAAAAATATTTCTAAAAATCGCGCCACTTGCTGTTGCAAAACCGCCAACTAATCCGCCAATTAAACCAGAAACATAACTCAAATACGTGGCGCTTACTGCGCCACCGAGCAAATTAGAAATATTACCCGACATTAAATTATTATTTGCCGATGACTGAACGGCAGCATAAACAGCCCATAAAATTGAAAATGATAAGAAACCGAGCAAATAACCGCCACTATACGTTTTTGAAAAAATTGCACCACCGATAAAACCTATAATAGCTATTGACCACCAAGGAAAAAATGATTGTGCAGCAAACCCTGCAATGAGAAGGAATAAACAGCCAATGCCCAAACTTTTTATATTATCCAGAATGGAAGATTTTGGTACAACTTCTGTTTTATTTATTATGGAATCCAACATAAAATTTTTTTTTATAAAGCTGTAAGGTTTCTAAAAATCATCAGCTCTGATTTTCAAAAACTGATCTGATTTTTATTTCTTTTCTAATTTAGTAATAGTTTGCATTGACGCAATTCGCTTATTAGCCTCTGACGGATTACGCAAATAAATAGCTTCATAATATTGTCCTTTCGTCCAAGTATTTACAAAAGCGTCAAAATTTTTACTACCTGGATTTCCCGATTGTCCGCCCGGATAAACCACCCACGCGTGTGGCACAGTATCGAGTTCAACAATCATGCGCCACGAAGGTCCATGATTTTTTTTAATCGCATTTACACTCTTTGCTTGTCCACCCACATCAATATGCTTTCTTCCAAAACCCGGAATATTAGCAATGTGTGGAATCTCTGTATCTTTTATTTTCGACCAATTTACTGTCGGAGCTTTTGGATAAGCAATTGCAACGTCCGCCGCTTTTTTTGTCATATCTGTCATCATTTCATGAAAAGCAGCCGTAACAATATCGCGCGCATTTTCGATTTTGTTGGTTGTAGCAACTACGTCGAAGTATTTATTGTTTGGTTCTTCGCGCAACATGTTAGCCGTTCGCCACTGTGTGGGATTTAAAGTGTAATCGGCATTTTTACTTTTTAGAATTTCATCCCAAGTTGCGTTATGAATTGCTTCGAACCAACTCATAAAATATGCGGGTTCAATTTTATCGCCATCGAAATAATAATTCCAATTTTTTAACTGGGCAAGGATACCTTTTTCGGCGGCGTTTAATTGTGTTTCATCTAAATTTTTAAACATGGCTGGTAATGATTCTTTGGCGAGCAAACTAAAATTATCGTTTTGCAAACCTTTCATGTCATCAATTGTAATGTCTTTCATTTTAGAAAGTGTATCGTTAATAATTCTTCCTCTAAAAGGTTCAAAACCTTCTGAATTATAATAATACGGATAAGATGGATCTGTACTGTTCTGATTAGCAGAAGAAACAAAACCACGCGCAGGATTTTTATATTGCGGAATTTGATCGCGCGGCACAAAACCTTGCCAATTATTTGAACTGAGCGAACCGTCTAACACAAAACGACCTTGCTCTTTTCGCTTTATGGGCATTGAGCCATTGGCGATAAGAGCAATATCGCCATTGTTACAAGCAAATGCAATATTTTGCGCAGGCACATTCATATTGGCAAGTGCTTTACGGTAATCGTCATAATTTTTTGATTTATTCAAGCCTGCCAAGAAAGTTAAATCAATTTCAGGTTTTTCATTAGCAAGCCATTTATAGGCCAAATCATTATTGTTCGTCGTGTCGCCAAAATAAACAACTGGACCCCAAAACGTGTAGCGCACTGTGTCAATCATCGGTTCAGTTTTGCCTTTAATGTAAATTTTTTCTTGCACCATTTGCGCCGTTTTAGTTGCGCCATCCAAAGTATATTGCGTTTTTTGCGCGTCCGTCCAAGCAATTTTGTACCAGTCTGCAACATCGTGTCCAACATTTGTCATTGTCCAGGCGCAATTGTTATTGAAACCAATCAGCACCATCGGAATACCGGGCAGCGTAACGCCATAGGTATTCATATCAGGCGTAATAATTTGTTGTTCAAACCAAACGGACGGTAGTCGCAACGAAAGATGTGGATCGCCGCATAAAATTGGTTTTTTATTTTTAGTTTTCGATGCAGCTACTGCCCAGTTGTTACTACCATTGTTTTCGTCGGGCGAAAACTGATCGTAAGCGTTTATTTCTTTCGGTGTAAAATAGCTATCAGCTATCAGTTTTGAGTTATCAGTTTTTATTCTTTCTTTCAAACCAACAGACGGGTGATTGTTTATGGCTGATGGTTGATTACTGAGTTGTTTAAAATTAAATGGCGTTCCACTCGGAACAACAGGAGATTGTTCTTTAAAATATTCAGGAAAAATAGCATCGAAATCAACACCCAGCAAAGTTTTGGCATTTGTAGCAGCAAAATCATTATCGGTGCGCGCTAAATCGAGTGATAAATATTTTGAAACCAAAGCTATTTTTAATGGCGAAAATAATTCAGGTTTTACGTCTAAAATTTTATACTCAATCGGATAATCTTTTGTTTGAAGTGAACCAATGTAAGCGTTCGCGCCATCACAATATGCTTCAAGTAGTTCAAAATTGACTTTATCTTTTTTCCAATATTCCACTAAGCGTTCTGCGGCGTGCGAAACGCCCATTCTGCGCATTCGTCTATCAACTTCAACCGTATTTGATTTGCCAATTTTTTGCTCGCCTAAAATTTCAGAAAGCCTGCCCGCCGAAACGTGCGACAAAAAATCCATCTCCCACAAACGATTTTGTGCATGAATATACCCTTGCGTATAAAGCGCATCGGTCATGTTTTCTGCAAAAATGTGTGGAATATCTCTGTCGTCGTAAACAACTTTTACGGGTTTACTGACACCTATTAGCTGTAAATCGCTTTTAATAGTTTTTATAGATTCCGCATTGTGCCAAAAGCCTTCAAACGGACTGAAGAACATTCCCAATGCAGGCAAAGTATTTCCTTTAAGAGTCAAAGGGTTGTTTAAAGTGCGAACCAAAAAAAAAGTTACTAAAGCACTGAGAGCAAAGTAAATATAACGCATAGACTTTATTTTCTTAGAAATATTTTACGGACACTGCTGCGAAAGTAAATAATTATTTCAAAATAATTGTGTTTGTGCCTAATATTTTTTTGAGGTGTTACCAGCATTTAAAATTCTTACAACACTCAGTCAAAAAAACTACGTGCAGTTTAACGTTAATTTCAATACAGTTAAAGTTAAAAATTTTTGTTTTAGTTAAAATTAGTTCTTTGTTTGGTTATTTAACAAATATTTTAAAAAATATTTAACTATTTATTTTTTCTAAAAAACCAATATTCATATCGTTTTCGTAAGTATAGTCAGAAATGAAAGTTGGTATCAAACAACAAACGCCACGACATTTTCGAAAAACTTAATACCTAATTCACTTTTATTCTTAATTTTTAAACATTGCACAATGACAAAGTTCACTACTACTTTTCTTAAAGTAGGTTTTGTTGCGCTCATCACGGGTTCGATTGCCTATTTAGGCAATGAAACGCGTTATCTCGAGGCATCAAGTCACCGCGAAGCACCCATGATTGCTAACGACCCACTCGCCGACAACACTGACGTTTATGCTTTTAGAAGCCCGGACGCACCTAACACTGTAACAATTATTGCCGATTACATTGGTTTGGAACTACCGTCAGGTGGTCCAAACTATGCCACTTTCGGCGAAGACATCCGCTATGAAATTCACGTTAAAACAAATCCGCTTTCTTTTGGTGACGATGTATTGTATCGTTTCACATTTAAAAGAACGAATGAAGATCCGACAACGTTTTTTAACATCCGTCTCGGAAAACAGAATTTAAAAACGACTTACAAATGTGAACGCCGTTTCGGTAACGATGGACAGTTTGTTACTATTTACGACAATGGTCCTGTGACTCCGCCAAATATCGGACCACGCTCGATTGACAATACGACACTGGGTTTGGGTAAACCTTACTCGCAAATTATGCAGGAGGCTATCGTTACTTCAACAACAGGAACTAATGAAAAAATATTCTGCGGACAGGTTGACGATCCATTTTTTGTTGACTTAGGCGGTATTTTCGATCTTGGTAACATTCGTCCAGGCAGCGCACGCGATGCTGTTGGTTGCACAAACGTGCACGCCATTGCACTTCAAATACCAATTAATTTGCTTCAAAAAGATTTACGCAGCATTACAACTGCTAAAAATATTCTTGACGGAGATTTTATTATCGGTGTTTGGGCATCTGCAAGTCGCCAACGTATTACTACATTGGCTGATAATGGTGCAAAACCTGTTGTTTCTGGCGATTGGGTGCAAGTTTCGCGCCTGGGTATGCCTTTAACAAACGAAGCTGTTATTCCAATTGGTGCTAAAGATAGATGGAATTCGGGCACACCGTATGCTGGTGAAGCTAAATTCGAGAAGTATTTAGAAAATCCGGAACTTGCACTTTACATGGATGACCGCTTATTCGGAACCGCTGTGCCAGGTTTTGCCAAATTGCGCATTCAAACCAAATCGCAAACCGTTTTAGGTGCAGTTGATTTTGGAAATACGCACGATGGATTGTATGTAATTAAAGGAAACGCTGCTTTAGCAGGTACTGCTTTAGATGATGCTGTTTTTGGAAACTATTTGCTCAGAAAAGGTGCACCACGCTCGGTGGATTTAGTGCCAATTTTCCATGCAGGTGTACCGAATATTGCACCATACCAATTAGCAACAGGCAAAACAGATGGTAATCCGTTGACAGCAGGTAAACCGTTTATCAATAACTTTTTGCCGTCTTGGTCACTCATTCCAAACGATATTCGTTTTGGCGATATGTTGCGTTTAAATATGGCAGTGCCACCGACTTCGCGCACAAGTGCAGCGTTTAGCAGCGAAGGTTTATTGGCAGCAGCCGTTGCTGGTTTAACGGATACAAACTATAATAAATCTAACGCATTACAACTCATTCCGAACATGGATGGATTTCCTAATGGTCGCCGTTTGGAAGATGACGTTACGCGTATTGAGTTGCAAGCTGTTGGTGGTGTAGTTTTAGCAGCAGTTGGTTTATGGTACGATGATCGTCCGTTGGGTAAATCGCCGTTAACGCCGCAGTTATTAAACAATTTGACATTTACAACAGGTGTTGAAAAAAATGATAAAGCTTTCCAAACGACGTTTCCTTACTTAGCAATACCACACTCCGGTTTCGGTCCTTGTGGCGGAGTTCCGGCGGGTACAATTTTTGCAGGAAATGATTTTGGTATGACTGATCCTACGGTTTTAAAATCTAGAAGTAAATTAGGGATTAGTACAAACGGTGCTGTTTTATCAACGGGTGTAAATCCTTTTAAAGATGAAACAATTCTGAACTACCACATTTCTGAAGATGCACACGTTTCAGTTTTAATTTCTGATATGTCTGGTAAATTGGTAAAAGTATTGGAAGATACTGACCGTCAAGCAGGTAACTACGAACTTAAATGGAATGCTGCAAATACATCACAAGGTTTATATATTGCACGCATTTTAGTGAATGGTGAAACGATTCAATCGGTAAAATTGAATCACGTGAATTAAAAATAAGTAGCTAACAGTATTTTTCATACTTTTTTAAACATCTCAAATCTTCCTTTATGGAATTTTTGGGATGTTTTTTTTATATTTTAGATTATAGCGTTAAACAAAAACGTGTGCTAAGGAAACACTATTTTAATTTTCACCAATTCTATGGTTTATTCCTTTCTTTTCCATCTCATCCACTTTGTCTGGATCGCCCAATCTAATTTTTATGGGTACTTTGGTTGATAGGCCCATCTTGTATTCTATTTTACAAAAAAAAGGTAACGCATTCGGGTCGAAACCGTTTAGCATACAAGTAGGCTTGAGTTCTAATTGTGTGGGATTTTGTGTACTTGAGTTTATAACACCACCGAATACATTTTTTTTAAGCGTAATTTTTTTACAATAAGAAGTATCAACACCTTGTGCGTGAGTGTAAAAACAAATAATTATCAACGAAAATGAAAAAATATATTTCATAATAGACCATCTTTTTATAAGGGTTCAAAAATGAACCCTTATACACTATCATCAAAATAAATCGAACTTAAATAATCTACTCTCAATAGGTCCGTTAAACAACGGAATACGGCGAGAAGTTTTTAAACCTATAAATTTGGCGGCTTCTAAATTGCCTGTAAAAATCCAAGCTTGCCAACCTTTCCAGTTGTGCTTGAGCGCATCGCCAATAGATTTATAAAAATCAATAGCGTCTTCGAGTTTTATTCGGTCATCATACGGCGGATTGATTATTAAAACACCCGCTTCAGTTTCGGGATGCAAAGTAAAAAAATCTTGCTTTTTGAGCGTTATGTTTCTGAAACCTGCGTATTGGATATTTTTTTTACACGCGTTAATCGCTTTCATTTCAATATCTGAGCCGTAAATTCCAGCTACCAGCTTTGAACTATTAGCTAACGACTCACGGCTATCAAACGTATTTCGCACGCGCTGCCATGTGTTCGTTTCAAAATTATTCCAATGAAAAAAGCAAAACTGCTCTCGGAATTTCTGTATCGGTGTGTTGGTAGCAATGAATGCCGCCTCAGTTAAAAAAGTTCCTGAACCACACATTGCATCATACATAATTTTATCAGAAGTCCATTCGCTCAATCTTAAAATACCGGCGGCTAAAGTTTCGTTAATCGGTGCATCCGAGTTACTTTGTTTATAACCGCGTTTGTGCAGTGAATCGCCGGAAGCGTCCAACGCCACTTCAACTTCGGCATCATGAATTTTTATGTGAATGCGAATATTTGGTGAATCGTTTTCAACGTTGGGTCGGCGATTAAATTTTTCTCTGAAAGCGTCGGCAATAGCATCTTTTGCTTTTAAACTCACAAAATGCGAGTGATTAAAATATTTTGAACTGACGATGGAATCAATCGCAAAAGATTTATTCACGCTAAATAAATCTGTCCAATTAATTTCGCGTATTCCGTTGTATAAGTCATCCTGATTTTCTGCTTTGAATGTGTGCAGCGGCATTAAAAATCTTACAGCAGTCCGAATAGTATAGTTGGCAGCATATAATAAATACGCATCGCCTTCAAAACTCACGCCGCGTTTAGTGGGTATAATATTTTCTGCACCGAGGTCTTTTAATTCTTCGCACAAGGTTTCTTCCAGACCCGAAAAAGTTTTCGCAAATAATTTCATCTGCAAAAGTAAGAAAATAATGGTTGATTGTTAATGAATAATGATTGATGAAGAAGATTTAAAAACTAATCTATTGAATTTGGTACCAATTTGTTCCATCTGATTGGAGTGTATTCGAGGTTTTATTTTGGATCATGTTAGATGTATTATTATTACTATCAATAATTAGAAACGGTGGCGATATGCTCCAGTCATTTGTAGAACGATTTACAATTATATAAATTCTGCGAGCGCAAGTGCTAGCAGCAGGTAAAGTAAGTGTCTGATTATTACTACTACCTGAAAGTAGAATAGTAGAATATGAACCATTAAGAGTTGTGCTAGTGCTGATTGCTGTTATAGCATGCGCAACAGATCCAGATACGTCTAAAGTCGAGGTAGGTGCTGAAGTGTTTATACCGACAAATCCTCCTGATAAGATTCTTAATCTTTCGGTGTTATTTGTTCTGAAAACAAGATCTTGTGAATTCGTTGTGCCTAGAAAGTTAGTGGCAGGCGTTGTATTTGCGTTGCCTAAAATACTCCACCCACTCATATTAGCGGCATCACATTGACTTTTCCAACCTGAAAAATAATAATGTAAACAGTTTAAATCGGTATTATAAATCATTAAACCCACAGTTGGCGAAGTTATAGCATTCATCTGCACCGTTGTTAGGCGGGGTATAAGCAAACCTTTGGTAGTGCTTGATAAATCTAAAACTGCTGAAGCATCTTTTATACCTGGTGTTGTACCAAGTTTTAAATCAGTCTGCGACCAAACCTTTGTACTTACCAACAATATTGCTATGATGTAGAAAAATTTTCTCATGTTCAGTTAAAGTTTTTTTCTCTTTAATGTGACTAAAAGACATTTTACTCACAATTTTAAAAACGAAATGAATTTCAAAAACAATTTCTTAAAAAAAAATTAATGTCATTCTCATACTTTCTTTAATGATAACGATTAAAAAAATGGGGGGAATTTGTCAATTATGAATTACGAATTACGTTTTGGAATTGGCGTAATTTGAAATTTTAATTGAGTACCTATAACTAATTGGTGCAATAACTAAACCAAATTTATTCATTGTAAATCCACCACAATGAACCATCGCAAACAACGCGGTATTTAGTAGCAAAATTGATGCTACTCACAGTTGTTGATTCTGTAAGCTGCAAAGCAGGCGAAAAAGTGACGATATTTGTAGTCTCATCTGTTTTGCCAATGGTGTAAATTCTTCCTTTAAGTGTAGCTGTTGCCGTGGGGAGTGTAATTGTAAGTGCACCAGAAGTGGCATTCGCGAGTACGATATAATCAGAATTAAGCAGAGTGTAACTACTGGTCACTTTTTGATACGATACACCCATTGATCCCGTAACTTGTAAAGATGAGTTAGGGGTAGTTGTTTGACCAATAGCAACATTACTATTTGCATTACCAATAGTTGTTGCTGCTGAACCTGAATTATTAATAGTTGTTGTACCGACTATTGTTGTAGCACTATTGGTGTTACCGATGTTAGTTGCAGTGGCTGAAGTGCCAGTGTTAACATTAGTAGCACCCAGAATAGTGGTGGTTGAGGCAGCGTTACCAATATTAGTTGCTCCAGAACTTGTACCGTTATTAATGCCTAAACTAAACGTACTTTGGTCAATTGTTGTATTTGCAGTTAATGTACCGCCCAAAGCAACATTTGCAACAGTATTAACAATCGTTTTAGTTAAACCGTTATTAGCAGTGAAATTATTTGAAACAATGCTCGCAATGTTTAAAGTATCAGCTTTACCAGTAGCTCTATTTACTGAAACAAGTGCATCAGTCGTTAAACCACCCGCAGGAAGCGAGGGAACGATTAAACTTGTACCGTTAATAGTAGTTGTTGACGTAGTATTACCGATAGTTGTTGCTGCTGCACCTGTAGTGTTGACATTTGTAGCGCCGAGTGCCGTAATTGTACCAGTTGCATTACCAATACTTGTATTACTCGCTCCAGTAGTGTTTATTGTTGTTATACCAGTCACACTCGTAGTTCCAGCAATCGTAACGGCACTACCCGAGTTTCCGATAGATGTTGTTGCGTTACCAGTTGTATTAACGTTCGTAGCTCCCAAAACTGTAGTAGCACTTGACGTGTTACCGATATTTGTGGCGCCTGTACCCGTAGCATTGATATTGTGCGTCCCGTTGCTAAAGGTTAAACTATTTGCTGACTGGTCAATTGTTGTTGCACCTGTTAATGTACCGCCCAAAGCAATATTTGCAACACCACCAATAACCGTTTTAGTTAAACCGTTATTAGCTGTAATAGCAGAACCCACCACATTAGAAATATTAAGTTTACGAACAGCCCCAGTAGCATAATTAACAGACACAAGCGAGTCAGTAGTTGCGCCAGTTGGCAGGTTGGTTACAACTAAATTATTACCAGTGACTGTGTTCGTACCAGTAGCATTACCGATTGTTGTACTACTTGTACCCGTAGTATTGATGGTAGTAATACCTGTCACACTTGTTGCTCCTGCAATAATTACATTACTACCACTATTACCAATAGAAGTTGAAGCCGTTCCAGATGTATTAATAGATGTTGCACCGAGTGCAGTAATTGTACCAGTTGCATTACCAATGCTCGTATTACTTGTACCGGTAGTATTAATAGTTGTTGTACCAGTTACACCAGTAGTTCCAGCAATTGTAACAGCACTACTCGCATTACCAATAGTTGTTACTGCTGTTCCAGAATTATTAATAGTTGTTGCACCGACTATTGTTGTAGCACTATTGGCGTTACCGATGTTAGTGGCAGTAGCTGAAGTGCCTGTATTAACATTAGTAGCGCCCAGAATAGTAGTTGTTGAGGCAGCATTACCAATATTAGTTGCAGTAGCAGAAGCACCTGTATTGATGGAAGTTACACCTGTAACGCCAGTTGTACCAGCAATTGTAACAGCACTACTCGCATTACCAATAGTTGTTACTGCTGTACCTGAATTATTAATAGTAGTTGCACCGACTATTGTTGTAGCACTACCTGAATTACCAATAGTAGTGGCTGCAGCACCCGAAGTGTTAATAGAAGTAGTTCCAGTAACGCCCGTTGTGCCTGCAATGGTAACGGAACTTCCCGAATTACCGATATTTGTCGCACCTGTACCTGTGCCGTTGATAGTTAAACTAAAAGTTCCTTGATCCACCAAAGTGTTTTTAGTTAAAGTACCTCCCAATTGTACATCGTTAGCGGCAGTTTTATTTAAACCGTTGCTGGCAGTGACCGATGAAGCACCAACATCAGAAATAGAAACTTTTTTCAAAACGCTTGAACCTGTTGTAGCCACTAAAATGGAATCGGTCGCAGCGTTACCATGTGTTAATCCAAAAAGAGCTATAGTATTGACCGCATCCGTTGAAACAATTGTTGGACTAATTAAAGAACCACCTAAAGCAACATTCGCACCTGTTTTGGTTAAACCGTTATTAGCTGTTATACCCGTTGAGACCAAATTAGCAATATTTAAGGTATCCGCTTTGCCAGTAGCCCTATTTACTGCGATAAGTGCATCGGTTGTTGTACTTCCGACGGGAAGCGAGGGCACGAATAAATTCGCACCATTTAAATTAGTAGTAGAAACAGCTGTACCGATATTCGTTGTATTTGCACCTACAGTATTAATATTTACTGTGCCTGCACCTGCCGAGGGTCCTGTAATTGTAGCACCTGCATTGGCAGTAACAAATCCTGTTAAATTAACCGCACCTGCACCGTTTTGATTGATATTACCGGCGGCATCAAAACGCAATCTTTCAACACCGTTCGTTTTTATAACTAAAGGCTGACCATCCGTCGTTCCTAAAAAGTTTGTTAATGGATTTATACCCGTGTTTCCAAAAGTACTCCAAGCATTAAAACCACCACAAGTACTATACCAACCAGTAATACCGCGATACACGTAAATGCAAGAATCCGTAGTATTGTAAATTTGTAAACCTACTGCTGGATTTGAAATAGCTGCCACTTGAGCCGGTGACATACGGGGCATTAAAAAACCTTTTGTCGTGCTTTCTAATTCCAATACTGCCGAGGCGTTTTTATTGCCCACGTTATTACCTATTTTAACATCCGTTTGAGCGAATGACATATTTAATCCCAAAAAGATTATTAAGGCAACTCCAAAGATTCTAAGAGACAACTTCTTTAAGGCTTGTAAATTAAAAGATTTCATAAATTTTATTTAAAATGGTAATGAGAATAATGAGAATAATGAGAATAATGAAAATAATGAAAATGAATCAATGGTTAATGGCTAAAAAAATTAACCATTAACCACTAACCATTGATTAAAAACGCGCAATCAACCACCACTTACTACCATCACTTTGAATATGCAAGCGCACATTGTAATTGACAGACGTTATAGATGTTGCTGTGGCTAAATACACTGGGAAAGATCCAAAAGTGAGTACATTTCCCGAATTATCGCCCTTGATTAAAATATATGTACGTCCTGTGCACGTTGCAGGGTCGGGTAGAGTTAGTGTAATGCCTACCGAAGTGCAATCAGCAATAACTGTATGATCGTTCAGTGTGACAGTATAAGCACCCGTTTTTGTGGCAATGGGCACAGCAAACGAACCTGTAAGATCTAAAGTAGATTTTGGTGCTGCACCAGTACCAATAGCAACTAAGCCACTACTATTACCGATGAAAGTTGCTGAAGTACCAGTAGTATTCACGTTGGTAGTACCCAAAACAGTCGTTGCGCTTGATGCGTTACCAATACTTGTAGTGGTTGAACCAGTAGTGTTAATTGTAGTTGCACCTGTAACGCTTGTAGTACCTGCTACGGTAACATTGCTTCCGCTATTACCAATGTTAGTAGCACCTGTTCCAGTAGCATTAATGTTTGTTGCGCCATTCGCTAATGTTAAACTAAACCCAGATTGATCTACGGCAGTGTTTTTTAATAATGTACCACCCAATTGAACGTTAGTAGCCGACGATTTATTCAAACCGTTATCCGCAGTTAATCCGGTACCGAGTACATCGCTGATTGCGCGCTGTCTGACTACACCTGTTCCGTTAGAGGTTAAAATTGAATCTGTTGAAGCACCACCTTTTAAACCTTTCAACGTTATAGGGTTTGTTGCGCCACCATTTGGAGCAATAGTAACTGTAGAATTTACGTCAGCCACTGCCACACCAATAGTAATTAAACCACCCGCAGTTACTTTCATGCGCTCTACATTACTTGTAATAATCGGAAAGTCGAAAGCATTTTTTGTACCAATTGTGCGTAATCTATCAACGGTGTTACCGTCAATTTTCCACACCAATGTGTCGACATTCGATGCTTTTAAAACATCTGCTACAGCTCTTTTACGTACTACACCCGTTGAAGCTGTAACGGTTACGATACTATCGTTTTGGTCACCACCTTGTAAATTGGTTACAGTTAACGGATTATTTGTTCCGTCACCCGTAATTTTCAGGGTATTGGTGCCATTTGTTCCGATAGTTGTGGTTTTTGTTAAAGTACCACCTAATTGAACATCGCGACCTACTAATGAAATACCGTTGCTCGTAGAGAGTGAATCGGCAGCACATAAACTGTACCAACCCGTTATGCCACGATACACGTAAGTACATTTTGCATCCGTGTCATACACGGTCATGCCTTGTGTTACACCCACCATGCCGGTTCGTTGAGCAGTTGTTAAACGCGGTAATAGAAAGCCTTTGTTGGTACTTTCAATTTCCAAAACGGCGTTGGCATCTAAGTTGCCTGGATTATCGCCGATTTTAATTTGCGCAAATGCAGATTGCGCGCCTAAGCCCAATAGGGCTACAAAAAACAAAAGTCTAATTCTTGTGAACATAAGTTTACGAATTAAATGGTTAAAAAATTATAAAAATATTGAAAAATGGTTAATATTTAATGGTCAGTTATTAATGAAAAAAATAACCATTAACCATTGTTTCATTAAACATTCTAAAAAAACCTCGGTGATACTACATGAGGACGATCGTACGCCTCACCAAACCGATAGGATAAGGTGAGTTCGAGCGTTTCAAAATTCGGATTTATATCTCTCAACGTCGTTCCATTAATATCGTAGCTTGCGCCGAGACCGTAATTTTTCCAATCAATCCTTCCAAAAAAAATAATCGCATCACTCAGCGAACCAGTTTCTAAACTATTGACTTTTCGTATAAAAACGCCAGCTTGTACAAACGCACTGTTCGGTTCAATAATAATGAATTTTAGTTTAACACCGTACGTTAATTCAGTTGCCGGACCTTGTGTCATCCATAAAACACTCGGCGAGAGCGTTACATTTCTTCTGATCGGATATTCGATAGCTAAATGCGCAGTCTGACGGGTGTACAAAGTTTGGAAGCGTGCATTATCAACGGTATAAGAGGGATTATTTAAATGATGCAATGAGAAACCTGCCATAATGATTTTGTTATTAGCAAAATTGGAATACCAGCCCAAACCCATAGAAATATCAGTAGCATAATTCGGACTGAACGCGACAGTTCCACCATATTTACTTCCGTCAAATCCGCCATTGCCGTCATGCTGACCAATCCATTCACGATCTGAAAGATCGAGACTCACGCGTCTTTCTCCTACTTCGGCACCACCTGTTAAGTAGTGCGCGGCACCTTCTTTTCCGAAAAACTTTCGAGCATACGAAAATCCACCCATTATTTCATCCGTTCGGAGTGCTGCTCCGGCTCGATCGCTCCAAATGCCAATACCAAAACCAAAAAAATCGGTTGATTTAAAATCTTTTCTACGCTCAAAAGTAGCAGCGAGGGTTTTATAAGAATTTCCTGAACCCAACAAAGAAGCCCATTGATTTCTGTATTGTAAATTAAAACGACCTGCTTCAGTCATCATGCCTATAGCTGCCGGATTAAGTTCCATCGTGGCAGATGTGAATTGCGAAAAGTGGGTATCTTGAGCGAAACATACTGAAAGCATGAAAAAATGAAAGAATGAAAAAATAAACAGTTTTATGTTCAAATCATTTAATTTCCCCCTCTTTTTGAAAGCATTTGTGTAAAATTTTGTCATAGAAAGTAATGGTTATTGAATAATAAATAATTCCTTAATTCTTTTATTTCATAGTTATCTCGTTATTTGTTTTGTTCCAAATTAGCGCACTAAAACAAGGTCTCGGGCATATTTTTTCCTTGTGCCATCAATAAATTGTGCTTCCACTATCACAACAAATGTTCCAAGACTTAATTGTTTGCCTCTGAAAGTGCCATCCCAAGATACAGAACCATTAGGCGCAAAATCACTCGCTTGAAAAACCAATTCGCCCCAACGATCAAAAATTTGCATTTTCAAGACGTGTACTTTGCTCGGATTTCCAAGAACTGTGTATTCCTCTTTTTCTGGCTTAAATATATTTGGCACATAAAGTGCATATCTGTCATCTTTATTGACTTTAATGGTTATTTCATCTGAAGCAGAACAACCCAACGAATCAAGTACTAAAACTTTAAAAATTGTTTCGCGTTCAATTTTTGCAGTAGTTGTTGGGCAATTTATACAACTCACAATATCTGGTGGAAACCATTGCCAATATTTCGGATTATATAAGGTGTCGGTGCTTTTTGTGCTCAGTTTTACCGTCGAACCTTCAAAAACAATCAATGAGTCAGAAATTATTTTTATAGGCTTTAGCGCAGGTTCTTTGATGACCACAATTGTATCTAATGGGCAAAACTTCGGACTTTCGATATGCACACTGTACCGCGCAGCAGAAAGATTTTTAAGTTTATCGGGTGTAACAGTTACATTATTTGCCGTAATTGTCATCCCTGTTACATCCGAAAGAAAATTGATAGCGCCATCACTTCTGCCATAGCACGTAGCATTGCGGGTAGAAAATTTAACAGATGGTAGCGTTTTCACTAAAATGGAATCACTATGCGCAACATCGCACGAATCCCAAGCAAAGACGTAATATTTTCCTGCAGTGGCTACATTTATAATTTGTGATTCTTCACCTGTTGACCATTTGTAGCGTTTAAATCCTGTTCCAGCATCCAACGGAATGGATTTACCGTTGCAAACAATGTTATCGCCCTTTATTTTTACGGTGTTTACTGAAGTAAAACAACGAACATCTTTTTGCGCTAAAGCAAAAGTAAAAACAGAGAAACTATCAGGCACAACTGCACGTGAAGTAATTCTACCATTATTTAAATCGCCTTGTTCATTTATAATACCTAAATTAATCCACTTTGCACCGTTCCAAGCCACAATTGTCAATCTGGTTAAATCAGAATTGGTAAGCGTTGCGATTTGACTGTCCCCATTCCAAGTTAAAGTAGCCGTTACTGGCGCATCGCCTTTTATGTGCCAATATTCAACCGAACTTACTTTGAGAACAATATCTTCTTTTAAAGTTGTATTGAAAGGTGCGCCTGTTGGAAGTGTGGCAGTGTTAGGACTTCCACGAAAATAGCAAGCAATACTACTTATTAATCGCGTATCCAAATTTGTAATTATAACTGGACGAAACTCAGTATTATCACCAATTGGGAAAGCGAAAGTGTCTTTAACCGTTTTTGCGACGTAACCATCAATATGTTTATCGTCAGCGGCATTTTTATAGGTAGCATTATTCAAAAAATCAACTAAAAAATTTGGATTCATACGGGAAGTGTGAATGATTCCTTTGTTAAAATTAAGTAGTCGCGTTATTCCGATATACAAATTGGTAAACAAGCCATTAGGGTTGTTAAGCTCCAAAAATTCAAAGTCAACGGGCATTGGTCCGTCAAAATCTTGCTTTTTGTTGTTTACGCCATTGAAATAAACCGAACCTCTATTGTTTCTGAACACGCCGTTCTCAATCCATGAGCCGTAGATGCCCATACTTGCATCGGGGTGCATTTTGATATTAGTGACATTGTAAGCGTCATTTTGCGCCGACAGAGGGTGGATAGACAATAATAAAAAAACAAATAAAATGTTCGAGTAAATTTTTAAATGGCACACTAAACTACTGTTCAGGTTGTTCAAGTACATTTAAAATTTATTAACGGGAGGGAAAATGACTTAATTAATGGAAAAATAATGGTTAAAAAAAATTCGATAAAGTGCGTGTGTTAACTAACATAAATAAGCTCTTAAATAAACCTGTTCAATTATAATGCCAAACCGATTGTTTTTCAAAAAATTTTAATTTTTAGAAAATTTAAAATAATAGCTTTAATATTACTAACATTTTTCCTAAATCTTAACTATAGACTTACTTTTGTGCGTAATCAATAAAAATGTATGGAGGAACAATATAAAAGGTTTAAAAAAATTTTAGTCGCTAACAGAAGCGAAATTGCTATTCGTATTTTACGCGCTGCTTCTGAATTACACATCGGGACGATAGCTGTTTTTACATACGAGGATAGATACTCTTTGCACCGATACAAAGCTGATGAAGCATACCAAATTGGTGCGAATGATCAACCTTTGAAACCATATTTGGATATCGAAGAAATTTTGCGCGTGGCAAAACTCAACGGCGCAGAAGCTATACACCCAGGTTACGGATTTTTAAGTGAGAATGTTCAGTTTGCGCGAAGATGCCGAGAAGAGGGGATTGTATTTATCGGTCCTTCGCCTGAGGTGATGATGCAATTAGGAGATAAAATTGCAGCAAAAAATGTGGCGCGTGCGTTGGGTATTCCAATGATTCCAGATTCAAAAATTTCTTTGACGACAGAAGAAATTGCACTTTCCGAAGCGCACCGCGTGGGTTTTCCAATTATGTTAAAAGCAGCTTCAGGTGGTGGCGGTCGTGGAATGCGCGTTGTTAGAACTGATGAAGAATTAAAACGCGGATACTACGATGCGGCGAGTGAAGCACTTAAAGCATTTGGTGATGGAACATTGTTTATTGAAAAATTTATAGAAAATCCTAAACATATTGAAGTTCAATTACTAGGCGATATGCACGGAAACTTAGTGCATCTGTTTGAGCGGGATTGTTCGGTTCAACGTCGTTTTCAAAAAGTTATAGAAATTGCACCTTCCATCACTTTAAAACAAGAAACGAAAGATAGGCTTTACGCATACGCGCTGCAAATTGGTAAACACGTAGGTTATCAGAATGCAGGAACAGTTGAGTTTTTAGTAGATAGCGATGAAAGCGTTTATTTTATAGAAGTCAATCCGCGCGTTCAAGTTGAACACACCATAACAGAAGAAATTACAGGCGTCGATATTGTACGCTCACAAATTCTGATTGCGGAGGGCTATGAACTCAGTCATAAGAGACTATTACTCACACAAGAAGAAATTACGTGTTCAGGTTTTGCTATTCAGTGTCGAATTACAACTGAAAATCCGGAAGAAAATTTCAAACCCGATTATGGAACTTTAATCGCATATCGTTCGGCAGGAGGTTTTGGTATTCGTCTTGATGCCGGTAGTGCTTATGCCGGTGCACAAATTTCACCATTTTTTGATTCGCTTTTAGTAAAAGTAACTGCGTGGGGAAGAACATATACAGGTGCTGCTGATAGACTTTTGCGCGCATTGAGCGAATTTAGAATTCGTGGCGTACAAACCAATATCGGCTTTTTAGAAAATATGCTGCGCGATGCAACGTTCCGAAAAGGTGAATGCACAGTAAATTTTATCGCTACGCATCCTAAACTTTTACAAATGCCACGCCGACAAGATCGCGGTACAAAAATTCTTAAATTTTTAGCGGAAACTATCGTGAATGGCAATAAAGATGTGCCGTTTATAGATCTGAAAAAAAATGTACTGTTCAGAATTCCTGTTGTTCCTACAATTTCAAACTTACCCCGTTTTAAACAAGAGGGTACGCGCGATAAGTTATTAAAAAATGGTCGTTCGCAATTTCTGATAGATTTAAAAAATGAAAAACAAATTCAATATACCGATACAACGTGGCGCGACGCTCATCAATCTTTAATAGCTACGCGCTTACGCACCCACGACATGACAAACGTAGCAGAAAGTTATGCGCAATTGATTGGCGATAAAGTTTTTTCGATTGAAATGTGGGGTGGAGCTACGTTTGATGTGGCACTGCGTTTTTTAAAAGAATGTCCATGGAAACGTCTCGAACTTTTGCGCGCTGCTGTTCCGAATGTTTTATTTCAGATGTTATTACGCGGTTCAAATGCAGTAGGTTATAAAGCCTATCCCGATAATATTGTGGTGAAATTTATTGAAACGGCTGCTGAGCGCGGTATAGATATTTTTCGAATTTTTGATTCGTTCAATAATATTGATTCCATGCGAACTTCTATTCGCGCAGTGGTTTCAATTCCAAATGCGATAGCAGAGGCGTGTGTTTGTTATTCAGGTGAAATTTTAGATTCGAACAGGCAGAAATTTAATTTGCAGTATTATTTAGATATGGCGCAACGCCTCGAAGATGAAGGCGCGCACATTTTAGCCATTAAAGACATGGCAGGTTTGTTAAAACCTATGTCTGCGCGCGTACTTATTGAAGCATTGAAAGAAAAAATCTCGATTCCCATTCATCTTCACACGCACGATACCGGCGGAATTCAATCGGCAACGTACTTAGAAGCTGTGAATGCTGGCGTAAATATTATTGATGTTGCCATATCCTCATTTTCAGGATTAACTTCACAGCCGAGTTTTAATTCTATTGTCGCCATGCTACAACCGCATGAACGCGCTAAAGCAATTGATTTAAAAACGCTCAATGCTTTTTCAAATTATTGGGAAGCTGTGCGCGATTATTATTATCCGTTTGAAACTGATTTACGCGCCTCGACAGCAGAAGTTTTTGATAACGAAATTCCGGGCGGACAGTATTCTAATTTGCGACCGCAAGCGCAAAGTCTCGGGCTTGAAAATCAGTTTGAAACCATCAAACAAAATTATGAAGCTGCAAACCAAATGTTTGGCGATATCATTAAAGTAACACCATCTTCTAAAGTTGTCGGCGATATGGCAATGTTTATGACGGCAAATGATTTATCAACCGCAGATATTTTTTCAAAAGGTGATACACTCAATTTTCCAGAATCGGTGAAAGAAATGATGCGCGGCGATTTAGGCTTAAATCCAGGAGGATTTCCAAGCGAGATTCAGAAAATTATTTTAAGAAATGAAAAACCAAACGATAAAAACCCAAATGAATATCTACCACCGATTGACATTGAAGCTGAAAAAATTGTATTCAAACAAAAATTCGGACCGTATGTACACGATCTCGATTTTTTGAGTTGGCAAATGTATCCGAAAGTTTTTGAAGAATTTAATACGCATTTTGAAGAATTTGGTGCAGTCAGAAATATTCCGACACCTGCATTTTTATACGGTTTAAAATTTAATGAAGAAATTATTGTTGAAATCGCCAAAGGTAAATCCATTTTGCTCAAGTTTTTGAATATGACTGAACCGAATGAAGCCGGTGAACGCACTGTTTTTTTTCTATTAAATGGTCAAACGCGCTCAATTGGTGTTCGCGATAAAAAAGCAAAAACAATTCTCATTACCAACCAAAAAGTAACGAGTGCTTCTCAAATTGGTTCGCCGCTTAAAGGTAGTATCAGTAAAATTTTTGTAAAAGAAGGTGAAGAAGTAGAGCGCGATGCGCCACTTTTTGTTATTGAAGCTATGAAAATGGAAACGACTATTACAGCTCCTAAAAGTGCAAAAGTGATTAAGATTTTTTTAAAAGAACGTGCATTAGTTGATGTGGATGATTTGGTAATTGGGTTTCTATAATTAATAGCGAAAGTATTTAAAAATAGCCCGCTTTGCTTACTGATTGATAATCGAAGACCGCGTTTTGAGAAATCAAAAAGTGCAATAAAACTTTTACTAAAAAATACTAATCATTTATTTACTGAAGTTTAGCAAGGTGCAGCGCACATTGCTAAACTTCAGTAATTCGTTGCTCATTTTTTTTCTTAAAAGTAAAATTAAACGAACAACGATTAACTTATTTTACAAATGAATTAGCTATCGTTAAGAAATCGGCAGATTTTAATGATGCACCACCAATGAGACCTCCGTCAACATCGGGTTGAGAAAAAATAGATTTGGCGTTAGCTGCGTTGCAACTGCCGCCATATAATATACTGATGCCATCGGCAACATCTTTGCCATATTTCTTAAAAATATGATTTCTTAGAGCGGCGTGCATTACTTGTGCTTCTTCAACTGTTGCTGTTTTGCCTGTTCCGATTGCCCAAATTGGTTCGTACGCAATTACTAATTTGCTGAAATCAGTTTCTGAAAGATGAAAAAGTTCGCGCGTAATTTGTGATTTTACGTAACTAAAATGCAATCCGGTTTCTCTAATTTCTAACGGCTCGCCGCAACAATAAATGGGTGTTAAACCATTTGCAATAGCCACTTCAACTTTTTTAGAGAGCATTTTAGACTTTTCGGAAAAAATTTGCCGGCGTTCGCTGTGCCCAATAATAACGTGCGATACACCCACGCTGCTTAACATAGCAGCAGAAATTTCGCCCGTAAATGCGCCCGATGCTTCGCAATAACAATTTTGCGCACCAACAGAAATAGTTTCGTTTGCATTTTTACGTGTACTTTCTAAATAAATGGCGGGTGGGCATAAAACCAATTGCACATTACTCAATACGCTCAATCCTTGATTAATTTCGTTGATAAGTGTGTTAGCTTCGGTAGCAGTTTTATTCATTTTCCAATTGCCTGCTACAATGTTTTTTCGTAATTGCATAATCTAAATTTTATTTTTTGAAAATATTTGAGACAAGCTCAGGATATTTCGGATTTAATTCCATTAAAGTTTTGTGTAATTCTTTTGCCACAACATAATTTCTATACCAATCATTATCACACGGAACAGTTGTCCATTTTATTTTTGAATTATCCAAGATATACTGATAAGCATTCTGATATTCATCCCAAAGTTTGCGCTCTTCCCAATCGTTATCGCTGTGTTTCCACTGCTTTTTGCGCACATTAACGCGCTCCATTAATTTTTCTTCTTGTTTATCAAATCCAATATTCAGATAAAACTTCAATACGGTTGTATTATTATCGGCTTGCAATAATTTTTCAAAAGCATTTATAGCTTCCATGCGCACATCGCGGCGTTTATCGTCAATCCATCTGTGTACATATTGTATCAAAATATCTTCGTAATAAGAGCGATTAAAAATAGTTATTTCGCCTTTTTGTGGCACAAAATTGTGCGCGCGCCATAAAAAATCGTGAGACATTTCTTCTTCTGAAGGTTTTTTAAAAGCATGATATCTGATAAACGAAGCTGAAATAGAACCAAATACATCTTTTGTTATGCCATCTTTTCCAGAACCATCCATCCCTTGCAACAAAACCAAAACGGAATGTTTACGCTCTGCGTATAAAATTGTTGATAAATTTCCGATTTCACTGAGCAACTCAATCGTTTTTATCTTTATGTCATTCTTGTCTAAATTATCAGGAGCACCTGTTTTATTTTTCATAATTTTAAATTCATAGTTGCTATCCTTTAATCATTGATAATTGATCGTTGTTGTACGCTCTTAAACGAACAACTATCAACAAATCGAAGATTCCTCGAAACAACATCAAAGAAATTAATACTGTTCCGAATCGCTCGGGAAATTATTTGATTTTACATCTTCCACGTAATGCGATACTGCATTTTTAATGACGTCATATAAATTAGCATATTGACGCAAAAAGCGTGGTTTAAATTCATTATTAATGCCAAGCATATCGTGCAAAACTAAAATTTGACCATCGCAATGTTTTCCTGCACCAATACCAATTGTCGGAATGTGTAAACTTTCGGATACTTCTTTAGCTAAAGTAGCTGGAATTTTTTCTAAAACCATCCCGAAGCAACCCAACTCTTGCAACAAAAGCGCATCAGTTTTAAGTTTTTCGGCTTCGGCTTCTTCCTTTGCACGTACGGCATAGGTTCCAAATTTATAAATACTTTGCGGCACCAAACCTAAATGTCCCATCACTGGAATACCCGCAGAAAGAATTTTTTTTATGCTCGATTCTACTTCTAAACCACCCTCTAACTTCACCGCATGTGCGCCTGATTCTTTCATAATTCTAATCGAAGATTCTAAAGCCACACGAGAACTACCTTGATAAGAACCAAATGGCAAATCTACGATAACTAAAGCACGTTTAACGCCCCGCACAACCGATTGCGCGTGATAAATCATTTGGTCTAAAGTAATTGGGAGCGTCGTTTCATGTCCAGCAATGACATTGCTCGCACTATCGCCTACCAAAATAGCATCAACACCGCCTTCATCAACAATCCGCGCTAAAGAATAATCGTAAGAAGTAAGCATAGAAATAAATTGTTTCTTTTGCTTCATGTTCAAAAGCGTGTTTACCGTAACGCGTTTAATTTCTGTATGTACTGACATAAGTTTTTTTTAAGCTGATAGCTAATAGCTAAGGCTGATAGCTATTCGTTCTTTTCGGGTTAAAATTAATCAACGTGAACACACTTACTATAATTTAAAATAAAATTTGGAATAAAATTAGCCAGAAGTTTAATTTTATAGATGTTTATGACAAAGAATCTTATTTTTACACGTAAATTTGACTTTATAAAAATTGTATGGAAAGTATTTTTAAGAACGAATACCATAAACTACGTTTAAATTTACTATGGTGCTCAAATTGGTTGCGAACAGAAATAGTTACTATTTTAGAGCCATTTGAACTTACGCAACAACAACTCAATGCCCTTAGAATTTTGCGAAGCCGAATGACTATTGAAAGTGAAAAAACATTTTCTACGCAAGACTTGCGCGAACTTATGCTCGATAAAATGAGCGATACTTCGCGTTTAGTGGATAGGTTGGTTGAAAAAAAATGGGTTCTAAAAAAAACAGATGCCACCGATAAACGTCGCGTGAGTGTTGCTATTACACAAAGTGGTTTAATGCTTTTAGAAAAAGTAGATATTGCACTCGATTTGCACAGTTTTCAAGTAGAATATACACAGGAAGAAGTGCAACTTTTAAATAGACTTTTAGAAAAATTAACGAACAAAAATAAGGAAGATTTTAAACGGTATTTACTCGATACACCTTCAGAGGCGCTAGAGTATGCTGTTTTTGGCGCGAATATTTAATTCCTAATTTAATTCATGTTTAATTCATGTTTAACCAGTATCACGTGTTTCATCCGCTTAAAAAACTGTCTTCCATGATTGTGGTTGTGTGTTCAATGTACCAAATTGGATGCAGCCAAAACTCGCACGTGTACAACCACGATGATACTCTACGCGGCGCCATTACTCAGCAGCGGGCTTGGTGGGATGTTACACATTATACACTAAAAGTAAAACCTAATATTGAAAACAAAACGATTTCTGGCGTTAATATTATCAGGTTTAAAACGCTAAAATCAGATTCGATTCTTCAAATTGATTTGCAACCCAATTTAAAAATAGATTCAGCTGTATATTTTTCTCAAAAATGTAAAGTTCTGGACGAAGGTGTAAATGCGCATTTAGTTTATCTTCCTTCTGCAAGTAAACTTAATTCCATTTCGGAAATAAGTATTTATTATTCCGGAAAACCAATAATAGCTGTCAATCCTCCTTGGGAAGGTGGATTTCAATGGGAAACGAACGATGGATTGCCCTATATTTCTACTTCTTGTCAAGGACTTGGTGCAAGTTCTTGGTGGCCTTGCAAAGATCATCCGAGCGATGAACCCGATTCGATGCAAATTGAAATTACTGCACCCAAAAATTTAGTAGCCGTTTCTAACGGAAGATTAAACCGAATTATTGAAGAACCAACAGGTGAACGAACATTCGTTTGGGTTGTTAAAAATCCAATCAATAATTATGGTGTGAATCTCAATATTGCCAATTATTATCATTATTCAGATGAATATGCGGGCGAAAAAGGCAAATTAGACATAGACTATTATGTTTTGCCGAAAAATATTGAGCGTGCAAAAAAACAATTTACGCAAGTGAAAGATATGCTTAAAGCGTTTGAATATTGGTTTGGACCTTATCCGTTTTATGAAGATTCGTACAAAATTGTTGAAGTACCTTATCTCGGCATGGAACATCAAAGCGATGTGTCGTATGGAAACGGTTATGGTAATGGTTATCGCGGAAGAGATTTATCAGGTACGGGGTTTGGTTTGAAATGGGATTTTATTATTGTACACGAATCAGGCCATGAATGGTTTGGAAACAATATCACACACAGCGACATTGCCGAAATGTATATTCACGAAGGGTTTACAGCTTACAGCGAATCGCTGTTTACAGAATTTTTTTATGGAAAAGAAGCCGGTGCTGCTTACGTCATTGGCACGAGGAATCAAATTGAAAACCAAATTCCATTGGTTGGCGATTACAACGTGAATAAGGAAAGTTCAGTTGATATTTATTACAAAGGCTCCAATATGTTGCATACATTGCGTCAAATTATCAACAACGACGAACTTTGGAGAAAAATTTTGCGCGGATTAAATTCAGAATTTTATCATAAAGTTGTCACAACCAAACAGGTTGAAGATTATATTGCCAAAATGGCTGGTTTGAATTTAAAACCTTTTTTCAATCAATATCTTCGCGATGCCAGAGAACCCAATTTTGAATATAAATTAGAAGGCAAAACGCTCAGCTATCGTTTCACCAATTGTATGCCCGGTTTTTCGATGCCTCTTAATATCAAAATCAATACAGATTCGGTTTGGAAAAGAATCAATCCTACTTCAAAATGGCAAAAATTAAAATTAAAATCGAAATCTGAAAATATAATCGTAGCCGATATAAATTATTATGTTACACTTAATTCAGTTAAGTAGAAAGATTGCGCTCTTTATTTTTTTTTTCGTTGCAATCGTTCAAGTTGTATTCAGCCAGAATTCACACGTGTATAACCACGATGATACTTTACGTGGCGCAATAACGAAGCAGCGGGCTTGGTGGGATGTTACACATTACACGCTTAAAATAAAACCGGATGTGGATAATCAAACTATTCAAGGCGTAAATTTTATTCGGTTTAAAACTTTAAAAAGTGATTCCGTTTTACAAATAGATTTGCAACCCGATTTAAAAATTGATTCCGTGATGTACGAATCTCAAAAATGTAAAATTTACGATGCAGGCACCAATGCACACTTAGTGACGCTGCCAAATATTTGCGCCGTAAATTCTGTTCATGAAATAGGTGTGTTTTATCATGGCAGACCGCACGTAGCTACAAATCCTCCTTGGGAGGGTGGCTTCCAGTGGGGAAAAAATGATTACCTGCCTTATATTGCCACTTCGTGTCAGGGTTTAGGGGCGAGTTCTTGGTGGCCCTGCAAAGATCATCAGAGCGATGAAGCGGACTCGATGCAGATTGAAATTACAGTGCCGAAAGAATTAATAGCGGTTTCAAATGGGCGATTGCAAAGGGTTATCACTGAAACATCGGGCGATAAAACTTATGTTTGGGCAGTTAAAAATCCGATTAATAATTATGGTGTTAATTTAAATATAGCCAACTACGCGCATTTTTCGGATGCTTATGTGGGTGAAAAAGGAAAATTAACGCTCGAATATTATGTGCTGCCAGAAAACTTAGCGCGCGCCCAACAACAGTTTAAACAAGTGAAAAATATGCTCAAAGCTTTTGAGTATTGGTTTGGTGCTTACCCGTTTTATGAAGACGGATATAAAATTGTAGAAGTTCCGTATCTCGGTATGGAACATCAAAGCGATATTTCTTACGGCAATGGTTATGTGAATGGCTATCGGGGTAGCGATTTATCGCGTACAGGTTGGGGTGAAAATTGGGATTATATTATTGTGCACGAGTCGGGTCACGAATGGTTTGGAAATAGTATTACTTCCAGTGATATTGCCGATATGTGGATTCACGAATCGTTTACAACGTACAGTGAATCACTTTTTATTGAATATTTTAATGGAAAAAAAGCAGGTAGTGAATATAATATTGGTAATCAATTCCATATTTATAATATCGGTACCATTGTCGGCGATTACAACGTCAATAAAGAACCGTCCAGTGATATGTATTGGAAAGGTGCTAGTATGTTAAACACGTTGCGCTACATAGTGAACAATGATTCGCTGTGGCGTAAAATTTTGAGAGGTTTGAATACTGAATTTTACCATAAAGTTGTCAGCACAAAACAAATTGAGGATTATATTTCTAAATCAGCGCGCTTAAAATTAAATTCTTTTTTTAACCAGTACCTGCGCGATATTAAGATTCCTATCTTAGAGTATAAATTTTCGGGTAAAACACTGCTCTATCGTTTCACACATTGCCAATTGGATTTTGAAATGCCGATTGAGATTAAAATTAATAAAGACTCGATTTGGCGAAGAACAAAAGCGACAACAAAATGGCAAAAACTTACATCGAAGCATGAACTGATAGAAGCACTGAGTATCAATCCCAATTTTTATATTACCAGTAAAGAAATTAAGTAAAGAAAATTAAATAAAATAAATAAATAAACCTATTCAAAATTATGAACAGAAGGCATTTTATTAAAAATTCGAGTTTAACCGTTGCAAGCGGTTTATTAATTACGCCAACTTTACATTTAAAAAAGAAACCACAATTTGGTTTACAGTTGTATAGCGTACGAGAAGATTTAAAACTCAATCCACGCAATACTCTGAACGACATTGCAAAAATTGGTTACCAATATGTGGAAGGTTACGGTTACGGTAATCGCACATGGCAAGGCACAGGCGATGTCCATAAAACTAAAATGATGCTTGCAGAGTCTGGTTTGAAAATGCCAAGTGCTCATTTTATTTTAAAAACATCGGATTACGATTTCACCAAAAAAAGTTTTTCAGATAATTTGAAACATACGCTCGATGATGCACTCGCAGTAGGTCAAAAATATTTTGTAAGTTCTTCCATCATCGAATCAGATAAAAAAAATGTAGATTCTTTCAAAAAATTGTGTGAGGTTTTCAACAAAACAGGTGAATATTTTTTTAAAAATGGTTTGAAACTCGGTTATCATAACCACGATTCAGAGTTTGAAAAATTCGGTGATTCAACTATGATGGATATAATGCTTAAAGAAGTTGATGCCAAAAATTTAACGATTGAAATGGATATGGGCTGGGTTGTTTATGCCAATCAAAACCCAGTGGAATGGTATAAAAAATATCCTCACAGATTCGAGTTAAGTCATTTGAAAGATGGTAACAGAAGCGGAACGCCGAAAACAGAATTTAAATCAGTTGTGATTGGGAAAGGTGACGTTGATTTTAAAAATATTTTAGAGAATCGTGCATTAGGCGGCTTAAAAATGTACATCGTTGAAATTGAAGATTATGTAGTTTCACCAATTGCTGATGCTAAAGCGTGTTTGGACAATATCAAAAAGTTAGTCTGAGCTTTAAACGCAACACAAACTGTTTTTTAGAGTTTATTCTCTTTTTTGATTTTCAGCACGTATTCTACTGTCACTTCAAAAGTATCAGCAATATCTTCAATGGATAATTTTCCAATTTTTAGCGACTTAATAATACCAGTAATTTTTGCTTTTACCTCTCCTTGAGATATTCCTTGAGATATTATTGAATCGTAAGTTGACATAAACTCTTCTTTGGCTTGAGCTTTACCTTTGGCAATAATAGAATCGTAAGTTGACATAATTTTTCAATTTAATGACTTAGAAGTTCTCGATGAGTTTTTTATTTTATCAATAATTTCATCGGCACTAAGTTCAAATTTTTTGGTGACACAACCAAAAAACATTTTAAAAAGTTCAATTAATTCAGGTTTTTGATCAAATGAAATAAAAAGATCAACTACATTTTTATCAACAAAAGCATTGTCATCAAGTTTTTGGTAAGCTAAGAATAAAGAATGTAAAATGCTTGTTCCTTTTAATTTCTCAAGAATTTCTTTTTCTATATCTCTAACCTTTGTGAGGTGATAATCAAAACTTGGAATAAATTTATAGAACTCAATCGGTAAGCATTTAAACATTGATGAGAAAGGTTTGTAGTTCCAAGTTTTATTACTTTGGTAAACTACTATGGGCAAAATAAATGTGAGTTTTCTTTTATTTTCAATATCAGCGTTCCAAATGCAACACATATAGGTAGGCAATTGAACAAAGATATAAGCAACCGGATAGGACTTATGCTCTAATAAAAAAGCAATGGCAAGTGGTCTGCTCTTATTGTTTTTGAGTTTGAAAAATGCCCGATAGGCTCTGCCAGATTCAAAGGCTTTCATATCAGACGTTCGATAGGAAGTTTCATCTAAAGTTAAATCCTCCAAGTTGATATGAATCAATAGCTCTGGTGGTAAGAAATAATTTAAATAGTCGAGCGTGGTTTGTTTAACACCAAAAAAGCTTTGAACAAAGCGTCATATTCGTTTTTAAATTCATTGTCGTTTTGTTTACTCATAGTTTTAGAAGTAGTTTTAGAAGTAGTTTTAGAAGAAAAATAAAAATAATTTTCGATTAACTTATAAATCAACTGCGTTTTTTATATTTGATAGTCTGATCAATTCGGACTTGAAAATTACGTGGTAATTCTAAAATTCCTGGGCGATAAGAATATTCAGTATTGGTTGCATTGGCTAAAATAAGACTAAGTTTTGTCAGTTTAAACTTATAGGCCGTTCTCAAATCGAGTGTCATAAAACCCATCGTATGTAAAAGGCGAAATTTGGGTAAACCGGGTATAAGTAATTCTAAAATTTTATCTACGGCTTCCATATTACTATTGTAAATAACACCTGCGCCGAAAGAAAATTTATTAACTTCAACGGCACCATCAAATTTAAAATTATGCCGGAACCGATATTTTAAAACGTTATTCGTATCGGTTGAATTAACTTTTAGCGTGTTAGTAAAATCTCTGTAGGTCGGGTTAATATAAGTGTATCCTACTAAAAATTGAGACTTAACGCTCGTACTAATTTTGAACTCGCCTGTAAAACTTGCTTCAAAACCTTTTATTTCTGTGTTGCCCACATTTTGAGATTGAAATGAAGGAACTATTCTGGAGCTTGCTAAAAATTCCATCATATTATTATAGCGTTGATAAAAAAGGGCGAGATCGAAAAAACCTTGAAAATTAATTTTTTTAATGCCCTGCTTAATGCCAATTTCTGCGGTGTATCCCGTTTCTGAAGTTAAATTTGGATTGGGAATAACCGGAAATGAACCTGCAATGGTTGAAATATATAATTCTGCAATGGTTGGAAAACGATAGCCTTGTCCAATACTTCCGCGCAAAAAAGTAGATGTACCAACCTGATAATTTAAGCCCAATCTGAAAACGGGACGTGCTTCTGAAATTTTTCCATTGGTACTCGAAGTGTCTTTTGAACCGTCAGGATAATTAATAACTAAAGGTCCGTTGATGGCGTTGCTTTCGTAACGTGCACCGAACGAAACGTTTAATTTATTCCATTTTTTATCGAGTTGCAAATAAGCAGCATTATTTTGCGAATTATAGGTTGTATCGCCATAAAGTGCAGCGCTTACACCTGCGTTTGAGTGTACTAAACCTGTCGTTAAAACTACTTCGTTTTTAAATTTTTTTTGAAACTGATACTCCAAATAATACAATTGCGATTTATTAGATTGAGCGTTACCTAAAGCATTATCTACGCTATAAAAACGACTCAAAATTTTATGCCTATTACCATTATCGTCGAAATAATTTAAGTACGGATCAATATTATATCGTGTCCGATCTGATTTGTTGTAAGCACTTGCCGTACCAATATATGCACCCGCGCCCATATCCTGCCAATATAAATAATACTGACTCGAACCTTGATTGTAATTTGTATTCACACCAATGCTTAGTTTTTCTGTAATTTTATATTTCAGGTTTAAAGTAAACCGACCGTATTTATCGTACCATTCTTTCCAAGGATAATTTTGATTGGCGTAGTAAATGCTTGCCGCTACGTCTAAATTGCCAAATTTTTGTTTATGCAGAATCGAAGTTGTTGATTCATAGGGCATATTAGTCCACCATTTTTTTTGGGGGTCAGACGGCGAAAGATAACCGACATAACTCGTACTCATTTTAGTTTCAGGTTCCGATTTCGCAAAACCTGTGCGCACATTTATAATTCCATTCATGGCAGAAGAACCATACAATGCCGAAGCAGCGCCTTTTAAAACTTCAACTTGTTCTATGTTTTCCACCGCAATATCTTTCCAACTCGGAAAACCTGCATCCGCTTGCAATGCCGGAATATCATCCACTAAAAGTAAAACACGACTTCCTGCGCCGTAACTCCAACCCGAACCACCGCGAATATTAGCTTGCCCGTCAATTATGTTTACGCCAGGTACTTTTTGCAACACATCATCGAGTTTTCGCGTGTTGACATTTTCAATCAAATCAGGTTTCAAAACTTCGAGCGATACCGTCACTTCGCTCAGCGGTTTATCGTATTTGCCTGCCGTAACTGTTGTTGTTTGAAGCAACGTGTTCGCTTCTTCCAGCAAAAAGTCAAATTTATTTTTACCTAACTTTAAATCAATATGTTGAATTAAAGTTGTGTAGCCCAAATAAGAAACAACAATTTTATAATCGCCCACACTCAAGTTTAAGGGTAAACTATATTCTCCTTTGGAATCAGTAATTGTAGTAAATCCAGAAACGGATATAGAAGCACCAATGAGCGTTTCTTTTTTTAAATCCGTAACTTTTCCTATTAAAAAACTGTGCTCATCGTAAAATTTAATAGAACTTGTAGGGGATTGTGCAGAAATAGTATTTTCTAAAAATGAAGCAATAACTAAAAAGAAAGTGCGTAAAGTGAGTTTCATGTATTGTACTTAAAATTAAACTCGAAATTAAATAATTAACTTCTATTTTTTTCTTAAATTATTTGAATTAGCGTTAAATTTGCAACGAAAGAACATAAATTTATTTAATGCCAACTATTTTTTCAAAAAACGATATAACCATTATAGGTGCAGGCATCGTAGGATTATCAACTGCATATAACCTTCAAAAAAAATTTCCTTCCAAAAAAATTCTCGTTATTGACAAAGAAAGTAAAGTTGCTGCGCACCAAACTGGACATAACAGTGGTGTAATTCATTCTGGATTATATTACAAGCCTGGAAGTGAAAAAGCATTGAATTGTTTGAAAGGTTACACACAGATTATTGAATTTGCGAAAGAGCACGCTATTGATTACGAGATTTGCGGTAAATTAGTAGTCTCAGTTTCAAAAAAAGAAGAGCAACAGCTCGAAAACTTATATCAACGTGGAATTCAGAATGGATTGGTGGGTTTAAAAAAACTTTCGCCCGAAGAAGCCAAAGATACTGAACCGCACGTTTTTTGTACACAAGCGGTTTTTGTCCCGCAAACCGGAATAATAAATTACAAACAAATTTCGGAAAAATTAAAAGAACTTATTTTAAAAAATGGGGGAGAGGTGCGATTAAACACAGAACTTTTGCACTCTAAAACAAATTCAAATCCCATAAATTTAGAAACTTCGCAAGGTGACATTGAAACTACGCGCGTTGTAAATTGTGGTGGACTATATTCAGATAAAATATCTAAACTTTTAGGTATTGACATTGATGTTAAAATAATTCCATTTAGAGGCGAATATTATAAATTGGAACACGACGCAGAAAATTTAGTGAAAAATTTAATTTACCCAGTACCTAATCCTGACTTCCCTTTTCTGGGTGTACATTTTACGCGAATGATTGGCGGCGGTATTGAAGCTGGACCGAATGCTGTTTTAGCTTTTGCGCGTGAAGGTTACACTAACACAACTTTTAATAGTGCAGAGTTTTTTGAAACTATCGGATTTAAAGGTTTCAGAAAAGTTGCTATCAAATATTGGCGCGAAGGCAGCAAAGAAATGTATCGCTCTTTTTCTAAACGTGCATTTGTTAGTACATTGCAAAAACTCATTCCTGAAATTAAAAACAGTGATGTAAGTCCGTACGGTGCAGGAGTGCGCGCGCAAGCATGCAATAGTAAAGGTGAATTACTGGATGATTTTTCAATTTATAGAAACCATAATATTATAAATGTCGTTAATGCTCCGAGTCCGGCAGCTACAGCGTGTTTGGCTATTGGTGAATCAATCGCCGATTTAATTTCATTTAGTTAATAGTTGTTCGTTGAGAGTTGTTCGATTACGAGCATCTAACAACTAACAACTAACAACCAACAACGATAATATGATTTCTGAACAACTCAGATCGAAAGAAAAAAAAATTGCCGTTATAGGCTTAGGTTATGTAGGTTTGCCTTTGGCTTTGGTTTTTGCGAAACGTTACAGCGTAATTGGTTTCGATATCAATGAAAGTAGGATAGAATTAATTAAGCAACACATTGATCCATCGGAAGAATTAGAAACTTCTGCCTTTGTGGATAAAGATATTGAATTTAGTTCCGATCCCGAAATTTTGAAATCTGCCCATTTTTATATTGTCACTGTGCCAACGCCTGTTGATGAACATAAAATTCCGGATTTAACGCCATTAAAAAAAGCATCTGAAACGATTGGCAAATATATCAAAAAAGGCGATTACGTTATTTATGAATCTACGGTTTACCCTGGTTGTACCGAGGAAGATTGCGTTCCTATTATTGAATCAGTTTCAGGGTTTACTTTCGGAAAAGATTTTAAAGTAGGTTATTCGCCAGAAAGAATTAATCCGGGCGACAAAGAACGTTCAGTAGAAAATATTTTAAAAATTGTGAGCGGCTCTGATGAAATAGCTTTAAAAAATATTTCTGCCATTTATGGTTCAATTATTACGGCTGGTATTTATGAAGCGAAAAGTATTAAAGTAGCAGAAGCGGCAAAGGTAATTGAAAATACGCAGCGCGATTTAAACATTTCTTTAATGAATGAACTCGCTATTATTTTCGATAAAATGGGAATTGATACGCGCGCAGTTATTGAAGCTGCCGCTACAAAATGGAATTTTATAAAACTCTTTCCAGGTTTAGTGGGTGGTCATTGTATCGGCGTTGATCCGTATTATTTGACCTATAAATCCGTAAAATTAGGTTACGATCCTCAAGTTATTTTGAGTGGTAGAAGAATTAATGATGGTATGCCCGCTTGGATTGCACAACGTTTAACGCAATACTTGTTGCAATCGGGAAAAAATCCATCGAAGGCAAAAGTTTTAGTAATGGGTGCAACGTTTAAAGAAAATGTGTCGGATGTCAGAAATTCTAAAGTTGCAGATTTAGTACGGCAGTTAATGAGTTATTCGATAGACGTGAATTGGATTGATCCGTTTGCTTCGCCTAATGAAATTGCGCATGAATATAAACTTACGCTTTCCGATACGCACTCAAATAGTTATGATGCCATAATTGTTGCCGTAGCGCACAACAATTATAAAAACTTGGATTTACCATTTTTTGAAAATATTTCAAAGGACAAACCCATTATTTTTGATTTAAAAGGCATTTATAATTTTGATAAAGAGAAAATTGTTTATTGGACGCTTTAGGAATTAAAAATGAAATAATTAAATAATGAATGAATGAAAAAGTGAAGGAATGAAACAAGAACTTATAACAGAAAATCATTTGTCGGACACTGAAGCGCGTTGGTTTGCGGTGAGAACCCGCTTTAGAAGTGAAAAATTGGCGGCAAAAAGTTTAGAAGCGCAAAATATTGAATTTTATTTGCCACTTAAAAAATCGGTAAAAATTTATGGCAGACTAAAACGTGAAGTTGAATTACCCCTAATTCCGAGTTTTGTTTTTGTGTACATTGTTAAAAGGCAGTACATTAGTGTTTTAGAATCGAATTATGCAGCAGGTTTTTTAAAAATTGGGAACAGTTTGCTCGCTATAAAAGATGAAGAAATTGATTTTTTGAAACGTTTAACAGATTTGCCAAACGATATTGCCGTAGAAGAAAACGGTGCGGGTATTGGTGATTTAGTAGAAGTTGCATACGGGCCACTCATCGGTTTGCAAGGTAAACTTATTCAGTTTGAAAATAGATCGCGCGTAGCGGTTTCGTTATTTAATTCAGGTGTGGTATTGTCAATAAGTATAGAACAAAAATTTTTAAAAAAAGTAAATTAGTTGACAAATATGTCGGATATACAAATGGTTGACCTGAAAAGTCAATACAAAAAAATTGAAACAGAAATTAATTTGCGATTGAAAAAGTGCATGGAAAATGCCGCTTTTATTAATGGTGGCGAAGTTTCTGAATTCCAAAATAATTTACAAACATATTTGCAGGTCAAACACGTTATTCCGTGTGCCAACGGAACGGACGCATTGCAAATTGCAATGATGGCTTTAGATCTTCAGCCTGGCGATGAAGTTATAGTTCCAGCTTTTACGTATGTAGCAACGGCTGAAGTAATAGGTTTATTAAAACTTAAACCCGTTATGGTGGATGTTGACCCATACGCTTTTAACATCACTGCCGAAATTGTTGAGCGTGCCATTACATCAAAAACAAAAGCAATTGTGCCTGTTCATTTATTTGGTCAGAGTTGCGATATGGAAGGCATCATAAAATTGGCGAAAACTCATAATTTATTTGTCATCGAAGATAATGCGCAAGCACTCGGTTCTGTTTATACTTTTTCGGATGGAACAAAAAAATACGCAGGTTGCATCGGCGATATTGGTACAACGTCGTTCTTCCCATCAAAAAATTTAGGGGCTTATGGCGACGGTGGTGCCATTCTGACCAATAATGATGAACTCGCACTAAAAATCAGAACGGTTGCTAACCATGGTCAATCCAAAAAATATTATCACGATGTAATTGGCGTTAATTCGCGATTAGACTCTATGCAAGCTGCTATATTGAATGTAAAATTGCCACTTTTAAATTCGTATTCATCGGCTCGTGAAAAAGCTGCATCTATTTACGATAACTTACTCAGTAAAAATATAAATTTAGAAACGCCGCTTCGAGCTACATATTCAACGCACGTTTTTCATCAATATACTTTAAAAATTAAAACGGGTAAACGCGATGCGCTGCAAGAATTTTTAAATGCGCATAAAATTCCGAGTATGATTTATTATCCTGTGCCATTGTATAAACAAAAAGCATTTCAAAATTATTTTTCTGGGACTTCTTTACCAGTAACAGAAAAACTTTGCGAAGAAGTTTTATCGTTGCCGATGCACACCGAATTGCTTTTTGAAACGCAAGAATTCATTGCAGACACGGTCAATTCGTTTAAGTAATTAGTATGAAAAATTATTTCGCGCACGAAACTGCCATTATAGACGAAGGCGCAACAATTGGCGATGAAGTTAAAATTTGGCACTTTAGTCATGTTATGTCGAATTCAATCATCGGCGATAAATGTAATTTAGGGCAAAATGTTGTAATTTCGCCTCAAGTAATCTTGGGAAAAAATGTTAAAATTCAGAACAACGTTTCAGTTTACACAGGCGTAATTTGTGAAGACGACGTTTTTTTAGGTCCTTCTATGGTTTTTACAAATGTTATTAATCCGAGGAGTGCTGTTATACGAAAAGAAGAGTTTAAGCAAACCTGCGTGCGTAAAGGTGCAAGTATTGGTGCGAATGCAACAGTTATTTGTGGAAATGAAATAGGGGCTTTTGCACTTATCGGTGCAGGCGCCGTGATAACAAAATCTGTAAAACCTTACGCATTGGTCGTTGGAAATCCAGCTAAACAAATTGGTTGGGTGAGTGCTAACGGACATAGATTGCATTTCGATAGTAACGGTTTAGCGAGTTGCCCAGAAACAAACGAAAAATATAAATTAATAGATGGAAATGTAAAAAGTTTAGCGGTTAGTTTATAGTTGTTCGTTTAATCGCAATTCATGAACTATCACCGATCAACTAAAACTAATAACTCTCAACAAACGACTTAAATATGATTGAACTAATACTTAGTTATTTGGTAGCTTTCGCGGGTTGTTACTTAATTATTCCGAGTGTAATTAACGTCGCAAAGGTTAAACACCTTTTTGGCGATATCAACGACCGTAGTTCGCATACTGTAAAAACGCCGCCACTCGGTGGTGTTGCTATTTTTGTTGGATTTATTTTTTCGCTGGTTTATTTCATTCCTTATTACGTTTTTAAAGATTTACAATACACGCTCTGTGGTTTTATAATCATTTTTTTGATAGGTTTTAAAGATGATATTATACCGATGACACCTTTCAAAAAACTATTGGGTCAGATAATGGCAGCTTTAGTTGTGGTGTTAAAATCGGGTATAAAATTTGAAATACTTTTTCACTTTTTTGGCGATAATCCATTGGTTAACGTAGTAAGTGTTTTAATAACGCTTTTTACAATTCTTATAATCATCAATGGATTTAATTTAATTGATGGTATTAATGGACTTTCGGGTGCAACTACTGTGCTCGTGTCTATAACTTTAGGGTTTTGGTTTTATTTAATGAAAAATGAAGCGCTCGCCATTATGGCATTTTGTTTAGCAGGTGCAGTTTCGGGATTTTTACGCTACAATTTTACGCCAGCACAAATTTTTATGGGTGATACTGGCGCATTGCTTTGCGGATTAGTGACTTCAATTTTAATAATCCAATTCGTGAACATGAATTACCAATTTCCAAATAATGCTTACACCTCAACAGCAAGTCCGGTAATGGCGTTTGGTATTTTAATTTTACCGCTGTTCGATACAGCGCGCGTTATTGTTATTCGGTTTCTAAAAAAGAAACCAATTTTTTCTGCCGATAGGTTACACATTCATCATTTACTTCTTGATAGCGGATACTCGCACATGCAAGCAACGGGAATCCTAACGTTGCTATCCTCTCTTTTTATTATGTTGGTTTTTCTTTTTAAGGATTTAAAATCGTATCAACTTTTAGGTTTAATACTCTTGGTATTGTTTACTTTGGGCATTTTATTTACTTGGAAACATAAACCCTTAGTGAAATACTAGAATTCAGAACACTATGAATCAAAGGAAGATATTGAAACAATTATTGTCACAAAAATACTTACAGTTTTGAAAGTAAATTATTTTACAGATCGTAAATACATAGTTATTTAAAGGGGTAAGAAATAAAATGGAGTCCTACCCATAGCTAACTGTTCGCAAAAAAATATTTTATCATATAAATTCGCAGATATTTCCTAATAAATTTGCTAAAACTTGTAAATGTTTTTTATTTTACAAAAGTTTTAAACACATACTGTAAACATATTTAAACATTAAATCCTATGATAACACAAACACCAAACACATTTCAGAAGCTAAATTTCAAAAAACAAAAGGCAAAGTACCATTGTCCAAAAATAATATTTTCACTTTATTTATTTCCTTTATCCTTTCGCATCCTTTTCCGTTGTCCGTTGACTTTTGTATTTTGCCTTGTAGTATTTGGGTTTTGCCCATTAATAAAAGCACAACCACCTAAAATTATTCAGCAACATATTTATGGTGGTGGTGCATCGGAGCGTTTATATGCTATTGAACAAACTGCCGATGGCGGTTTTATCGCTTCGGGTAATACCAATTCTTATATCGGCGATGGTGATATTACTGATCCCATTAAATTAGCGTTGGGTCAAGTTATGACAGACCCAAACAACGATTGCTGGGTTATAAAACTGGACGTAAACTATAAAATTCAGTGGGAACGTGTTTTTGGTGCGAATGGTTTTGACGGTGGATTAGCGGTGAAACAAACACCCGATGGTGCGTATATTGTAGCTGGCTATCTAAGTTCATCGGGTGGCGATAATTCAGGTGTTCATCCTTCCCACAATGGCGGAACAACGAAAGATGCTTTAGTGACAAAATTAAATCCCGACGGTTCGACGGCGTGGATAAAACTAATGGGCGGCGGCGGTGACGATCAGTTTGAAAAAATAGAAATTATGTCTGATGGTGGCATATTACTGTGTGGCATTACCAATTCTAACGATGGCGATATTCCCTCGAATCTCTATCACGATACTCCTTTCGATAATAATTACGGCGATGCATGGCTCGTTAAACTTGATGCAAACGGCAATTTGCTATGGCAAAAAGTAATTGGTGGCGAAAATAAAGATGCTTTTACAGGAATGGATAAAACAACGGATGGTAACTATATTTTAGGAGGATACACCAATTCTAATGCGGGCGACTTAAAAGGCGTGCAATTCGGTTACGATAGAAAGGCATGGATTGTAAAAATTTCACCCGAAGGGAAAATTTTATGGCAACACGTTGCAGGTAAAACTGTAAATAATATTGAAACGCGACCGTACTCAATTCTAACTTCGCGCAATGGAGATTTTTATCTCGGTGGTGTTTCTGCTCAAGATTATGCCTCAAACATGGATTTTTTTCTGGCAAAATTTAACAGTTCTGGCGAATTTAAATGGGCAAAAACGTATGGAGGATCAGGCGATGATTGGGCGCGTTCGCTCATTCACGCTTCGTCCGATGATGGCGTTTTTATTTCGGGATATACTATCACGCCGAACGATGGTGACGTAACAGGCTATCATGCCGATCACGATGCTTGGATTTTACACTGCGATACTTCGGGAAACATCGCTCAAAAGCGCGTTGTGGGTGGAACACTCTACGATTATTTTTGGAATTCTTGCAACACGTCCGATGGTCGTGCGATTTTCGCAGGTTATACAAAATCTTCCGATTTTGATTTAACAGGTATCGCTAAACGGGGCGATTTAGATGGCTGGATTGTTGAACTCGATTGGGGAGATTCAAACAATACTGTTTGCCAAAACGATACGGTTCGCCAAACACGCAGCGTTTGTTCCATCAATCAGGTCTTCAACGATACAGTAATTTTAAAAAAACTGCAAGGTTGTTTCACGTACATCATCACTCAGAGTGTCGTATCGAATAAAAAAGATACAATTCGCGTTTCTGATGTGCTTTGCAATCCCATTTCTAACAAGTTAATAGATACTTTAAATTTAACGTCAATAGGTGGTTGTGACTCAACGGTTATTGTATCTCATGCCATTAAACGCACTGGCACACCTTGCGCCGACGGTAATTCTAATACGATCAACTCCGTTTTACAAACCGATTGTAGTTGTAAAGGTGATAAAAATCCAAATCCTATTTCTGATTTGAGTATTTCATTGTCTGCTTCACCCACAACGTATAAAAATTGGACAACGAATACATTTACAACAGTTGTAAAAAATGTAGGATCAACCGATTTTACAAATATTGTTGTCAGTTTTCCATATCCTAAAGCCACTGTTGATGGTGGTGCTTCTACAATTTCGACAGGCGTTTGGTTAGAATATTGTAACGCTATGCTTTGTTACGAATGGCGCATACCGCTTTTAAAATCGAGTGACTCAGCCGTTTTTATTCAACCGCTTTTTGTTTTGCAGCCCGATGGAAATATTATCGCTACGGCTTTTATAAAAAATTCGTTTCCTGACGATACAATTCTTGGGAATAACGCTTCAACAATAGAATTAAAAAGTTATCAACCTACAATAGTTGGTTCTGAAATTTTATTTAGGAATAACCAAAACCAAAATTTAAGTATGCACTTATTTCCACAACCTGTAAAAGATTTATTTTATGTTGCTCTGAATACTAAGATAAACGAAAATATTGTATTTTCGTGTCTCGATGCTTTAGGAAGAATTTTATGGACTGAAATTAAAATGGCTACATCCAAAGATGAAGTTTTTGAATTTAATTTAAGTCAATCAGCAACGGGTGTTTATTTTTTACAAGCGCGTTTAATGGATGGATCGGTGATGACGGAAAAAATTATAAAAAATTAGTTTTGAGTTGTTCGTTGATAGCTGTTCATGCCGGCGTTTTCGTAGTCGAACAACTATCAGCGAACAACTAACAACTAACAACTAAATGTATGACTTTAGAAAATTTTTTTAAATTGGTTGGCGAAAATCCATCGTACTTATTGCTGTATTTTTCGCTAATACCTCTGACAGCTTTCGTTGCTGGAGTTTTAGGAAATGGTGAAGGTGCCATAACACCTTGGCGCGAATTATACAGCGTGCTTATTTATTTAGTGTGCATACCAGGAATCTTTGCGCTGATGCTCGGCGTTTATTCTTTTTTATTCGACCGATACAGCATTTACCAAACTGATATTTTAAGTCAAATTTTACCTATTTGTTCAATGATTGCAACGCTATTGCTCATCAAACGCAACGTTGCCTTCGAAGTAATTCCAGGTTTTAATAAATTATCAGGACTTGTATCACTTATAGCTGCAACTTTTTTATTTATGTGGTTCATTGACAGAACGCATATTCTTGCCATGACTTATGTTCCGTTTTGGCAAATATTAGCGCTGTTCGCTCTTTTATTTTTAATTATTCGGTACGGTTGGAAAAGGTTTATCAGTTAAGAATCAAAAATTAAAACTTAAAAAATGACTAAAAACGCTTTTATGTGTTAACTTTTATTTTTTGATTTTTCACTTTTCACTTTTTTGAGTAATATTGTCACAAAATACTAATTATGCTACGTGAAGGTATCAATATTCGTTTACTCATAATGCTCGGCATCATGGGATTTTCTGTTATTAAATATTTTGCTACAACTTCTACAAATCCTGTAACGGGTGAAAAACAACACGTTTCGCTCACACCACAACAAGAAGTGGCTATGGGTTTGCAAAGTGCACCGCAAATGGCTCAACAATTTGGTGGCGAGTTTGCCGACCAAAAAGTACAGTCAGCTATAAAAACTATAGGCGCTAAATTAGTGCAGAATACACAAGCTGCGCAATCGCCTTATACTTTTCAATTTCACGTCTTAGCCGATCCGGAAACAATTAATGCGTTCGCTTTACCAGGCGGACAAATTTTTATAACGGTAGGTTTGCTCAAACATTTAGAAAATGAAGACCAAATTGCTGGCGTTTTAGGTCATGAAATGGGACACGTTATCAATCGGCATTCTGCACAACAAATGTCGAAGCAAGGTTTGTTGCAAGGTATAGTTCAAGGTGTGAGTGTGGGTGCTACAAATGGTTACAACAGTGGCATGGCAACCAGTCAAATTGCAAGTTATGTTGCAAACATGGTAAATTTAAAATACGGCAGAAACGATGAACTCGAAGCCGATAAATTTGGTTTACATTACATGGTCGAAAACGCATATCGCCCATCGCAAATGGTGCGCGTGATGGAAATATTACAACAGACAATGGGTAATAACCGCCAAAGCGAATTTAGTAGTTCGCATCCAAGTCCTGAAAATCGCATTGTAAAGTTGAAAGAAGAAATGACTAAGATGGGTGTAACGGACGATAAATAAATCAATTAAGATTTACGCGTGTCGTAATTCATAATTCGTAATTCGTAATTGAATAAATTAGCTCTTAAAATAGCATGGCGTTACCTTGTTGCTAAAAAATCCACGAATGCTATCAACATCATCACAGGTATTGCAGTCTTTGGTCTTTCAATGGGTGTGGCTGTTTTAATATTAGTGCTTTCCGTTTTCAACGGATTTGAGCAACTCTTAACCAACATGGTTTCTAATTTTGCACCCGATATAAAAGTTGCACCATCAAAAGGAAAAACTTTTATTTCCGATTCGGGCCTTTTGTATAAAATCCGCGCACTGCCACAAGTTCAAAGCGTTTCTGAAACTTTAGAAGAAATTGCTTTTTTTGAATGTAATAAAAGTCAAAATTTTGGAATCATTAAAGGTGTTGACACTTTTTTTGATAAAACCAACCGTGTGCCGAGTGCCATTAAAGAAGGCAAATACATCATTAGCAGCGATCAAAAAGATTATGCTGTAATGGGACGTGGTGTAAGCAATCAACTGAGTGTATATTTGAAAGATGAGTTCACACAGCTAACCGTTTATATGCCCAAGCGCGCTGAAGTTTCTGCACTGGAAGCACCTTTTAAAAAACAATATCTCATTCCTTCTGGTATTTTTGAAATTCAGCAAGAAATTGACAACCAATACGTCATTACGAATCTAGATTTTGTGCGTCAACTCTTACAATCTGAGGGTGATGAAGTGAGCGCGTATGAAATAAAATTAAAAGAGGGTAGTGATGCTACTCAATTTTCTAAATTGCTCCAAAAAATTGTAAGTAATAAACTCACCGTTAAAACCCGTTTGGAACAAGACGACGCATTTATGAAACTCGTAAATGTAGAAAAATGGATGACATTTGCTATTCTAAGTTTTACGATTTTACTCATCGCTTTTAATGTCGTCGGTGCATTATGGATGATAGTTTTGGAAAAACAGAAAGATCTTTCAATTATGAGCAGTATGGGTGCGCGCAAAAGTTTATTGGAGCGTATTTTTCTATCCGAAGGATTTTGGATTTGTACGCTCAGCGTTATCATAGGTTTTAGTTTGGCTATCGGAATCTATAAAATTCATACTACACTGCAAGGTGGATTAGTACCATTGCCACCCGGTTTCGCAACCGATAGATACCCAGTTGAATTACGCGCATTCGATTTTCTGTACGTTGCAATCATTGTCTATCTTATCGGAATGGCAGCGTCTATTCCCGCCATGTTGCGCGCAGGCAAAACAAATTTGAGTATTAAGTAACAAAATGTGCGTGTAAGCGTTAATGAAAAGACAATTGTGAAAGTGAATTGCTAAAAATATTTTTTGATTTGATACTTTCACCCTTATATTTGTGTTGCTCAATATGGTCACGTGGCCGAGCGGTTAGGCACAGCTCTGCAAAAGCTGCTACTGCGGTTCGAATCCGCACGTGACCTCTTAGTTTTACATTTTTTAAAGCCGTTTCTGAAAATTTAGAAACGGCTTTTTGTTTTTTAAATTCGTGAAACTTAATCCAACGCTCAAGAATTTCTTCGGTTCTCAAAACCAAGAATTAAGTTTAGTTTGTAGCGAAATTTATCAACGAGAAGTGAACTAAAAAGGCAGCATCAATAATTTTTTGTTTTCAACTACATATCGGTTTGGCAACTCCATTTCAAACAAAGAATTTAGCAAAACCGTTTGCCACGTAAAAAATAACTTGCTCATCCAAAGTTATGTTTATAGTTTTACTAAATAGGTACTTCCTTTAAATCTTTTTTAAACCCTTCGGATAATATAAATATCAAACCGTATAAAAGGTTTCTCTTTCAATTAATTCAAACTCCATTCTTGTATTAACCATTGATTAACTGTTACCAAACTTTGTTCTCACAGTCTCAGTCTTTGTAAACGCTTTAAAAAAGATATTCACAATTTTAATTTTTTTTAGCCTGAACGGAACTTTTTTGGCTCTGAATTTGTAATTAAAGGAAAGCGCTTTATTTAAATCATTTTTTTAATAAAAGCAATATCTTAACAATTTTTTTTAAAACATTTTTGTTCCAAAATCGTATTTACAGTATAGATCCTTTTGAACTTAAAACTTACTAACAATTCACAATGCGCCAGTTAAAAATTACTAACAAGATTACCAGCCGTGAGAGTGTCGCCCTCGACAAATATCTTAACGATATTGGTAAAATATCACTGCTAAGTGGCGACGAAGAAGCGAGTTTAGCACGTCGTATTCGCGAAGGCGATGAGGCTGCTAAAAAACGCTTAACTGAAGCCAATTTGCGTTTCGTTGTTTCGGTTGCTAAACAGTATCAAAATCAAGGTTTAACTTTGAGTGATTTGATTAATGAAGGCAACGTCGGATTAATGAAAGCGGCAGAACGATTTGATGAAACGCGTGGATTTAAATTTATTTCTTACGCGGTTTGGTGGATTCGTCAATCTATTCTTCAATCTATTGTTGAGCACAGTCGTATGGTGCGCTTGCCACTCAACAAAGTTGGCTCGTATAATAAAGTGAATGAAGAGTTCATCAAGTTTGTTCAAGAATTTGAGCGCGAACCGAGTAATGAAGAATTGGGTGCTATTTTAGAAATGACGCCAAAAGAGATTTCAAATATGTTACGCACCAATACCCGTCACGTATCAATGGATTCTCCCATTGGTGGCGACGACAGCGATGCAACGCTGATGGATTTATATGTAAGTGAAGATGACGTAACGCCAGATAGTTTACTTTTAGATGAATCTTTACGCGATGAAGTGTTGCAGGGTTTAACTATTCTTTCCGACAGAGAAAAAGAAGTTATTTCTGCTTATTATGGTTTAAATAATTTTAAACCACTCACGCTGGAAGAAATTGGTGAAAAATATGCGTTAACACGCGAACGCGTGCGCCAAATAAAAGAGCGCGCTATTCGCAGATTGCGTAAATCGTATAACAGCCCAGAAATGCGCTCGTATTTATAATTACTAAACAGAGAATTACTTTGAGAACAAAGAGAATCCATTTTAGGGTTCTCTTTTTTTGGTTTACATTATTAGTTTTTTGTAAAAAAAAACTGCGAACATAAGATGCCCGCAGCAAAACAACATTTGTTAACCCCAAAAAATTTATCTTTGTTGAGCCTCTATTTAAGTGGCTGCAACTTGAGTACAAATTTATCACAATTGTTTCAATTATTCAAAACTTTTTTTACAATTTCTGATGCTTCTTTCAATTCTATGGCAGAAAACACCTTTAAACCCGATTCGTCAATCATTTTTTTTGCAATATCGGCGTTTGTACCTTGCAAACGCACAATAATTGGCACAGGAATATTGCCAATATTTTGATAAGCATCTATAATTCCTTGCGCTACGCGATCGCAACGGACAATTCCGCCAAAAATATTTACCAAAATTGCTTTTACGTTCGGGTCGCGCAAAATAATTTTAAATGCTTTTTCAACGCGCTCTGCGTTAGCTGTACCACCTACATCTAAAAAATTAGCCGGCATTCCACCACTCAGCTGAATCATATCCATTGTTGCCATAGCCAATCCTGCGCCGTTCACCATACAACCTACGTTGCCATCAAGTTTTACATAATTAAGTTCCGCGTCAGTAGCTTCAACTTCGGTGGCATCTTCTTCATCTTTATCGCGATATGCTTCTAAGTCTGGATGACGGAATAGCGCATTATCATCAATGGACATTTTTGCATCAACCGCAATCACTTTATCATCCGATGTTTTTAAACACGGATTTATTTCTAATAAACTTGCGTCTGCATTCAAATAAGCTTTGTAAATATTTTCTATAAAACTGTACATTTCTTTAAACACGCCACCACTCAAACCTAAATTGTAACACATTTTACTAATTTGAAACGGACGTAAACCCAACAATGGGTCAACCCACTCTTTATGAACCAAGTGCGGTGTGTGCTCTGCCACGTGTTCAATGTCCATTCCGCCTTCGGTAGAATAAATAAAAACGTTACATCTCTTAGCGCGGTCCATCAGAATAGAAATATAATATTCTTTTGTTGGTGAGGCACCGGGGTAATAAACATCCTGCGCGACCAAAACTTTTCGCACAAATTTACCTTCGGCTGATGTTTGTGGTGTTACGAGGTGCATTCCTAAAATATTTTTTGCTACTTCAAATGCTGCCTCCGGATTTTTTGCTAATTTCACACCACCACCTTTTCCTCTACCGCCCGCATGAACTTGCGCCTTTATAACGCACCAGTCAGAACCGAAATCCGCTTTTAATTTAATTGCCGCAGCTTGCGCTTCTTCGGGTGTGTATGCTACTATGCCTTCTTGTATTTTAACGCCCGCAGCTTTCAAAACTTCCTTACCTTGATACTCGTGCAAATTCATAACTGATAGTCTATTTTATTTTCGACGCCAAATTTATAAAATCAACCCGCTTTCAAAAAATTTTAAAGCATTTAATTTACTAAATATTTGAAAATCATTTTTTAAACCAATGAAAACGAAATAAAAGTTCGTTTTGATTTTCGTTTTCGTTTTCGTTTTGATTTTCGTTTTGATTTTCGTTTTGATTTTCGTTTTGATTTTCGTTTTGATTTTCGTTTTGATTTTAAAAATCTTAATGGCTTCCGAGTTTATAAAAAAATACGAGAAACTGATTTACTTTGCAATCTGTAATTTAGACAATGAGCGTTTTAAACAAAAAATATTCATCTGCACTTCAATACGTGTATTGTATCGGCTCAATTTTAATTGTTGCTGCTATTTGCTTTTATATTTTTCATTCAATAGGCTATAAAATAGTTGCTTTGATACTGCTCATGGTAGTTTCAATTTTAGCATCGCTTTTCGAGATTTTACCCGTTTTGTCAGCGGCAGTTTTTAGTGCGTTAATTTGGAATTTCTTTTTTATCCTTCCCATCTACACTTTCCATATAGACAATGCCGAGGATGCGCTCATGTTTATCCTTTATTTTTTTGTTGCTTTAGTGAATGGTGTTCTAACTTTTAAAATTAGAGAAGCCGAAAAAAAAGTACACGACAAAGAAGAAAAGGATAATGCCATAAAACTATACAACACGCTTATAAATTCACTTTCGCACGAACTCAGAACGCCTATTGCAACCATAATCGGATCGGTGGATGTGTTGCTTGAAAATCAAGTGAAATTGAGTGCGCTCAATCAAACGGAACTTTTAAATGAAATTGAAAAAGCCGCTCTACGTTTGAATATGCAAGTCGGAAATTTGCTTAACATAAGTCGCATTGAATCGGGCATAATTAAACCAAAATACGATTGGTGCGATATTAATGAATTGATTTACTCAACTATTCAAAAATTAGATACCCATAGCAGATACCAAAAAATTTCTTTTTCCGAAAACGAACGACTGCCTTATTTTAAATTAGACGGCGGTTTATTGAGCGAAGTTATTTATAATATTTTGCACAATGCCATTCAATACACGCCTGAAAATTCAAAAATAACAATTGAGGCATCGCATCAGCAAAATAATTTAATTATAATTGTTACGGACGACGGTTTCGGTTTTCCGGAAAATGAAATACGCCATATTTTTGAAAAATTTTACAGAATACCAGAAACCAAAATCGGTGGAACAGGTTTAGGCTTAACAATTGCAAAAGGTTATGTGGAAGCACACAAAGGAAAAATAAAAGTTGAAAATAAAAAACCACACGGTGCTGAGTTTACAATTATTATACCTTCAGAAGCCTCTTTCATTAAATTTATAAAACATGAATAATCCTGAAATTTTAGTCATTGATGATGAGCCACAAATTCGCAAATTGTTGCAAATAACTTTAGAAAGCAATGACTATAAAGTTTGGCAAGCCACAACCGGCAAAGAAGGTATAATAATGGCCGCAAATCATCCGCCCGAACTCATTTTATTGGATATTGGTTTGCCCGATATAAACGGACACGCAGTTTTAAAAGAGCTCAGAACGTGGTTTAATAAAGCAATTATTATTGTTTCGGTGCAAAATAGCGAAACAGACGTAATTACTGCTTTAGACAATGGCGCGACTGATTATTTAACCAAACCTTTCAGAACAGGCGAGTTGTTAGCGCGCATTCGCTCGTCTTTGCGCAAAAATAATTCGGAAGACAATAACTTAACGATTGAAAGTGGCGAATTACAGATTGATTTGACCGCGCGTACATTAAAACGCAACAATGAAATCGTTAAACTTACCGCCACTGAATATAATTTATTGGTACTTTTTGCTAAAAACGAAGGCAGAGTTTTAACACACCAATATATTTTAAAAGAAATCTGGGGTGTAAGTTTTCAGGCAGAGACGCAATATTTACGCGTCTTTGTCGGCACGTTGCGCAAAAAAATTGAACCTAATCCGAATCAACCTATCCATATTGTTACCGAAAGTGGCATTGGGTATCGGTTTAAATAGTTGTTGCCGATGAATTATTAGTTTTCAAAATAGTATTTGTTTTTTGCTTTTTGCTTCCTAAAATCTCCATTTTCCCTGATTAGCACATACTTTTTTACTTGCTTTACTTATTAGTGTTTTTCTATTATATTTGTTAATATTTTCAAGACAAAAAAGTTTGATGGCTAGATCTTTAAACAATAATTTAAAAAAAGCGAAAGCTGGTAAAAATGATGAGTTTTATACTGAACTCACCGATATTGAAAAAGAATTACGACACTACAAAGACCATTTTAAAGGGAAAACTGTTTTTTGTAACTGTGACGACCCAAGAATCAGCAATTTTTTTCATTATTTTTCTTACAACTTTGAAGCATTAGGACTGAAAAAACTGATTTCTACTTGCTACAAAAACCAAGACAGAGATTTGTTTAGTACACATAAATCTGAAAGTGCTATTTATTTAGAATATACAGGCGATAAAAATGGCGACAGAATACCCAACCCGGAAGAAATTGGAATAATTGAATTAAAAGGCGATGGCGATTTTAGAAGTGCAGAAAGTATTGAACTTTTAAAACAATCCGATATAATTGTAACCAATCCACCGTTTTCACTTTTTCGAGAATATGTCGCACAACTCATTGAATA
>JAYVNP010000052.1:0-16276 GCA_043758385.1 Saprospiraceae bacterium
CAGTTTTTATTTAGTAGCAAAAAAAGATGGTGCAATAAACCCCGAATTGGAAAGGCTAATGGCTAAAAGAGCTAACGCTACAACAATTGAAGTAAACGCCAGCCACGTACCAATGGTATCAAACCCTTTAGCAGTTTTAGAAATTGTAAAAAAAGCTGCTGAACACAAATAATTAATTCAAAATTAAAATAAATTCAAATAATGAAAGTTACAACATTTAAATTGGCAGTACTCGGTTTTTTATTTTTAACAAAATTAACCAATAACGCTATGGCTCAAACAATTTTGCCAGCAGAAAAAGATCCAAACATTATTTTGGAAATACGTACATTTTTAAATGTACTTAACAACAGTGGCGGAAAACCAGTTGAACAATTAGCCCCGAAAGATGCAAGAATGGTATTAGTTGGTGCTCAAAAATCAGTTGCTTTTAATTATAGTAACATTGAAGAAAATGAGCGGAAAATAACACAAGATGGCATAACGATAAACATACATATTGTTAAACCAAAAAATGCCAAGGTTAATATTCCTGTATTTATGTTCTTTCATGGTGGCGGATGGGTATTGGGTGATTATCCCACCCACAAAAGGCTTGTAAGAGATTTGGTTATAAATAGTGGTGCTGCTGCTGTATTTGTTGATTACACGCCTTCGCCAGAAGCACAATATCCAGTAGCGATTAATGAAGCCTACGCCGCTACTAAATGGGTAGCTGCTAATGGAAAAGAAATTGGTGTTGATGGCAGCAGATTAGCCGTAGCAGGCAATAGTGTTGGAGGAAATATGGCGGCAGTTGTTTCGCTAATGGCAAAAGATAAAAAAGGACCAAAAATTAGTTTTCAACTTTTACTTTGGCCTGTTACGGATGCAACTTTTTCTCAGCCTTCATATACTTCGTTTGCACAAGGTCGTTTTCTTACCACACCTCTTATGCAATGGATGTGGAATCAATACACCACCAACCCAACAGAGCGTAAAAGTATTTACGCATCGCCATTGCAAGCCAGTATTGAGCAATTAAAAGGTTTGCCACCAGCATTGGTACAGGTTGCCGAAAATGACATTTTACATGATGAAGGAGTTGCTTATGCCAGAAAATTGGATGAAGCAGGTGTACATACAACCATAGCGGAATACAAAGGTTTTATACATGACTATGGTATGTTAAACCCTTTAGCTAATATACCGGCGGTACAATCATCTATTCAGCAAGCAGCTGTAGCCTTAAAAAAGGGTTTAGTCAAAAAATAATCTATACAGCAAGTAGTTTAATTTCACCTATAAAATAGGGATTTTAAACTACTTGTTTTTTATTTTGCAGTTAAAAATATGGAAACGACAATAAACAAACATTGCACTCAACAAAAACCACACAACCATACATTCATATCCAGACTATGTAAAGCAATCGGATATTAACCCACTAAAAAATATTACGGATGGTAAAAAAGAAGTTGAATACATTATATCAACTTTTGAAACTATACTTGTAAAACAAAGAGGATTACTCACAATCAACAGATGCAAATGACGAGAGTATAAATGCCTACTGAGCGACCATATCAGAGAACAAGAAAAATTAGTATGGACGTACTCATCTTATCTTGGAAAATGATAATAGAAAAAATGAACGAACGAACAACATGAGGTTTGGCGTTCTTTGGCAGTGCGTTGTAACATAAACTTCAGCAATATTGCATCTTCAGTTTGGGCTTGACGTTTATTAAATTCCTACACATACAAAAAGCCTTGTTCTTTGGCAAAAAGTAAAAAAAAATCGTAGAAAAATAGAACATCAGTAAAATAGAATTTATTTGATGTATTTTTGAATTCAGAAAATTATTAAAATGAATTTAATACAAAATTATAACACAGAAATAGCAAACTTGTGTAAAACACATAAAGTTAAATCTTTGTATGCTTTTGGTTCTGTACTGACAGAAAAGTTTAATCCTGAGAGTGATATAGATTTAGTAGTTGATTTTGAGCAGTTCGATGTTCTTGATTATGGTGATAATTACTATAATTTAAAATTTTCATTAGAAGATATTTTTAAAAGAAATGTTGACTTATTGGAAGGGAAAGCCATCCGAAACCCCTACTTTTTAAAGACTTTGAATCAAAACAAAAAGCTGATTTATGGATAACGATATTAAAACTTGGCTTTATGATATTTTAAGCTCAATAAAAGAAATGAAAGTTATTACATAGATACGCCTAAATTATTTGAAATATATGAAAACGACTTAAAAACTAAACGAGCTGTTGAACGAAATATTGAAATCATTGGTGAAGCAATGAGTAGAATTTTAAAGCAAGATCCTAAAATTGAAATTTCTAACTCAAGAAAAATAGTTAACGTTAGAAATCGAATAATTCACGGTTATGATTCTGTTTCTGATGATGTAATTTGGGGAGTTGTTATTAAGAATTTACCCGTTTTATAAAAAGAAGTTGAAAAATTACTAAACGAATAATAAAGCACTTTTGACAACTGCAATCCTTATACCAAGCTTAAAAAAAACTCTAAACTTTTGCAGCCTATTTTGTGCATTTGTTTTTTAATCGGCAGTGGTTCTGAGCAGGTTGTGTTCTATTTCCTCACCTGCACTAAGCCCAATTCTTTAGCAGCAACCATAAAATGACAACATTCAAGGAAATTTTAAAGTGGGTTTTATTCATCAGCGGTGTAGGGCTATTGGGTTACTTATGTTTTATGTTTTTTATTTTTATGTTTTTTTCAGTTACTGTCAACACATTCCATACAAAGCAAGAACTTATTGTTAATTACTCTAAGCATCAGACACAAATTATTGAGTTAAAAAGGTACTTTAATTCAATTGTTCCCAAAAATAAACAAGTGGAAATTGAATTTGAAGGTGACAGAAGATTAACTCGGTTTGGTGTTTCAACAATTGATACAGCGACAGGGCAAAGAGTTTACCCTGAATTTCTTGATTGGGATTTAAGTACGAACTCGGGCAAAGTTGATTCAGTTATAAAATCAATTGGCTGGATACAGCAGACTTTAGTTGATTTAAAACAAAAGCTGGATAAAGCAAACTGTATTCAAATTGAAAATGGCGAGCCAACAACAATTGGTTGGCAACGAAGTGGAATGGGAATGTATTTTTATAAAGTATTCGACTTACCAATTGTTGATAGTTTGAAAATGCTTTATAATGACAGTTGTTCTTACATTCTTTATAGTAACAAAGTGGTTTTAGAATATCAAGGTGGTGCAATTGGCTCACAATGTTTTCCGAAGAATTAGTGTGACAGAAAACAAAATGCTACTACCTTTAAGCTTTATATGAGTGTGGCTTTAAGTTTATCAAATGCCCACACTTGCACAAACTTGAATTAATTGCCTGCAACTGTACTTTAAAACTTTAACAATTGAGAATGAAAAAAATTAGAAATTCATTTAAAGAGTTTCCATTAAAATAACTACAACTAACCATCAGCGCAGCAAAAGTTTTTCCCTTTCCGCACCAGTTGAAACCATTGTAATAGGAATACCTAAATACTTTTCGATAATATCTAAAAAATGAATGGCTCCAGAAGGCAATCCGCCAAAATCTTTAACGTCGTCTAAAGAAGAATTCCAGCCTGAAAGTTCGTGGTAAACCGGTTCGACTTCTGCCGTATTCATATCAAAGGGTACTTCTTCAGTCGTTTTACCTGCATAATGATATTTTGTAGCAATTTTTAATTCATTAAATGTATTGAGTACATCAATTTTTGTGATGCACAATTGCGTACAGCCACTGAGCATAGTGGTATAAAGCAATTGAGGCAAATCAATCCAACCGCAACGGCGTGATCTACCCGTTGTGCTTCCATATTCAGCACCAATAGAACGCAATTTTTCGCCAATTTCATCGAATAATTCTGTCGGAAAAGAACCCGAACCGACGCGCGTAGCATACGCTTTTGTAATGCCGATTACTTCGCCGATACATTGCGGCGGCACACCCAAACCTGTACAAACGCCCGCACTCATTGTGTTCGACGACGTTACAAACGGATAAGTTCCAAAATCAACGTCGAGCATTGCACCTTGCGCACCTTCTGCTAAAATACGTTTTCCCTCTTTTAGCGCAGCATTTATATAATATTCAGCATTGATGGTGCGCAACTGTTTGATCCGTTCAATAGCGGTGAACCATTTTTCTTCTTCTTCTTTTAAATTAAAATCAACGGCGGGGTATAAACGCGCTAAGTCTAAATGTTTTTGAACAAGTACATTATATTTTTCGAGAAAGTTTTTTTCTAAAATATCACCTACTCGCAAACCATTTCTGCCGGTTTTATCCATGTATGTTGGTCCGATACCTTTCAATGTAGAGCCAATGCGCTCTTTTCCTTTCGAGGCTTCGCTCGCAGCATCGAGTAAACGGTGTGTCGGTAAAATTAAATGTGCTTTTTTAGCGACGAGTAATCTATCGAGATATTTAACGTTAACTTCGTCAAGATTATTTAATTCACGCACCAGCGTTATTGGATCAATGACAACACCGTTGCCAATAATATTTATTAAGTTTTCACGAAAAATGCCCGAAGGCACAGTATGGAGCACATATTTATTGCCACCAAATTTTAAAGTATGCCCAGCATTTGGTCCGCCTTGAAAGCGTGCCACAATATCGTATTTGTCCGCTAAGTAATCAACAATTTTGCCTTTGCCTTCATCTCCCCACTGTAAACCTAAAATAACATCAATTTTCATCGAAATCAATTTTTTAAAAATAAGGCGCAAATATAATCATTTACGATTTACGAAAACGATTACGCGAAAATAATAATTCTTAATACTGAAAGTAATTTGATAATTAAAATGTAGAAAAAAAATACCCCAACTTTCAGTTGAGGTATTTTTTTTTATAGTTCCCGCAATAATTTAATCTTCTTGTGTTGACATACTAATTACTTTCCAACCCCATTCCGATTTGGCTTTGTTGTAAGAAAGTAGCGATAGCGCTTTTACGCGCTGACCGTCGTAAAGTTTGTAACGTTTCACAATGTCTGGTCCTACATATATATTACTTGGTTTTAAGAAACCAAAATCGCGACCATACGGAATTTGAACTGGTTCATCCAGCATTTGACAAATGTCTTTAGGAAATTTTTCGCGCTCAATGCGCGAACCAACGACCTTAAATGCTTTTTGTCCCATCTTTTCTTCTTCCTTCAAGCGCAAAGCCAAAATTGTTCCCACTTTAACTTTCGCCAACGCACCTTTGAGATTGTGTTTGCCACCGATGCGTTTGTCAACGGCGAAGAAAAATAATCCGCGTTCTAAATCAACGTGCGTAACAACAGCAACTTGTTCAGGAACATCTAACCAAAGTAAACCATCAGCACGACCGGCAAAACGCGTGTACAATAATTTTGGATTATTTGATGCGCGTGTGTTCTCGAACCACTCTTCCGATTTGTATAAATCGGCAATATCTATATTATCCTTAGAAGGTTTCTTCTTAACTTGTGAGCGCGTAACGTTTTCTATTTCCGATTTTGCTTCCGCATACATTTCCTGCTTTACTAACAATTTAATAAATGTTGTTCGCACCGCCGTTGAAAGCTCTCCTTGCGATGGCAATAAAAACGATTTGCAATAACACGCAATAGCATCTTGATCTTTTCCTTCGGTTACCATACACTCTGCCAAAGCTGCCCAAGCCCAAAATATATTATTTTGCGATTTCAATAAGTGTAGAAGCTCCATTTGTGCGCGCTGAACTTTTCCTAATTTAATCATTAGCAAAGTGCGAGCATACGGCAACCACGAATTGCGCGGCAAGCGTTCAAATGTTTCTTCTAAAAGCGGAAGAAATTCAGCGGAATATTTTTTTGCATTTTCTACTTTAGTAGCGTCAGCGATTCCTAAATCGTTCATTAAAACGCGACTATAAGTTAAGTAAGCGCGCTCGCAAAGCGAAGGAATGAAAACACCGCTATCTGTTTTGAACGGATTATAATCTTCGTCTCTAAAATTATCAAAGTTCCAAGTGTGAAGGAAATCAGCCAAATTTACGCCGTCAATATCTTTAAAATAAAGCGCAATGCGCAACATCTGAGCGTGCAAGTTACTCGCACCTAAAATTTCAAATTTATTATAAAGGTTGAAACATTTATTAATGAGATCAACATCTGGATCTTTTTTGGGTGCTAATTCTGCCAATAAACGATAAATACACCAACCAACATTAACGTAGGCAACCTTATAATCTTTAATAGTGCTTAATACTTCTTCGTAAATTGCCAGTGCTTCTAAGTTTTTTCCTGATTTACTCAGCTTATTCGCTTCTTGCATTCTCGGAAACTCAGGATGAATCTTCCGTTGAAAAGGTTTAAATGTTTCGTGTAGTTCGTCATCTTCGGGTAATTGCAAACTGTAATAGTTGCCGTATTGAAGTATGGCTTCGTCTAAGTTTTTTGCGTCGTAAGCAGCTACCATTTGGTAGTAAAAAACGTGCGCTGCTGCGCGCTTCGCATCCAAATTTTCTGGATCAGTTTTTAAAGTTTTTTGTACAATGGTTTGAGCCTCAGAGATTTTGTTTTCTTCGAGTAATTTTTGTACACTTTCTAAAGTGTTCATAGTTAAATAATTGCGCTTTACTGTTTAAAAAAGACTGAAGTGTGAATAAAACGGGAGTATGCACAAAAAATCAGACTTTCACTAAAATAATTTTTTAAGAATACAAAAGTAAATTTTTTAAAGCAAAAAGTAAAATTGTTTTTTACAATTTGCAAATAAATCTTTGTTAAAGTAAAAAATAATAATTCTACCTTTCTCTTGTACTATTTAAGGTTTGTAAATGTTGCAAAAATTTTTCTTTCGATGTGTTCATTAACACATCAATTATACTTAAACCTGCGATGTGTTTTAACCCTTGATGTTGTTCGATAGGACTGCGCGTATGTAATTCTCGAAAATCAATATATTTGAGCTCAATATTATTTTTTTTGAAATCTTCTTCAATCAAATAATTTTTAGAACCGATACCACTCAAATAAAAGGCGGCATTTAATTTTTTACAAATTTCGAGAATGTAATTAGATGATTGAAAACCTGAAATACCAAGTTCAGACGATTTTAGAATAATTTTAGGCCGAATGTTGGCGTAATCAAAGATTTTTTCGATTAAAAAAAAATTAACTTCATCTAATCTTTTTAGGTTTTTAGTTTCTGTTAGCCAGTTTTCTATTTCATGAAAAAAAATTTTAAAGTTTGGCGCATTTTTGTAAGTATTTTTTAATTGATTTAAGATGCGCATTTGCCAAAGTTGTTCTGTATCAATAAAAACTTTATTAATGTCCGTCAGTTGATGATGTTTGACTAAAGGCAAAGTCAAATACGAAAGCGTATCATCGTTTTCGTTCGCTCGAATTTGAACACGGCGCGTAAAACTATTTCGCGCCAATTGTACGTCGTCTAAAGAAACAAAAATATCGCTTTCAAATATTTTATGAAAAAAACCTATCCAAGGAAATAAATTAGGCTGATGTATGCAGACCGTCATGTGGTTTTAATGTGTATTTATAAATTCTAAGGCGCGCGGTTCAATATACGAATTCTGCGAATTGTTGCGCTGAATAAATCCGCAATGCCCACCGTTTTCAGGTGTTTCTAAATAAATGAATTTACTATTTTTTGCTAAATGATATGGTCGGCACGAATCAGGAATAATCGGATCGTTTTTAGCGGTTACAAGTAGCGCAGGAATTTCTAAGTCGTTTAAATAATTTATTGCAGAACCTTCTTTATGAAAATGTGCCATCGTTTCATAACCATTTACCTGACAGAAAAACACACTCAATTGTTTTTGCCAATCTGTGATAGCGTAAATATCGCTCGCTTTTAACGCTTCAGGAAACATTTGCGCTTTTATTTCGAGTTTAGATTTTAAACCGCGCAAAAAATAGTTTCTATAAAACCGACAAGCAGGTGTTTCTAAAATGTCGAGAGAATCTTTAATATTGAGTGGTGCAGAAACAGAAATAACGTGCGATATCAAAGGTTTTTTTTCAACGGCAGCAAATTTTAAAACGATGTTACCGCCCATACTCCAACCTACGAGCACAACTTGTTTGTATTGTTTTTTCGACATCAAATAATCGTACAAAACACCAATGTCACCGATTTCGCCATGATCATACATTCTCAGTTGACGATTCATTTCGCCACCACACGATCTGCTATTTAATGCCGCAATATCCCAGCCATTCTGAAAAAAAAATTTTGCTGTGCTTCGCGCATAGTGTTTAGAAGCATCGCCTTCATAACCGTGAGAGATAATGACAACCTTATCGCTTTTTTGCTCTAATAAATCTATGTTTAAAAAATCATCGTCGGGTGTATCAATCTGTATGCGCCGATAGGGTTTGAAATCTATTTTTCTGAATCTACTCGGTAAAATAGTTTGCAAATCGGCATTAAATTGTAGAAGAGGCGATTTAAAAGTTTGGGTATGTTGTAATAAAGGCACGGTAAAATTAAAAATTAAGAATTAATGATTAAGAAAGTAGGTTTTCGGAAAGATTTTTTAAATCCGTTGATCCAAAATTACCTGAAGTCATGAATAAATAATTGGTAGCAGAAGTTTTAGAATTTTCTAAATAGTTTTTAAAAGAGATTGCATCAGTAAAAACTTTTAAGTTCGGATGATTAAAAATTTTTGTAACAAATTCTGGTGACAGCGGTGTCATTTTTTTTATTTCAAAAGTATGATTGCTAAAAAAAACAATCGCTTCATCGGCTGCGTTGAGCGTGTTTTTATATTGCGGTAAAAATTCTGGATTTAAACTACTGAACGTATGCAACTCAAGCGCTGCAACTAATTTTTTTGTGCCAAATTGTGTTTTAAACGCATCAACCGTTGCGCGTACTTTGCTCGGTGCATGCGCAAAATCTAAGTAAGCGACCGAGCTGTTTTTTTTCGTCAGAATTTGCAAGCGTTTTGCTGCGCCCTTAAATGTTGTGATGGCTTTAAAGAAATTTGTTGTCGTTACTCCTAAATCGCGACAAACTAAATAGGCTGCACCAAAGTTAGATAGATTGTGTTCGCCAAAAACTTGAAGTTTATGTAATTTAGTTTTGTTAGAAGGAACGTAGGTTTCACCGTTTTTAATCTCTGAAATAATTGCAGAATAAGGTTTTGATTTCCCTTTTGTAAGTGCAGCAATCTTTTTTAAATCTTTATCGCCAGCGTAATAATATAATTTACTTTCTTTGCTCAGTTTTTCAATAAAAACTTTAAACGCATTGACGTATTCATCAAATGTTTTAAAAACATTGATGTGATCCCATGCGATACCTGTAATTACAGCAATGTGTGGTGCGTAATGCCAAATTTTTGGTGTTCTATCAATCGCACTTGATAGATATTCATCGCCTTCAATAATAATTATTGGTGCGTCACTGAGTTGCACCATATAATCAAAACCTTCGAGTTGAGCGCCAACTAAATAATCGAAAGGCAATTTGTTCTCACGCAAAACGTGCATAATCATAGAGGTTGTTGTTGTTTTTCCGTGACTACCCGCAACGACAACACGCTTTTTATTTTTGGAGTGTTCGTAAATAAATTCTGGGAAAGAATAAATTTTGATGCCTAATTTTTGCCCTTCAATTAATTCAGGATTGTCAATGCGCGCGTGCATTCCAAGAATAATACAATCCAAATCGGTTGTAATTTTACTGGCATCCCAACCTTCTTTTTCTGGCAAAATGTCAGCATCTAACAAGCGTTGTCGCGCAGGATTGTAAATTTCGTCATCCGAACCTGTTACAATGTAGCCATTTTTTTTGAGCGCTAATGCTAAATTGTGCATTACTGCACCACCAACTGCTATTAAATGAATGCGCATACTGAAATTAATAGTGAAAAATAAAAAGTGAAAATGAAAAACGCTTCATTTAAAAATTAAAATTAATTTTTGAACCCACACCAAACCAACGTCCCGGCATCGGTATATTACTTTGCTCTGTATAAAATGTGTTCGTCACATTCTGAACTTGTACAAAAATATTTATTTTTTTCTTTTCGTACGTAGCTTTCCAATCTAAAACAGAATATACATCCGATTGACTAATACGTTTAATGAGGCGTAATTTAAAATTATTTTTTATAGAATAAAGTCTTGGGAGTTCTAAACCAAAAATATATTGCGCGCTTAAAAAGTCGAGCGCATATTTACTCAAAGCTTGAACTTTATTGAGTTGATAATCGAAAACGTAATTGAAGCCTACATCAAATTTAAAGTTTGCTAATTTATCTGATTGAAAACGCGCATTCGCGTTTATGCCACTAATCGTAAAAGTATTCAAATTTGTCGGATTCCAAGGTAATGAATCAACGGCTTTTGTTCTATCAATTAAATTTGTGCCTTCGCGTTTGTAGATCGCTGTCTGAATAAATACATTATTCAAAAATAATTTCCCACCAATTTCATAATTATTTGCGAGTTCGGGTTGTAAATTCGGATTTGCTAAATTGGCTTTATTAGAAAAATATAAATCGGTGTACGTCGGAACGCGAACAACGCGATTGTAATTGGCATACAGTGTAGCATTTTCTGAAACATTGTAACCTAAATCTAAACCCGGCGTGAAATACGAACCGTAATCAGAATAATTAATAAATAACGCATCGGGTGTTAAAGTCAATTTATCTTTTAAAAATGAAAACCGATGTTCTAAATTCATTGTGGTCGTAGTTCTATTGTGATTGAGTAGTTTTACGTTTTCGTAATTTACGTTTTCCAATCCGAAACTAAAACCTGTTAAACCTAAATTATTTTTCCAAGAACCGTCAACAGTGCTATTAACAGAATAAGTTGTAGTTGTATTTCTTGTTAATGATCTTGAGGCTTCAGTAGAATAATCGTAATAATAGTCGTCATAATTTGCTCTGACAGTGAAACGCGGTGTTAATTTCATAGCATTTAAAAAGAAAGGCAATCCCAAAGAGACAAAACCTGTTTGAATTTTTTCGCGTTCGTTGCTGACGTTTGTTGGGCTGTAAAAACCTGATGCGCCAAAACTTCTGTTTGTGAATCCAGTTGTGAAATCCAAAACAGTTTTCCCTATTTTAAAATGATCTATTCCTAAAAAATTTACAATTTCAAAATCAGAGTTAGGTCTATAACCATTACTTTTCTGATATTGAACGCCTAATTCCGCATTCGGTGCATAAATCGCTCCGCCAATTTGATAAGTGTTGTAATCGCTAACGACAGCTTGTAATTCCATACCTTTACTTTGGTGTTCTTTGGTTACAATGTTAATCGCACCCGCAAAAGCATTTTGTCCGTAGCTGCGCGCTGCCGCGCCTTTTAAAATTTCAATGCGTTCAATATTTAGTAATGTCATCGGCACATTAAGTGAATGATGTCCCGTTTGTGGATCGCATAAACGAATGCCATTTACTAAAACCAACGCTTGATCGAACGTGCCTCCGTTGATAGAAATATCGGATTGCACGCCAAAAGCACCGCGCGTTCTGATGTCAATACCCGGAAAATAATTTAAAACTTCATTCAACTGTGTGGCGGGTGAAATAGCAATTTCTTTCTTATCTGTAATTGAAATACCGTTCGCTACTTCCAAAAATTTACTCTGCAATCTATTTTCTTTAATTACAACATCCTTGAGCGCAATAATTGTATCGGTTGTTTGCGCAATTACTGTTTTCTTCAAACAAAAAATTATTAATAGTAAGGGTAGATAAAGTTTCATATTGTAAGTGATTTTAAATTTCGGCGCGAAGGTATGAAATCAATTACGAATTACGAATTAAGGCAATTCGCGAACGTAATTTTAATTCAGTATTCAATAATTGGTGTTCGATTTATTAGTTTTGTAAAAAATTACATTATGGCTTTTAAAGTAAGGGTTGATAAATGGTTATGGGCTGTGCGTATTTTTAAATCGCGTACGCTTGCCACCGATACAGTGAAAGGAAATAAAGTAAAGGTGAATGATGTGGGTGTAAAACCTTCGTATTTACTTACTGAAAACGATATCATTACTGTTAAAAAAGAAGGTTTTAATTTTAGTTTTAAAGTTTTAACCGTAATTGAAAAACGCGTTGGTGCACCGATTGCTGTAACGTGCTACGCGGATGTTACGCCGGATGAAGAAAAATATAAATTTGCTGCGTGGTTTAATAATAAAACGGGAAATGAAAACCGAGAACGCGGTGAAGGCAGACCGACTAAACGCGATAGGCGTGAGATTGATGTACACAAAGATTTCTTTTTTGATTTCGATGATGATGTAGATAGTGATGATTAAAGTTTAGGTGAAGCAACTGAAAAATTTTTTAAATTTAATAAAGTTAGTAATCTAATTTTAAGAAAGCAATTGATTGAACTCGAAATTTATCCTTTAAAACAAACTTAACTGATCATTTTTTGGTGACTCCAGAGAAACTTGTCCGCGCATTTCGATGGGAAAATTTAACATTGATTGCATCTTTTTAAAAAAATATTCTGCCATTACAGGCGATTGAATATTATCGGGCTGATGTGAAAAAAAATAAACTTCCTCCAAACCTAAAACTAACCAGGCTTTAATCCGTTCGCACCACGCGTCAATGCGTTGGTAGTCGGTAGCGTGCAAATTATTGCCTACAAAACGAATAAGCGTACAACTTTGCGTTAAACTGGAATGCAAAACATCGCGCTTACCCGAAACATCGGTAATAACGAAACTACAATTATAATTTTCGAGAAGTTGTTTAAGTGCATTGAAATTTGATGTTTGAAACCATGTTGGATGACGCACTTCAATCGCTAATCGAATATATTGGGGTGTATGTTTCAAAAAACTTTCTAAAGCATTTAATTTTTTTGGCGAAAAATTAGGAGGAAACTGAATAAAAGTGGGTCCGAGTTTTTCTTTTAAAAAAGAAAGATTGTCATAAAATCGTTTGGCTAAATCAATAACCGAATTCAGGTTTTCTGCATGACTAACATTCTGCAACATTTTTGGCGCGAATCGAAAATCAGTCGGCACTTCGTTATGCCATCGTTCGCAATCCGAAATTTCTGGCGTTCGGTAATGCGTTGTGTTAAATTCAATAGTGCTAAATTGCGCGCCATAATATTTTGGAAAATCTGAAGTAGCAATTTTTTTAGGATAAATTGTTCCGCACCATTCGCGCACAGACCAACCTGTACAACCGATGCGAATGATAGGAATTTTTTTTGATGAAAATTTTTTTAAAATGCGCGCATTGTCCTTATCGTCAATAGGCATTGAAAATTGGACGTTATCTATATTTTCGAGTTTTCCAAAATCCATAATTTATGTTTGTTTTTTATTTTTTTGTACAATCCATAAACTGATTAACACCAAAAGTGTTCCGATGACGGTGTAAATGGTTATTGGTTCATTAATAATTATGGCAGCGAATATAAAACCAAATATGGGATTGAGATACAACCAAGAACTGGCGCGAACGGGATCCAATCTTAAAAGATACAACCAAATTTGAACAGCACCAATAGAAACAGGAATTGCCAGCCAAAGAATACAAAACCAAAATTGTGTATCCCAAACTTGTTTTTCTAAATTTGTAAACACCAATGTGAGCGGTAAAAGTAAAAGTCCTCCGAAAATAATTTGCCATCCGTTAATAACAATCAGTTTTTGATGCCATGTCCGACCAGAAAAATAAATTGTACCAACAGAATAACTCAACATGGCTAAAAACAAAATTAATAATCCGCGTAACGTTGCGTGCGCCGATTGTAACAATGGATAAATAGCCACACTTACACCTAAAAATCCGAGAATTAACGCAAACCAAAGATACGGCAATATATTTTTTTTCTGAAAAATAGTGCTTATCACTGCAATCAAAACCGGATTAATTGCTACTGACAGCGAACCAAGTCCTGCCGAGACTTCGCGCATAGCGGTTACATACAAACCTAAATACAACGAAACGTTTAATGCGCCGTAAATAATGAGGGGTAAAATTTCTTTTTGCGTTGGCAGTTTTTCTTTTAAAACAATATGGCCGTACGTCAACATAATTAAACCCGCTATTAAAAAACGGATTTCAAAAAATAAAAACGGTTGATCGTTTCTTAAACCAATTTTAGTGACGACTGATGCAGATGCCCAAAGTGCTGCAAATAAAAAACCGAGTAAAATATTTTTCATTTACACATTCACAATTTTAAAAACCAGTTCAGTCAGCAAACTACTATCTTCAGTTGCACCGCTTTCAACACCCTTAGCTTTTAAGTCGTAGTCGCTTAATATGTGAATTACTTCTTCAATTTGTTTGCGATTATAATTTGTGGCGAGTTTTTGAAATTCTTTTAAAAACCATTCGCTCCGTAAGCCCATAATTTTAACTTTTTCTGTCGGCGATTGCGTCTGTAAAAAAGTAAACTGATAGCTTTTTGAAAACTGCGAAAAAATGCTATTAACAATAACAACAAGCGGGGTGTTGCGCATATTGCTTTTAAAATAATCCACTATTTTGAAAGATTTATATACATCGCGCGCAGCGAGTGCAGCATTTAATTCAAAAACGTTGTATTCGCGACTAATACCGACGTAGTTTTCTACATCGGCTGCCGTAATTTTATTTCTTTGAGCAGCGCGCAAATTAATTATTACTTTTTCAAGTTCGTTACAAAGCGTTTGCAAATCGTTTCCGAGTTGGTCAATCAATAAAGTTTGCGCGTGTGGTTCAATCGTAAATTTTCTGTCACTCAAATAATCAATGATGAAATCGGGTAATTGGTTTTCGTAAAGCGTTTTCGATTCAAAAACGACGGCATTTTTTTCTAAAACTTTTGCCAGAGCACTTCTTCCGTCGATTTTTTTATTTTTGTAAGCAATACACAGCACCGTTGTTAGCGAAGGTTTTTCGATATAATTTTGCAAACGCGTACCGTCACTCTTCTTTAAAAAATCAAAATCTTGCGCTTCGCGCACAATTACTAACTGTTTTGGTGCCATCATCGGAAATCGCATTGCTGCTTCAATAATATTTTGCGCACTGTTTATATCTTTGCCAAATATAGTTGTAGCATTGAACGATTTTTCCTCTGGCTTCAAAACAAGTTCTTCAATTTTATTTACTACTAAGTCAATAAAATAGGGTTCATCTCCTTGAAGCCAATAAACAGGTTTGAAATCGCCTTTGTCTAAATTTTTTAGTAAAATTTTATAATCCATTGTTCGTTGTTTTTTGTTCATTGATTGCAAGGGTTCATTTTTGAACCCTTAAAAGAGCAACGGACAACTATTCAGCAAGGTATTTTGCTTTTTACTTTTACCCAAATTTTTTATAAATTATTTATGTCTAAGCCACTTATTCTTGTAGTTAACGATGATGGAATTTTTTCGGGCGGTATTGCTGCGTTAGTTGAAGTAGCCTCGCAGATTGGTGAAGTCGTTGTAGTAGCACCCGACGCGCCACAATCCGCCAAAGGTCATTCTATTACAATTAACGGTCCGATTCGATTGAACCGCGATAAAAAAATTTTTAAGGGTATTGAATCGTATGAATGCTCAGGCACGCCTGTTGATTGCGTGAAGCTGGCAAAAAATGTTTTGCTCAAAGGTAGAAAGATTGATTTATGCCTTTCCGGTGTCAATCATGGTTCAAATTCTTCCATTAATATTATTTATTCCGGCACAATGGGTGCAGCCATGGAAGCGAGTTTAGAAGGCATTCCTTCTATAGGTTTTTCTTTGCTCGATTATTCGATGGAAGCTAATTTTGATTCTATCAAACAGCATATAAAAAAAATTACGGAATTTGTTTTAGAGAAATATGCTAACCAACCGATTTTACTGAATGTTAATTTCCCGAAAATAAACTTAGGCGAAAAATTTGCCGGCGTTAAAATTTGTCGACAAGGCGAAGCGAATTGGGTAGAAGATTTTGTTGAGGCGACTGATCCGCAGGGTAGAAAATATTATTGGTTAACGGGTAAATTTGAAAATCAAGAACTTGAGGCAACTGATACAGATGTTTGGGCACTCGAAAATAATTTTATTAGTATTGTGCCGAGCATTCATGATTTAACTGATTACAAATCTATAAAGGGTTTGCAAGCGTTGAGTTTATAAATTTGATTCGAAGTTCACCTCGAAGGTTTTAAACAAACTGTCAGAAACTAAATTTAATTGCGGTAGAATAGATATTATTCAGAAAACATTTTAGGTTTTTGAATTTTGATTTACTTTGTGAATGAAATACGAAGAACAAATCACAAATCGAACTATGTTTTT
>JAYVNP010000053.1:0-5359 GCA_043758385.1 Saprospiraceae bacterium
GCAGGTTTAGAAGCAGCCCGCGCGCGTGGTGTTTTGGGTGGTGCTAAAAACAAACTCAATGCAAAGCAAATTGCAAGTATTAATAAGCTGTATGATTCAAAGCAGCATACTATCGCTGAAATTTGCACACTCTTTAGTATTAGTAAACCTACATTATATAAACACTTAAACACAAAGAAAAATGGCTAATTTAATAAATAATGAACTGCGCAAAGCCGTAAAAGATTTTATGAAACGAGAGAAACTTTCTCAAAAGAAATTTGCAGAAATTTATTTGAACGTCAGCGAATCTTACTTTTCATCTATGCTGAATGGCAATGATGTAATCAATCTCGATCGTTTACTCCTTGGCTTAAAACTAAATGGTTGTACTATATCTGTAAGCATTGAACTAAAGCGCACAGAGTAGCTATTTATCGAGGAACATTACAAAAAATGGCTGTCTTGAAAGACAGCCATTTTACTAAGATAAAATCAAAATTTGCTCTTATGAAAAAGCATTACAAAAGTACGTGTAAAAATTCAAAACGAATACTTTTATTAGCAAATAGGAAATATTAATATACATTTGTGGGAAATAGGCATTATGAACACACAGCAACAGCGTATTATAGCAGGTTTAGTACAGGAGTCACTTACAGAAGTGGTAAAAAATTTTCTCATCGAAAAAGGCATTACGCAAAAAGATTTTGCCATTGCCTATGGTTGTCAGCAAGGTTATATGAACCTGATGATCAATTCTAAAAAACCATTTCAGCGCGAAAAACTCGAATCGGCAATACAAAAATATGGTTGTTCACTCTATGTCAATATCGCTATTGAGGAACCGTTTTAGCAATAAAAAACGCTACTATTTTTGTAGTAGCGAATCAAAATTGTAACCGAGTTTAGTAAAAATGCTTATTTTTAGTGCGTTGCACTCATTATATCGTTTAGTTCCATGGTGCTTATAATACCTACTTTTGCCAACCTGGTAGCCATTGCTTTTAACTCACTGTATGTAGAACCCATGCCTACGTAATCATCGTTTACAGCAGCTGCAAGCGATGTTTGAGGCAAAATAGAATCATTAAAATTACCTATTGCATCTCTGTACAAATTAGTAACATAAATTAAATCATTGGCAAGTGTTTTTAAATCGGCACTGGCAACATTACTAGCCAATACTTTATTGGCTAAAGCATAGCTTTTTCTCTGTATAGTGGGCGTTGAAACCGCTTTTGCAACTTTTGCAAATCTGCTCATACTATTAATGTATTTTAAAACATGATGATTGGCGCAACGTCTTGTGGTGTAGCTATGCCATAATGCAATAACGCTTTTGCTAATCGTTTAAATGCTAAATATTGATACCGTACTTCATCGCAAGCGTCATTAACAACTATTGCGTGTATGCTTAATGCAACTTCATTATGCAGACGTACTGATTTTTGATAACTATCTGTAAGCGTTTGGAGACCTAACGCATTTTCGCGTAAAATATCGGGCGTTTCTTGACGATTCAGTAAAGCATTAGCATTGCCAATAATTTTTAAAGCAATTGTATCCTCTGTAACAAATACTAAATCTTTTGCTCTACTACTCATATTTATTCATATTTATTGCTAAATGAATTAGTAATATAAAAAAAGGTGCGCCGAAGCGCACCAAAAACAACAGTGCGAGCTATTATTTTATTTTCTTGACACAGACGACTAAAAGAAAGAAATGACTGCTAAGTCGGCAGCAGAAGCAATACCAACAGCGTGTAAACCTTTGGCTGTGATTTTGAATCTTGTGTAGTCCGCTTTTAACATCGTTAAAGTGTCATTCACGCTTGCAGCAGTAACAACACTTGGAGCTACTGTACCATTGTAGGTATCAAAAGCAGTATTGTATGTGCTAATTTCATTCTGCAATGAAGTAGCAGCATCTTTTAATGCCTGTGGCGAATCCGTTTTTGCGATAACTGCAGCTGCTGAATCGCTTGCTTTTTGCACTACCGTTGGCTTAGTGATAGCCTTTAAATTCTTGGCTTTTGTTGACATTATAAAAAGTTTTAAGTTAGAAAATAAGTTTCTGACAAACTAACAGTACAAAATTGTTGCCAAAGTCAATTTTGTGTTATTTTGAGCGTATTTAATACCTCCAATATCGGTATTTTATAGAGATGTGCTAAATTACAGGCAGAATAACCCGCATTAAAATGATAAAAGTGTAACTTTGCAGCAAAGCGCACAGGATAAACCGTTTTCAGCTTGCCTGTTTTGAGTGCCTTAAATACATTAAAGTAGTTTTCGAGTTCGTTATCAACCATCACTATTTTACTTCTTATTGAGAAAATATGAACTACCTACACCAACACCCAAACCGACGAAAAACCCGCCGAGCCTATCCGCCCAAATTTTGTGTGGTCGTTCAACCCGGTACGTATAAATAGGCGTTACGGTTGAAATATAGGGATTGGAGTTCTCAAAACTAAGCATTTTAGTGGTGTAAAAAAAAGATGTTGTTTTTGTATTTGATATAGTTAAAGCGTTGATTATCGTTAAGGAATCAACGCTTTTTTTTGTGTTCGTTAATGAGAGCTTCAAACTTATAAAATCATCCTGTAAGGCATAGATGTATGGTAGTCGTAAATAATAGGACGTATCAATATGTATTCTCTGAGTGTCTATAACCGTAATTATTTCATCCTTTCGGAAGGTATCGGTAATGAATAAGGCAGTGCGTATGGTATCATATACGGTAACGGCATGATGTAGATTTACAACAATCTGTGGAGGCTTATTCTTGAAAAACAGCGTTATAAACTCGATAGAATCGCGCAAATTCCGTTGTGCTGCAAGTGCATACGTCAGAGAGTTTGTAAGCGTATCAATACGCTTGTCTTTTGCAATTATGATTTCGATCGGTTTGTGACAGAATTTAGCAAAAAGCATCACCGAAAACAACATGATGATTAAGAAGTTTTTCCATTGTTGATAAAGTAAATACACTGCGATAGCCATAAAATTAAGAATTAAGAATTAAGAATTATTCGATTCAAGGAATCTTACGATTTAGCATAAAATGCGAATAGTTGATAGTTATTTATAGTCCCGTCTTTTTTTGAAACAGTCCATTTAATTTATCGCGATTTTTAATAAACTCTAACGCATAATCAAACAATTCTTTGCCAAATAGTCCGCAAGCGGTACTAATTGCAAAGGAATAGGTTTTGAGCCACGTAATATTTAGACTTGCTTGACCAATCAGAGTACCTAAAATAATAGTGCTGATAGCAACACTAATTGTTTTAGCACGTGTCTCTAAAGGTTGTAATAGTGCTTTTGCTAAGGCAGCAAATAAAGCAAATTGCAGATTTTCGATAACAGATTGTAGATTTTCCCAAAATTTCATAAGCATGAGTATTTTTATAATACTTATTCAAATACCGTGCTAAAGATTATACTAAAAGGTAATCTATACGCTATCTTTGGCAGCTGATGTAATTTCAATCCACACTTTTTCTGTCTTCAGTATCGTAGAAATAATCGCGTTGAGTGCTGCATAAGCAGCGCGCGAGTTTAAAATATCACCATTATCGAGGTCTGCATCTAAGCCAATTAATACACATCCTTCGGTATCGGCTGCCGTATTTCCCCAATGTATGCGTATGCCTTCAAAGCCAGGCACATCTAAAATGTGCATCATATCTGTATCAAAATGTGGGGAATAATCAATAATTAGTTCATACCGTCCAAGTGGAATTGCGGTTTCGTTCTTAATTTTTATGGCGCGTTCAATGTCTTCAAGTGTGTAACACCAAAACTTGTCGCCGACGCGCAAAGTGCCAATACAGCAATCTGAGAAGAAATATTTACGATGCAATTGTATATCCATAAGCTTACATTGCAATAGACATACCAATACGAATGATTTATAGTTAGTTGTTGGTTGTTGGTTGTTAGTTAGCAAATAATGCGCATAATGCGCATAAAAAAAGTGCGTCTGTAAACGCACTCAACACTCTGAAACAAAATGAAAACCAAAATGAAAATCCTAAAAATGACTAAAGTGACAAAAATAACCAAAACAATAAATCAGAAAAAAACAGACACGCTTATACTAACTACATTAAAAACAAAATGTTACAAAATCGGCACGGTTTTAATACAACTGTATTAAAATTCAATATTATGCTTCCTACGTACAAAAACACAAATTATATCCATTCTGTTGGTTCGGGTGTATTTCAGCAATTGCCTACACCGAATGGTATTTATCCGTTTCACATGAATGCACATGCTTTTATTCCAGAGAAATCGAGTTATAAAATTGCATTTATCGCCGATTGTGGTAATATTTCTAACCAAAATGAAAGTGCGGTAACGGCTGCCATTGCAGCACGTAATCCCGATTTTGTGTATATTGCGGGTGACGTAGTATATTTTTTTGGCGAAGAAGAAAATTATCTCGAACAATTTTTTAAACCTTTCCAAAATGTCAATGCACCAATTTTTGCCATTCCTGGCAATCACGATGGTGATTTAAATGTAGCTGTTCCTAATAATGCAAAAACGAGTTTAGAAGCATTTATGAAAGTGTTTTGCAGTCCAACTGTTCAAAATATTATTTCTGCGCATGGTATTGACAGAACAAGTGTAACGCAACCTAATCCATATTTTACACTTAATTTTAATCACTTTTGTATCATTGGATTGTACACAAATGTTCCGCCTGGTGGTCGCGTTTTGGAGGACCAACGCGATTGGTTTATTTCTGAACTACGCGATGCACACACAGCAGGACAGAAAATAATTGTGGCGCTACATCACTCACCATACTCGTGTTCAAATACACACACTGGCAGTATTTGGATGCAGGAACTAATGAATTATAGTTTTGCGCAATCGGGCGTTATTCCAGATTTAATCATTTCGGGTCATTCGCATAACTTTCAACTATTTATTCAAAAACATGGCACAAAAATATTGCCTTATATCGTTACGGGCGCAGGTGGACACAGTTTACACACAATGGATTTATCGCTTAAACTCCCGCAAGCAATTGATTCTAAAACGGCACTCATTGCCTATAATAACGCAGATTACGGATTTACGGAAGTAACAATTTCTGAAAACTTAATCAATATTGCATATTATAAAGTTGATGCAGCGGGAACAGCAACACTTTTTTACTCTTATAATATCTAATCAGTTTCCTCTAAAACGCTGCAAATTCTCTGCGCCGTTCGGTCTGTTCGGTTGGCAGCGTGTGCACTTAAACGCTACCGCGCGAGTGGTGCTAATACTAATCAACAGACGCTAAGGTAGTAGGCACAAAAAAGGGTGACACTATAAACTCAATACTGTATCGGCGCTTAACTACTATAATT
>JAYVNP010000054.1:0-5341 GCA_043758385.1 Saprospiraceae bacterium
TTGTGGCGGGTGCAGATAATACAAATCCGGCGTACATTATTCAATGGTATTCAAGCTTGGATGGTGTGAATAATTGGATAGCGGATACACGCGGTACGGGTGCAACGACGGCAAATTTTATACCGGATGCAAGTAGAGTGGGTTCAACGTATTATAGAGTTAGTGCGACTTCAACCGTGTCTGGCTGCGGAACAATCACTTCCGATCCGCCCGTCAAAGTCAGTGTTTACGATAAATTAGTGATTAACGTATCTCCGATAGGTTTTGAGCAGTGTATGGGTGGTAACCAAACCTTAACGGTTAAAACAGCGGGGGGTGAAGGTCCGAAAACGCCACTGACGTATCAATGGTATTCGGGCGCGGACAGCACAAGCATGACACCGATTACGGGAGCGACGACAATCCCTTTTACGCCGACGAGCACGACAGCGAATACAACATTTTATAAAGTGGTCGTCACGTCATCGAATACGGGTTGTGGTGGTTCCATTCCATCGTTTGTAGCGAAAGTTATTGTGTCGCCACAAGTTAAAACGGTAACTGATATTAAGGATATAACAGAATGTCAAGGGGGTAAAGATGTACTCAATTTTGTAACATCGGGGGGTGCTTCGGATAACAAATTTGTGTGGGAATCGAGTACTACTCAAAACGGTGCTTATTTTCCTATTAGCACAGTTTTGAATAGTTTACCAACATTTACGCCACCGTCAACAACATCTGGCACAACGTATTACCGCGTGAGAACGACTTCTGCGTTGGCAAATTGTTCTTTCATTACTTCGCGCATGGCGACGGTTATTATAAATGATACGTTATCGCTCACGAGCGCACTCCCAAATATTGAGCAGTGTGTAGGTGGTAACGATCCGTTGTCAATAACTTTTGCGGGAGGTATTACGAGCAGTGTACAATACCAATGGCAATACAGCGCAGATAATAGCACTTGGAATGATTCCATTGGTCAGACGGCAGCGACATTAACACCACAATCCATTAATCCCGGCACGCGATATTACCGCGTGTATGTGTATTCCACGGGTTCAAAATGCGGACAGTTAACATCGAATGTGTCAATAGTTACCGTTAATTCGCAATTGAAAATTATGGTGCAGCCGAGCGATATTACGCAGTGTACCAATGGCACTGCTCCATTAACGCCTTCCATTACCGGCGGCAGTAGTCTGAAGCCCAATACATACCGTTGGCAATTGAGTGCGAATAGTACATCGGGCTGGACGGACAGCCCGAGCGGAAATACTGCCACGTACACACCCAATTCTGTTTCAGCGGGTGTGACGTATTATAGACTCATCATAAATGCCAATAACCAAACCGCCTGCACGATTGACACCACGCGCTCTGCCAAAGTAGATGTCAGAAATCCTATCAGTTTTAAAGATGACCTCATCGGGTTTATAGAATGTAAAGATGGTAATCAACAACTTTTGGTAAACGTTATCAACGGCACTTCCAATTCAAATGCCGCGTCTAATTTAATTTATACGTGGTATTCAAGCGCCACACTGGCGGGTGCATTCACAGTAGTTCCCGGTGCCGTAGGTTCTTCGTTTACACCTGTTTCTACAAATGCCGGCACAACATATTATTATGTTCAAGTTTCAGATGGTGGTAGCGCGAGTTGCGGAACCATACCTTCCAAAAAGGTTGCGGTGACAGTTAATCAGCAACTTTCTATCGTTTCACAACCGCAAGATTTGAATGAATGTACTAAAGGCGATCAAACTTTGAGTGTCGTTATTAAAGATGGTGCCGGAAATTACGGTTATCAATGGCAAATTTCTCAAACCGGCAACCCCGCCGATTTTACGGATATTCCGGGCGAAAAAACAAATATTTATAAACCTGTAAATTCTTCTGCTTCCACAACTTATTACAGAGTTATCCTGAGTGCCACGGGTACAGGTTGTACATCGGACACTTCCAGAATTGCCAAAGTAATTGTTGCACCGCAGTTATCAACCACCAAACCACTCGCAGCTATTAATGAGTGTATGGGTGGAACGGATAAACTTTCCCTCGAAACTTCTGGCGGCTCAGGTTTCGTGCATTATTCTTGGCAAGTCAGCAATGATGGAAGCAACTACTCCACTGCACCCAATGATATTGATAATTCAACGTATCAACCTGCATCAGATGTAGCGGGCGCAAAATATTATCGTGTACTGATTTCTAAAACAGATAAAGGTTGCGCACAAGATACAGCATTTTCTGTTTTAGTCACTATTTTCGATAAGCCGCAACTTACATCATTGGCAAAAGTGAGTTCGGTTTGTAAAGATGGACAGGTTGAAATTAACGCGACCAAAACGGGTGGAACAGGATCGTGTGTCATCACTTGGCAGGTCTCGGCGGATAACGGCGCCACATTTAATAACGTGCCGACGCAACCGACAAGTCCAGATTCAAGATATATTACGCCGCCTTTGAAAGCAAATGTTAAGTATCACGCGACGATAACGTGTAGTGGTAGTGGATGTTGTAATTAGTAGGGGCGTATTGCATACGCCCCTACAATACTTAGGGCGTATTGCAATACGCCCCTACAATCCCTGAACATAATTATGAACGTCTATTCATGTTTCATGCTAGGCGGACAATTAGCAAAGAATATGAATAGTTTACGAATCTTACAATTTAATCAAAAAGCAGTGCGCTATGCGCTTTCAAAAACTGCGCTCATCAAATTACGATTAGCACCGTTTTTGAATAGCTACGTGCTGTTAGCTATGGCATTGCTTTTTAGTTTTTGTTTTTTGCCTTTTAAAACCTTAGCGCAAGTATGTGTGCCTTCTTCGGATATTCTAATTACGATTGCACAAAAACCTATTATCACAATTACGGGTTCAACAACCGTTTGTAAAGGTGGGAATGCTGTACTATTAGCAGAACTGACGAGCGGTGGCATTGGTTCAGCGTGCACCATTATTTGGGAGCAAAGTGAAGATGACGGTGCAACTTGGTCGCCGATACCTTTAGAAAATAAAGCGATGCTTCTGTTAACCAACCTCACCAAGTCGCTCAGTTTTCATTCAATTTATGCTTGTGAAGTCGGAACGGATGGTTGTAATTCGGAACCCTCTAATATACAAAAAGTATTTGTCACTTCACCACCAACCGTTTCAATTAATCCTTCAAGTTCAAATATTTGTGAAAACACACCAGTCACTTTAACGGCTAAAGTCATAGGTGGTACAGGTTCGGCTGTTTATACTTGGTACGCCAGTACGGACGGAAATAACTATTCACCCATTCAATTGTCAACTAACAATTATCAATTAACAATTAATAATTTAACCGTTAATACTTTTTTTAAAGTCAGTGTTATAGAATCGGGCGATGGTTGTTCTAATTTAAGGGCAATTTCTAATGCCGTACAAATTAATGTGGCGGGTTGTCGCGGTTCTATATCCGGTTTTTCTTGGCTGGATTGCAACAAAGATGGTATTCAACAATCCGGTGAAGTCGGATTAGCGAATGTGCCGGTTTCGATTTCAGGAATCGCGCGCGACGGAACAATTATTTCTGGAACGGACGCCATAAATCAAACCATGACCAACGCTTCCGGTTTGTATATATTTAAAAACTTAAAACCCGGTAGCTATACGGTAACGTTTGGGTTTCCAGCTCAACCCACTGGAATAAATTTTACCGAAAAAAATCGGGGTGCAGCCAGTTTTGATAGCGACGTAGACCCTTCAGGCAAAACGGATGTGATAAATCTATTAGCAAAAAATATGAATAGTATTGGAAGCATTGACGCCGGTTTCATTGATAATACCGCGCCCGTGTTTACTAATGTACCCGGCGATGTAACGATAGAGTGCGACGAGCCTTTAGTTTTTGCATCAATGTCGGCTACAGATAATATCAATACCCATGTAAGCATCACTTTTAAAGACGATAGTATCGCGCTCGACTGTAAAAGCGCACAAAAATTTAAAGCGCAGTACACACGTACTTGGTCTGCGGATGATGGCTGTGGAAACGTTTCAACACGCCAACAAAAAATTACGACGCGCGATACCAAACCGCCTGTTTTTAACAAACAACCCGCCGACATAACGATTGCTTGCGGCGATCCGATTCCGAATGGTGCAGATATTTTTACAATAGATGCTTGCGAGGGTAAAATTATTCCGCCGTTTACCGAGCCTTACGATAAAATATGCGCGAGTTCGGGCGTGTATCACAGAACTTTCACTGCCACAGATGGCTGTAATAACACGGCTTCTATCTCTCATAATATTACCATTGTTGATACCGTCGCGCCTATTTTTTTAAATCTACCGAATGATATTACGCTGGCGTGTGGTGCTTCGATGCCCGAAGCACCCACTGTTATCATAACAGATAATTGTGACATTGCAGCCACCATTTCGCGCGCCGCAGACGATTCGATTCCAGGTGTTTGTGCCGGTTCTTACAAAATTATCAGACATTGGACAGCGGTGGATGCGTGCGGCAACACGCGAAAAGGTCAACAAATTATTACTATCTTTGACACCGAATCACCGACCATTGTAAACGTTCCGAGCGATATGACAGTGGATTGTAAAAATATTCCGCCGCCCATTTCTTTAACCGTAAAAAATAATTGTCAATTTCAAATTTCAAATTTCAAATTATCAATTACGGATAAAATAACAACCGCTTCGTGCTCCTCAAATTATACTATTCTACGGACTTGGGTGGCAACGGATGTGTGTGGGAATGCCACGTCTGCATTCCAAAAAATTACGGTTAAAGATACGACTGCGCCTGTACTTTCAAATGTTCCGACAGATATTACAGTTAATGTAGGTCTGGGGGAAGCGATACCGCAGGCAACAATTGTAACAGCTACCGATAATTGCGATACACATCCGACGGTGACATCAAACGAAAAACAATTGTCAATTTCAAATTGTCAATTTCAAATTGTCAGAACTTGGCAAGCACAAGATGTTTGCGGTAATATAAGCGCGCTCCAGAAACAAACCATTACTATTTTAGACAGTGTGACGGCGGTGCGCATTGTTTCTCAAAGCAAAGCCAATTGTACAAATGGCAGTGGCAGCGTTTCGTTTTCGCCGGCAAATTATAAGTACCTTTGGAGCGATAACGGAACAAGCAATGTCAGAACCAATTTAAAAAAAGGGGTTTACACGGTCACGGTATCAAAATCGGCAACGTGTAATATTGTCGTGCCTGTTTCAGTAGATAGTACCGTTAATAATTTAAGCGCGCGCTACACCATTAATAAACAGCCCACCTGCGCTCTGAATAACGGATCGGTGAGTATTAATGCTTTGGGTGGTTCGGGAAATTACAGTTATAC
>JAYVNP010000055.1:0-100241 GCA_043758385.1 Saprospiraceae bacterium
TCCGTTGAGTTTAATGAATCCTATTGTTTACGATAACGTTAATTATATGTCTGGTTTAAATTTAAATTGCATTCATAAAGCTGCTGGCATTTATAATACCGACGTCATTAATGTTGCAAATCCAATAATTAAAATTTATCCAACAATTGTTGAAAGTACTTTGAATATCGAGAATGCAAAGACATTCGATATTCTGAACACTTTTGGACAAATAATGTTAAAAGATAAAAAAGGAAATGCCATAAACTTGGAGTTTTTATCTTCAGGATTATATTTTATTCAAGGCACAGATTTAAATAATATTCCTTTCTCTCAAAAATTTATGAAAGAATAAAAAGCAGTTTGCTATTTACTTCTTACAAATATAAACAAATGCTGGCGGAAAGTTGAGGAGCGAAAAATCCAACTTTACCTCTTTAAAATACTTTTTCAAGAGTCTGTAATCGAACAAAGAATACTGATATTGAATAAACAAACCATCAGGTTTTAAAGATACAAATGCAGCCGATAAAATTTTTTCTTTGACTGCTTTCGGAATATTAGCTAATGGTAAACCAGAAATAATTGCATCAACAGAATTATAAGCTACGTAATTGCCTAATTGCGTCACGTTATCATTAATGAAACTAAGTCGTTTATCTTTAATATTTTGTAGATGGTCAAAAAGAGTTTCGTTGAGTTCAAACGAAAGTATTTCACTGCTGGCTTGCATTTTATTCAAAATTTCGCGCGTAATACAACCTTCGCCCGCGCCAAATTCAATAATAGTTTTTGCTTTTTTGAAATTAATGGGTTGAACCATTTTTTTTATCAAATATTTTGAACTGCTCGTTACCGAGCCTGTTGTTCTGATATCCTTTAATGCTACTTTAAGGAAAGCTAAATTATTTTTCTGAATTTTCTGTTCAACGAGAGAGAGCATACTGATTGCTTTGAAACACTTTTATTTACCAAGACAATGACTTCACAAATAAAAGTGTAAAAATTAAGTAATTAAATTGCGATTTTATAAAGAGTGCAATAATAACAAAAAAAAATTAATTTCTTTTGATTTATAAATACACTCTAAAATTTATCGAAAATATTTAAACGCATGATGTACTGCTTAAACCACTTCTATTTGAAAACTTTAACCTTTTGACAAAAAATTATCCGAATAAAAAAACTGCTTATAGGCTCAATTCAACGTATCGTCGTCACAATAAGTCAAATAGTCTGCTTCTCAGAAATGATTTAGGTTGTAATTATACCTTTGCATTGTCAATTAACCTACCGTTGAGGTAAAAAAAATTAAGAGTATGAAATTTTTTAGTTTAATCACTTTTTTAAGTTTGTCAGCGACTTTGTTTGCGCAACGTCCACAACAAGCAAGCGGTGGCAGTAATGGCAATAACTCCAAATTAAAAATTGGTCGCGTATTCGGTAAAGTTATTGAATCTGCAACGAAACAATCCGTCGGTTACGCATCTGTCGCTGTTTTTAAAAATATTGCTGGAAAAGACAGTTTGGTTGGTGGTGCATTAACGACGGACAATGGAGAATTTAGTATCACAGAATTACCAATGGGTGGCGTTAAAGTGACGATTAGTTTTTTAGGACTAAAAGATTTTTCTAAAGTTGTTAGAATTACGCCACCCAATGATGTTGAACAAGATTTAGGAGATGTTGCTTTAGTTGCTGACGCAGAAGTTTTAAAAGCTGTTGAGGTAACAGGCCAAAAAGTTTCAACTATGATTAGTTTAGAAAAACGCGTGTTTAACGTCGAAAAAAATATCACTTCGCAAGGCGGAACGGCGGAAGATGTTTTAAAAAATGTACCTTCTGTTACGGTTGATGTGGATGGAAATGCGCAATTGCGTGACAAAGGAACAACTATTTATGTTGATGGTAAACCGACTTTGATGGCACTCAATCAAATTCCTGCCGATCAAATTGAATCAGTAGAAGTCATTACAAATCCTTCAGCAAAATATGAAGCATCAACAACGGGTGGCATTTTAAATATCATACTGAAAAAAAATAGAAAGGCGGGTTATAATGGTGTAGTTAACGTTGGAGTGGGTACACAAAACCGCTACAATGGTTTATTGAATTTAAATGTGAACGAAGGACGTTGGAATGTTTCAGGATTTTACAACGTTAATCATCAAGAAGTGCCAACTACGGGTTATGTTTATAAAACCAATTTAAATAGTCAAGGCGTTGCAACAAGTTATTTTAATCAGAATACCACAGCGCAATTTGAAAATATTTTTCAATCTGGAAGATTTAATATTGATTACAACATAAACAACAGAAATACGATTTCACTCGTCGGCAATGCCGTGGATGGTAAATTTAATATTAATTCCGTTCAGAATTACCAATATTTGGATGCTACGAGCGCGCTAACAAGTTACGGCGTGAGGTCGCAAGAACCGCAAAACGAATTTAAAAATTACTCTGCTGAGGTGCAATGGAAAAAAACATTTGCTAAAAAAAATGAGAATCTTTCGGCGTCATTCAATTATTCGCAAGGAACATTTGCGAACACAGCGAATTGGGTAACAACAGGTTTTGCTGCAAATAATCAACAATTATCAGGTTATCCAGAATTGGTGCGCATTGATGGTAATAATAAAAATAATCAAACAGTTTTTCAACTCGATTACTCGAATCCGATTAACGATTCTACAAAGGTTGAAATGGGTGTTCGTAGTTATTGGAAAGGCACCGATATAAATTATTTATACAAATCACAAAATCCTGTAACATCCGAGTTTGTGCAAGACAATCAGTTTTCGCAACTTTTTAACATTAATGAAACTATAAACGCGGCTTACATTACGTATTCAGGCAAATTTAAAAATCAAATAAGTTATCAAGCTGGTTTTCGTTTCGAGCAATCGAGCTTAGATGTAAAACCAAAATCGGATACAGCAGTGAGCTACGGCTATAACTATCCGAATTTTTCAAGTAATAATTTTTGGGGGTCGCTCGCTAATTCGCTTTTTCCCTCACTGTATCTTTCTAAAAAACTTGATGAGACGACTGAAATTGGTTTAAACTTTAGTCGCAAAATTCAACGTCCCGGTTTCCGCCAACTCGGACCTGGTATTCAGAGTAACGACAAACAAAACGTACAGATTGGTAATCCGAATTTACAACCCGAGTACGTAAATAATGCAGAGTTTAATTTCAATAAAATTTTTGGCGAAAATAACTGGCTCTCTTCTATTTATGTTGAACACGAAACAAATACACTCAAACCATTTTCTTACCCTTCGCCCACCGATTCAACGGTGCTGATTTCTACTACTGTGAATGGTAGTTATGAGTTAACTTTTGGTTTCGACAATACATTGAAATTGGCTTTAAGTAAAAACTTTGAGCTTTCAATGAGTGCTAACATTATTCACTACAATTTATCGGTCAATGGTTTAACAAATGCAGCATGGGCAGCATCAGAAAAAATTGGCATCACTTATAGATTACCGGGAGATTTATCGTTTCAAATTAATGCCGGCAATGAAGGCAACCGACCTTTACCACAAGGTTACAGAAAAGGTGTGCCATATTTAGACGTCGCAGTTAAAAAATCTTTTTTTAATAAAGCAGCCAATTTAACGCTTTCCCTTAATGATGTTTTTGATTCGAGACGCGACGAAATAGTTTACACGCAACCTACATTTATTCAAGATACTTATCGCCGTCGCGATGTGCGTAATTTCCGCGTTTCATTACAAATTCCATTCGGCAAAATGGATGCGTCTTTCTTCAAAAAGAAAAATAGAAAACCTGAAGGTCAACAAGATCAACCTGATTACGGTGGGTAGTTCAATAATTAATGAAATAATGGTTAGTGGTTAATTTTTCCCATCAACCATTATTTCATTAATCGTTACACTAACCATTAACTCTTATTTACAATGAAATTTTTTATTTCTGAACGTTATAAAGCTATTTTATTTCACATCAGTTTATGGGGTTTATGGTTGTTTCTATCGCTATCAAACTCAAAACCCGAAGAACTTTATACGAATACGCTTTTGGTTTCTTCTTTAATTATTTTGAGTCACATACCGTTATTTTTTTTTAATACACGATGGCTGATTCCAAATATTTTATTGAAAAAAAATGCTTCAATTTATTTTTGGGCTTTAATTTTGGTAATAATTATTTTTTCGGTGTATCATGCTTTTTTAATTGATTGGCTGAAAAGTTTTTTAGAACCTGACGAGCATGATAAAAGAAAATCATTCAAAGGCATTTTTGCAATTTTAATGGTCGGCGCTGTTAGTACGGGTTATGGATTATTGGTTTATATTTCTCGGCAGGAAAAAATTTTAGAAGAGCAACGCAATGCACAATTACAATCGGAATTATTATTTTTACGCTCGCAAATTAGTCCGCATTTTATTTTTAATGTACTGAACAGTATTGTTTATCTCATTCGCTCAAAATCGGAATTAGCTGAACCTATAACGATTAAACTTTCGGAGCTGATGCGGTATATGTTGTACGAATCCGACAAATCACTCATTGCACTCGAAAAAGAAATCGCGTATCTTGAAAGCTATATTGCGTTGCAAAAAATTAGATTTGAAGAAGATGTTGCAATTAAATTTAAAATTGAAGGCGCGCCAACCGGACAAATTATTGAACCGATGATTTTAATTCCGTTTGTTGAAAATGCTTTTAAACACGGCTTAGGTATGGTTTTAAATCCGATTATTGACATTGATTTGAAAATATTAGATAACCATTTGTTTTTTTCGGTTAAAAATAAAATTGGTGTCGAAACAAAAAACAACAAGGATGAAACTTCGGGTATTGGTTTGCGCAATTTAAAACGTAGATTAGAATTGCTTTATCCCAACGCGCATTCATTAGAAATTTCTCAAAAGGATAATTTTTATTCCATCGAACTTAACTTAACGCTTAATAGTTGATCATTAATAATTTTTTGTTGTTCATATCTAAGGCTTCAAAAATGAATCCCTACTATTTGCGAACAGCGAACAACTTTCAACGAACAACGAAAATATGGTTTTAAAATGTCTCATCGTGGATGATGAAAATCTGGCGAGAAAATTAATTGAAGAAAATATACATCAAATTCCATTTTTGAAACTTGTTGGAATGTGTAAAAATCCGTTTGAAGCCATGGAGTTTTTACAAGAGCACGAAGTTGATTTAATGTTCTTGGATATTCAGATGCCTGGAATGTTGGGTACACAATTTTTACAAAGTTTAAAAGTTAAACCCGCCGTAATTTTTGTTACGGCTTATGCTAATTATGCCGTCGAAAGTTACGAACTTGAAGTGATAGATTATTTGTTAAAACCCGTCAGTTTAGAGCGATTTACAAAAGCTGCTTACAAGGCTTTAGAGGAAAAACAAAATCAGTTAACAGTTAATACAGAATCAAAAACAGAATTATTGCCAGAAACGCTTGATTATTTTTTCGTCAACGTAGAATATGCGCTCGTCAAAATTATTACAGATGATATTACGCACGTTGAAAGCATGAAAGATTATGTGAAAATTTATCTTACAACAGCCACAAAACCTGTTCTAACCAAAAGCACTTTAAAAGCCATTGAAGAAAAATTGCCGTCGCACCATTTTTTGCGCGTTCATAAATCTTTTCTTGTTAATGTGGATAAAATACAATCTATCCGAAGCCAAACTATTTTTATTGGCGAGAACAATATTCCTGTCAGCGATGTGCATCTCAACGATTTGATGCGCGCCATTAATCATTTAAAGTAAATCCTCCGGCTTATTAAAATTTGAAAAACTTTTTTTATCTCCTGTACTTATAAAACTGGTAGCTCCTTGGTGCAATAATTTTTGCAAACTCAAACCCTCTAAAAGTTTATCTTCTTTTTCTATTTTTGATAAATATTTAGCTTTGTAGATTGCGCCAAAAGGTTCGCAATAATCAGAATTGTTAAATATGAAACTGAAATTACTTTCCATGCTGCTTTTTGAATTAGCAACTAAAAGTCTTTCTAATTTTTTTTGATTAAAAAAAATCATGTCGCAGGCAATAGGAATTAAATCTTTATCAAGATAATTTTTATGCACACTCATCAAACCTTTTAACGGACCCTGAAATTGCGAGTTTTTTATGTCAATTTCAAAATTTTTATCCTCGCCGAGTGCTAATTTATATTTTTCTTCTTGTTTGGCGTTGATAGAAAAAACGTAAGGCATATTAATCATTAAAAATTTATCAGCAACAATCTCAGCCCAATACTTTCCTTTATGTTTCAACAAACCTTTGTCGGTTCCCATGCGTGTACTCATGCCACCGCACATTACAATACCTAAAATGTTACTGTTCATAAAAAAATAATTTAAACAAATATGCAATTTTTTTAGTTATCTTTCTAAAATAAGCTGCTTTAATTTTCTAAGACTGAAGACAATTTGAAGAAGATCATTTTTTTGCATGGCGTCATATTTGCGCGAAATACAATAATTTTTACCAACGAGTGTTGTGAAGCGCCACTCTGAACCCACTAAAAAACCACCATAAATTGGTTTGCCATCCGAGTTATTATGCTGAGCGATCAGCATAGCTATCAACATTTGCGCTTCTGGATCATTTTTTTCACCTTTACCCTTCTTAAATTCTTGAAGAAAAAAATATGGATTTTGCGGCGCATTGAACATTTTTGGTGTCGCCACCATACAATCAGAGATTACAGCCAATTTGTATCCGTTTATTTTAGCTGACATCGGACGCTCGTAGAAAACACTAATTTTTTTATTTACTTTTACTTTTGCTATTAAAAAAACCAAGCCAACGAACTGGATTTTTAATTCTTCTTCATTCCAATAATCCGCATTTTGAACAGTATCTGTATGCAATTCGTCAAGAATATCTCTTTCAGCAATAGTTAAATCATACATTGCAGACATCCAATTATCCAAGTCGTCGCACTGATTTACTGCCTGAATATCGAATGCATCGGCAATTTGATTAAGGTCGTACTCGAGTTTCTTAAATTCTTCCATCTCGCTTTTTTTAAACAAAATTACAACTAAATCATCTTGCGAAATACTTATTTTCAATAAAAAAACTTGCAACCCTCAGTCAAGTCTCTGGGTTTAATTTAATATTCCTTCGCCTTAGATGACGGATAATAAATTAATAGACCATTTGCTTTTCAAAATAATTTGCGCTTTCAAACTTTCGCAAAAGTGAATCATAACTCATAAATGTGTTTCGACACATCTTTCGTTTTTTCAAAACAATTGCAATTACCACCCCATATGTGCGAACCATCGGAATAATATTCACATTTCCATATTGGTGCTTCATGCTTAATTCTATCAATAATGTATTGATTAGCGGCATAAGCTTCTTTTCTATGTTTCGATGCAGTAATCACAACTACTGCGCATTCCCCTACCGAAACTTTTCCGATGCGATGCACGCCGTGCGCAAAAGCCAATTGCCATTTGCTTTTTGCCGATTCAATGATATCAAAAATATATTTTTCCGCTAATGGTGTGTGTGCTTCGTAAAAAAGATAATCAACTGTTTTGTTGTTGCTATCAATGCGCGTTTCACCGCTGAATAAAACAATTGCACCAGCGGTGTTATCGCGCCAATCTTTTAAAAAATCGGCTGGTTGTAAATCTATTTCGGAAATGTGTTTCATAAAAATTGTTGTTGATAGTTGTTCGTTGTTCTTTTATAGTTGCTCATTTAAAAGTGTCCTTTAACTATCAACTATCAACGAACAATTATTATCCGCCGCTACTTGGCGGAATTATAAAAACTACATCACTATTTTTAACTAAGGCTTCATCATTCAAAATATTTGAACCGACGGCAAAGCGCGAAATAATTAATATATTTTTAGCTTCCGGATATTTAAAAATGAGAAATTCGCGCAAATTTTTGATACTGCCCTCGTAAGATGGAATTTCAAATGAACTACTCAAAATATCTTTCAGTGCAGCAAATGTTTGTAAAACCATTTGTTTAAATTATTTTATAAAAAAGCAGAGTTTTATACTGGCTAAAAATAGTGTAAAAGCTAAAGTTTTTTGAACCAAAGTGGGTTCTAAAATTTTACTACCTAATCGCGAACCAATTATGCCACAAATTAAAGCCGTAACGATACACTTTGCAATATCTGAAGTGGAAAAAGTTATTTGATTGACTTTTAGTGTCGCTAAACCTGCCATTGAATTACAAACTATAAAAAAAGACGATATTGCAGCCGTTGTTTTAACATTTGCCCATTTTTTTAAAAGTATAACTGGACTTAAAAAAATACCGCCACCGATATTGAGCATACCAGAAATTAATCCAATAATACCACCCACAGAAAGAAGTTCGTAAAGTTGTGGTTGTTTCAAAAATGTGTCTTCATCATCTGTATGTTTTCGTGAAAAGGATTTTATAAAAAGTTGTATAGATGCAAAAAGCAGCGTTACGCCCAGAATTACGTTAAAAATTTTCAACGGTATATGAATGAGCGCGCCTAAAAATGCTGCCGGAATAGAGGCAGCAATAAAACTAAAGGCTAATTTTTTATCAAAATATCCTGCTTGATAAAAATTATAAAAGGCTATACTCGCTGTTAGCACGTTCAAAATTAAAACAATTGGCTTATAGTTTGCAGGTAAAAAATTAAATAAACTGAAAATGGCAATATAACCGCTTGCGCCACCATGCCCAACAGAACTATAAAGTAAAGCTATGATGCCTATGAAAAGAATAAAAGTAGCGGTCATTATCAATAATTTGAAAATTAAAATTTTGTTAAATTATTATTTTGATCAAAAAAATTATGAAGATATTTACAATTATAGTAATTTTGCAACGCAAACACTTTAATTGTCATTTAACTCAAATGTTTATTTAGTTAAACACAAATAAATTTTCTCTACTTTGGAAAATTATTACAAGCACATTTTTTTTATTTCCTCCCACAAATTTAATACTGGTTCGGCACATCTATGTGCTGTTTATTTTTTAATCAATCATAATTTCTAAATTTTATGGCTCTAACTGCTGCGCGTTACTCTGATGAAGAATTAGAAGAGTTTAAAAGTCTCATTGAAGAGAAAATTATTAAAACCAAACAAGAAGTTGAGTTTCTGAAATCACAAATTGCTGAAAGTCACGAAAATAGCGCAAGTCAACATTCCGGCGACTGGACAGATGAAAGTTCATTGCACACTGAGATGGAGTTTACTTCTAACAGTTTATTGCGTCAACAACAATTTTTAAGAAATCTGGAATTAGCTCACATGCGTGTTAATAATAAAACGTATGGTATTTGCTCAATTACTGGTCAACTGATTGATAAAGAAAGATTGCGATTAGTGCCTCACGCTACTAAAAGCGTTGAAGCTAAAAATGCAAGACCCATTATAAATCCTCAGCATTCGGCTTCTGATAATTCACCGAAATTGACAGACGAAGAATTGGTTATTAAACCCGAAGAGCGCGTTCAACTTCAAAAAGAATTCTTTGAAAATATTTAATACCGTGTTTTTAGAATAAAAAAGCAGTCTCTACTTGTAGGGACTGCTTTTTCAGATTAATTTTGATTAATTAATTAAAACACGCCTACAAACATTCAATGCTTTTACTAAAAAATAATATCTGCTACTTATTAATGTTCCTAGGGACTTTCGGTTTAATGAGCCGCTGCAAAAACAATGTGGCAGTTGCCGCGGATAAAGAAATGGTGGTGCTCAAAAAATATTTTCCGAATGCTACAGAAATAAATATAGACACGTTAGAAAACGGTATTCAGTATAATTTTTTAAATGGCGATGCTCAATGCGAAGTTTTTTTCGATTCTGCTTCGAATTATAAATTTGCTGCCACTTATATCGAACCTGAAAATTTGCCTGAAGCTATAAAAAATATGCTCAAAAAAAGCTACAATTTTGAGAACGTCACAGTAGCAAAACAAATAAAAACGCCCGATAAAACTACTTATACTGTTGAAATACAAATGCCGACCGATTTTTATTCATTGGATTGCACTGAAGATGGCAAAATACTGAAAACGTACAAATCGCAATTAAGCCCAAAAGAAAGCGCCGCGCAGGAAGAAGAAGGTGTTGAAAATGATTAGTTTTGTATTTTTAAAAAGAATTTAATATTTGTGTATATCCCTAATTTTCAGTTTGCAAACCCTTGGTATTTTATATTGCTACCAGTTTTAGCACTGCTTTATTATTTTGTAAATAACCGATTCAAACCGCAACTTAGCGCGCTTACTATTTCGCACTCCGAAAGTTTTAAATCAAAATCGGCAATTCTCGGAAAATTTAATTTTACAAAATTGCTCCAATCGCTCTCAATCCTGTGTTTAATTATTGCCTTGGCGCGCCCACAAAAAACACTTTCCGACGATAATGCTACAACTTATGGTGTTGACATTATGCTCGTTTTAGATCTTTCGAGTAGTATGCTCTCGCAAGATTTTGATCCCAATAGAATTGCGGTTGCACAGCACGTTGCTGCGCAATTTATTGATAAACGCCCGAATGATAGAATAGGTTTGGTGGTTTTTAGCGGTGAAGCGTTTCTGAAATGTCCGCTTACACTTGATCACGATGTTATAAAAACAATGATTCAAAAAATTGAAATTGGTCAACTATCGGATGGAACAGCTATTGGAATGGGTTTAGGTACGGCATTGAATCATTTGAAAGGCAGTAAAGCAAAATCGCAAATAGTCATTTTAATGACGGATGGCGTTAACAACACAGGTTTTTTGAGTCCGACTGAAGCCCTTGATATTGCAAAAGCCTTAAAAATTAAAGTTTACACGGTTGGCATTGGTTCAAAAGGCGAAGCGATGTCGCCTATTGGCAGAAGAATTGATGGTAATTTTGTTTTTGGAATTGTACCCGTCGAAATTGATGAAGTGCTGCTCGAAAAAATTGCGCGTGAAACAGGCGGCGCTTATTTTAGAGCGACCAACGAAAACGAGTTAACCGAAATTTATACTAAAATTGATGCACTTGAGAAATCGGTTATTGAAGCTAAAATAAAAAAACAATTCGTAGATTATTTTTCTATATTTCTTATAACTGCCATCTTTCTTTTATTTTTTGAACGGCTATTAACTTTTTTAGGAACTGAAAAACTGCAAAAAATATAAACCCGCAAATAAAAAGGGAGAAATCTTATAAAAAAAACTCCTGCCGAACGTATCAAAACAGGAGCAATTGAAAAAGTTATTTATATTTTGGCGACTTGGTTTCTTGCATTCTAATTTCAAGTGCAGCGGTTTTGATTAGCAAAATTAAGATTTAATAATTTTTAAGTGTTAAATTCTATGATAAGTACTTTACAATGCTCTATAATTTTCTAATCTTCAAAAATTTTCTGCTTCAATTAAAACTATTATTAATTACTGTGGTTTTTATTGAAAATAACTTTGCGATATGAAAAAGACAGGAATAGTTCTGATGAATTTAGGTTCCCCCGATTCGCCAAGCCCGAAAGATGTTGCGCGTTACTTAAAAGAATTTTTAATGGATGAGCGCGTTTTAGACGTTAATAAAGTTTTACGCACTATACTCGTGAAAGGTATTATTGCACCCATTCGTTCATACCGCAGTGCGAAGGCATATAAATCTATTTGGTGGGATTCTGGTTCGCCGCTTGTTCAAATTACGAAGCAATTACAGTCTGCTTTGCAAATTGAAATGCCTGACACACCCATTGAAATTGCGATGCGATACGGTAATCCTTCTACAAAATTTGCCTACGATAAATTAATGGAATCACATCCCGATTTAGGACGCGTGATTATTGTTCCGCTCTATCCGCATTATGCCATGTCGAGTTATGAAACGGCAGCTCAAGATGGTATTGATGTTCATCAAGCTGGAAATTATCCCTTCGAATTAGTTGTTGTGCCACCATTTTATAATAAAGAAGCGTATTTGAACGCTCTGACGGAAAATATTCGACCGCATATCCAAAAAGATTTTGACCTTTTATTGTTTAGTTATCACGGTATTCCAGAAAGGCACATCAAAAAATCGGACGTAACACATTCGCATTGTTTAAAAACAGCCGATTGTTGCAACGTTGCATCAGAAGCTCACGCTTTTTGTTATCGTCATCAAGATATTTTTACGACAATGGAAGTGGGCGCGCGACTCGGTTTACCAAAAAATAAATTTACCTTTTCTTTTCAAAGTCGTTTAGGGCGCGACCCGTGGTTAACACCTTACACTGCTAAACGTTTGAAAGAAATGCCAAAAGAAGGTATTAAAAAAATTGTTGTCGTTTGTCCAGCATTCGTATCTGATTGTTTAGAAACTTTGGAAGAAATGGGCGAAGAAGGCAAAGAATTTTTTTTAGAAGCTGGTGGCGAAGAATTTACTTTAGTACCTTGCATGAATACTGAATATACTTGGGTAAATGGTTTAAAAAGCATTATTGAAGATTCAATGGTTGTGAAAGAAAAAGAATTGCAAACAGTTTAATAAAAAAAGCCAACAGATTTTACGAGCTTGTTAGCTTTAGCGGTCTAAATGAAAAAAATATTCGATTACATTGTTTTAGGTGGTGGCATTACTGGATTAAGTGCTGCCTATTTTGTAAAAAAGAAAGGTTTAAACGGCATTCTTTTAGAACAAAGCGCAACTGTTGGCGGTGTTTTACAATCTAAAATTATAGGTGATTATCAACTTGATTACGGTGCAAACTCGGCTTCGCTTACGCCTGAATTTGAAAACTTAATCAATGATTTAAATTTAAATTCTGAATTACTCAGCGCCGAAGCAATTTCTAATAAACGATTTTTAGTCAGCAATAATCAATTTCACGCCGTTGAACCCAATCCTGTTAAAATTATAAAATCTAAATTATTAACTACTACTTCTAAATTTAAACTTTTTACAGAAAGTTGGCGAAAGAAAAAACCTGAAAGTGAAGATGAATCCGTTGCCGAATTCGTGACGCGCAGATTTGGCAAAGAAATTCTCGAAAAAGTTTTTGATCCCGTTTTAAGTGGCATCTATGCCGGCGATGTGAAACGCCTTTCTATGCAACAAGTTATGCCTTCGTTGGTGCAATGGGAAAAAGATTTTGGTTCAGTCACTAAAGGCGTTTTCAAAAATGCCAAAGGTATGAAGCCCCGTAAAATCATAAATTTTAAAGGTGGATTTTCAACCCTTATTAACGCGCTGGAAAATACTTTGAAAGAAGAAATTAACTGTAACGCAGAAACTTTGAAAATTGAAAGAGCCGACAACATTTACGAAGTTACTGTTAAGATAGGATTGGAAGAAAAAATAGTTTTGCGCGCAAAAAACATTATTTCGACTATTCCTGCTTACGCGCTCTCGCGTTTAATTTTTAATTTCGATAACGATTTAAGCGAACAACTTTACAATTTAGAATATACACCGATGCACGTTTTGCACATTGCTTTCAAAAAAGCTGATGTGACGTTGTTGCCGCTTGGTTTTGGTTTCTTAGTGCCGAGTGTAGAAAATCGAAAATTTCTCGGTGCTATTAATCAGAGTCTTATTTTTCCAGAAAAAGCACCGAGCGATGTGGTACTACTCACCGTATTTCACAAACACAATAACGCGGATGACGTTATTGCTGATTTAAAATCTGTTTTGAAAACTTCCGCACAACCCATTTTTCAAGAAAAATATTTTTGGCGATTAGCGTTGCCACAATTCAATGTGGGTTATAAAAATATTTTAGACAATGCCATAGCGTTTGAAAAAAATTATTCTAACTTTTATATTCAAGGCAATTGGCGAACGGGCGTTGCCGTTGGAAACATTATTACAAACTCATTTATACTTTCGGATAGAATAAAATTAAATTTTCAAGATAGCCTCAGCAATGTGCAATAATTCTGCTTCGCACCATTTTTTCGCTAAAATTTGAGCGCCGATAGGCAAATTAGTTTCTTCACCAAAACCCGTCGGCACAGAAATACCTGGCACGCCTGCCATATTTGCTAAAACGGTAAAAATATCAGCCATATACATTTTAACACCGTCATCCGATTTTTCGCCAATTTTCCAAGGCACTATTGGCGAAATTGGTAGAACAATTAAATCGAAATCAGAAAAAATGAGATCAATATTTTCAGAAATTAATCGGCGGACGCGTTGTGCTTTGCTAAAATACGCATCGTAATAACCAGCTGATAGTACAAACGCACCCGTTAAAATGCGCCGTTTAACTTCTTCACTAAATCCTTCGGTGCGCGTTTTCTTCAACATAGTTTCTAAATTTAGTGCATCTGCACAGCGATAACCGTATCGAACACCATCATACCGGCTCAAATTACTCGATGCTTCAGCAGTTGTTAGAACATAATAGGCAGGTACAATATATTCGAGAAGATTAAATTCAACGACTTCCACTGTGTGTCCTAATTTTTCTAAAATTATACGCGCATTCTGCATAGATTTTAAAACATCAGCATCGAGCAAAGTCGCATCGAAACTTTGTTTTAAAAAAGCTATTTTTTTCACTCTTTGAGGTACTTTGAATTGCTCCGAAATATTATCCGTTCTATCCATACAAGTAGCATCAAATTCATCTGCACCTGAGGCAATTGCAGTTACAATAGCTATATCTTCAGCATTGTGCGCAAAAAAACCAATTTGATCAAAACTTGAACCATACGCCAATAAACCATGTCGCGAAACACGACCGTATGTAGGTTTTAAACCGATGACATTTGTAAAAGATGCGGGTTGACGCACAGAGCCTCCTGTATCAGTGCCAAGCGCAACCAAACAAGTATTGGCAGCAACCGAAACTGCAGCACCACCTGAAGAGCCACCTGCCACGCGCGATGTATCGAACGGATTTTTTACAACACCGTAAACCGAATTAGAATTATCGGAACCCATACCGAACTGATCGCAATTTGTTCTTCCAATAATTATGGCGTCGGCATTTAAAAGGCGCTCAACTGCAGTTGATGAATATACACTTTTAAAATTTTCTAAAATTTTGGAAGCCGCTGTTACAATATGACCTTCATAACAAATCAAATCTTTAATACTCACTACACAACCGAACAATACACCACAACTTTCAGGATTGTTCGCATACTTTAAATCAAGTTTAGACGCGCGTTCTAAAGATTCTTGCTCAAAAACTTCAATGTAAGCGTTAAGGTGTTCTGTTTCGCGAATATTTTTCAAATACATTTCAACTAAACTGACACAAGTGAGTTGTTTTTCGGTAATTTTTTTCTGAATTTCTCTTAAACGCATCTTTAGTTGATTGTAAGGGAACATAATCGTACCCTTGTTAGTTGTTAGTTGTTAATTTTGTAGTTTAACTGGCAGTCGTTGAATATTTTTAACCGAACGATTATCAACTGTCAACTATCTATGAAATTATGCTGATTGATAACCATAACAGGAAAGTAGATTATTTGCGCATTGCAGTTATTGATAAATGCAATTTACGATGTACTTATTGTATGCCGCATGAAGATATGCGCTTCCTTTCAAAAAATTCTACATTAACCGACGGCGAAATTATAAGACTTTTGCAATGTTTTTCAGAACTCGGCATAAATAAAGTTAGATTTACAGGAGGTGAGCCTTTTGTACGACCCAATTTTATGAAATTGCTCGAAAAAATACATCAACTAAATTTATTTAAAACCTTAGCCTTAACTACAAACGGTACTTTAATTTTGCCGCACATAGAAAAACTGAAAGCTATTGGTTTAAAAAAAATTAATCTCAGTTTAGATACGCTTCAACCCGAACGTTTTTTTAAAATTACGCACCGCGATAGTTTCGATACAGTTAAGAAAACGCTTGAAACGCTCGTTGAAAATAATTTTGAAGTAAAAATAAATGTGGTTGTTATGTCAGGAATTAATGATGATGAAATAATCCCGTTTGTTGAACTCACTCGCCACTACCCTATTAACGTCCGCTTTATTGAAGAAATGCCTTTTAATGGTGGAAATTCTGAACGCGACAAAGTTTCAAACTTAAACCCCAATATTAATTGGCGGAACATTTTGGACATCATCAAAAATAATTTTAAAAATGTTTTAATGGGTAAAAACGAAATTTCTGACACAGCCTATAATTATAAAATTGAAAATTTTGTCGGCAGTTTCGGAATAATCGCAGCTTACTCACGCACTTTTTGTGGCACTTGCAATCGCTTGCGCGTAACGCCGGACGGCGGTGTAAAAACGTGTCTTTACGGCGATTCAAAATTTAATGCGCGCGAGCTTATGCGCCATTATTCAGACGATATTTTATTTAAAAATGCTATTCGAGATGCTGTTAACAGCAGAGCAGCAAATGGTTTTGATGCCGAAGCACTACGCCAAAACGCCAATCTTGAAAGTATGACCTTTATCGGAGGATGAAGAAATAGTTAATTATTAATCAAGACGCGCTAAACGGATAAAATTTAACAGATGCGCCATTTTTTAAAACTTCTGTATCGGCGGGATGTAAAGCAATACCATCTGAACTTATACCTGCTGTTATATCGCCAGAACCGTTATTTCTCACGGCAACCAGCGTGTTGGAATCCTTACTTTTTTTAACTGTAAAAAACTCGTTCAAATTTGAGCTTTTCACGCGTTCCGCACTTAACTTATAAATTTTAAAAAGTTCGTCTGTATTGCCCGAGTAAACATTTAAATAATGCTGTACTAAAATAGTAAAAACTGTCTGAACTGAAAACGGATTGCCTGGCAAACCAAAAACAATGGGTCCGTTTTCTTTTTTACCCACCCAAACAGGTTTACCAGGTTTTATATTTAATTTATGAAAAAGTAATTTTATCCCCGCCGATTCAAACACTTGTGGCATATAATCCGCATCTCCCATTGATACACCACCCGTTGTAATTATTATATCCGCACCTAAATTTTTATTAACTGCGCGCAAAATTGCGTCGTGCGAATCGCGCACATGGCGAATGACAGATGGTTTAATATGCCATTGTGCAAGCATAGCACGCAACACATAAGAGTTACTATTTCTGATTTGGTGTAAATCCACGCTTTCATCCACATCAACAATTTCGTCACCTGTTGTAATTATTACAACATTTGGCATTCTAATAACTTCCACTTCCGACTTGCCAACTGCTGCTAATGTGGAAATCATTGGAAGAATAATTACTTTATTCTTTGGAAGAATAATTTTACCTAAAGTTACATCTTGCCCTTTTTTTGAAATATTTAAAAGTGGTTTCGCTGAAATTATTGGAAGGATAATATTACTATCGTTTAACGTAACATCTTCGACTTTAAAAATTATATTGGCACTTTCTGGAACAGCCGCACCTGTCATAATTTTATAACATTCGCCGATACGCAATTTGAATTTTGAAAAATCGCCCGCAAAAATAGTTTCAACAACACGGTACTGCGTTATATTTTTTTCCACATCACTCATCGAAATGGCATAGCCATCAACTGCGGCGCGATTGAAGGGCGGATAATCTCTATCAGCAATAATATTTTCTGCCAATATGCGACCAACTGATTTTTCTAATTTTACTTTTTCAGTTTTGAAAGGAATTGTATGCGCACTCAGAATTTCGAGTGCTTGTTCTAGGTTTGTCATTTATAAGTCAAAATATATTTCTGGCGCAAATGTATATTTCGTTCAGCAAATTTTTGCAAAATTTTTTATTAAAGCTCCCTATTAACATTTAAATCAGAAAATTAGTTTGCTTCATAGATTTTACCAATCTTTTGATAAGTATAAAATAGCAGGATACTATATTTGCACTTTCTAACAAGTAACTACTAAATTTATTGTCAACGAAATTCCATGATGACCATTCTCGATTTTTTTATTCATTTAGACAGTCATGTCGAAAGTTTTTTTTTAAACTATCAAACGCTCACTTATTTAATTATTTGCCTCATTTTATTTTGTGAAACGGGTTTGGTATTCACACCGTTTTTACCCGGCGATTCATTATTGTTTGCTGTTGGTGCAACCATTGCAAAAATCGGTATCTTAAAAATCGAAATTGCAGTTCCGTTAATGATAGCTGCCGTTTTTTTGGGCGACAATACCAATTATTTTATTGGGAAGTTTTTTGGGAAGCGTCTGTTTAACAGCAACAATGTGCTTCTTAAAAAATTACTTAAACCAGAATACTTAACTAAAACTGAAAATTTTTACGAAAAACATGGCGGAAGTACCGTCATTCTTGCGCGATTCGTTCCAATAATAAGAACCTTTGCACCTTTTGTGGCAGGTTTAGGTGAAATGAAATATAATCGCTACATCACTTTTTGTTTTTTAAGTGCTATAGGTTGGGTGAGTTTACTGACGTTGTTGGGTTATTTTTTTGGGAAAACAGAAATTGTTCAGAAACATTTTGAACTTGTTTTGATCAGTATTGTTCTCATTTCGATTTTGCCAGCAGTTTTTGGTGTTTTAAAAAACAGGAAAGGTGAAGCACTTCAGTAATAATTATGATTTTCTCTTTTACACCATTAGGTATTTCTGCTGCTGTTCCGTTTAGTGATAGGCATTTAGCAGCGCACGTACTTCAAATTCAGAATAATTTATTTTTAATTGATTGCGGTGAAGGAACAACTTTTCAGTTGCAAAAATTTAAAATTAAATACAATAGTATAAATCACGTTTTCATCAGTCATTTACACGGCGATCATTTTTTTGGATTGCCCGGTTTTATTACAACGCTTGCCATGAACGGCAGAAAAGAGCCACTTCATATTTATTCGCCACTAGGTTTAGAAGAAATCATAAATTCTATTTTCAAATTTTCTAATTATCGTTCACCCTATTCTATTATTTTTCATTCTGTTGATGCCACACAACACACTTTACTGATTGATAATAATATATTTTCTGTGCTCAGTTTTCCTTTATATCATCGTATTCCTACCATTGGATTTTTTTTCGAGGAAAAACCGCTTCCTTTAAATTTAAGGATTAATGTGATCGAACAAATGGCAATTCCATTCCATCAACTTAAAAAAATTAAAAACGGTGCTGATTATTTTAATGAAGCAACAAAAACGCTTATTCCAAATTCAGATTTGACTTTACCACCACACAAACCGCGCAGTTTTGCATATTGCAGCGATACGCGCTTTGAGCCATTAATAATAAAATATTTTCAAAATGTTGATTTGTTGTATCACGAAAGCACTTTTTTAAATGACATGGCGGATCATGCTTTAAAAGTTGGACACGCAACTGCTTTGCAAGCCGCGCAATTGGCACAATTAGCAAACGCACAGAAACTCATTATTGGTCATTTTTCTGCGCGTTATACTGACTTGAAAATTTTAGAAAATGAAGCACGCACTATTTTTGAAAATACGGAGCTTTCGGAGGAAGGTAAAGTTTTTTATGTTATGCTTGAGAGAAAGAGTTAAAACTATTTTCTAAAAGTATCAATAATTTTTTGTGCGTCCTTGGCGAATGCTTCATTTGCGCAAACTTGACCTAAGGACTCTTTTCGACCGTCGTTTCTGTAATATAGTTTTTCGACTTCAATAAAATTTTTTCCATTCGCCTCAACCACAATGCCTTTAAAATTAAATCCCAAATCTTCATTAAAAGTTACCAATGCGCCAATCGGTGCAGAGCAACCGCCTTGTAATGTGTGCATAAATTCGCGTTCAATTGCAATGCAACGCGCTGTATTGTAATCGTTTAATTTTCGGAGTATATTATAAATTTCAACGTCTTTTTTTCTACACACAATAACAACTGCGCCTTGTGCTGGCGCAGGCAACATCCAATCAATATCTAAAACGTTCGGCGTGTTCAATAAATCCAATCGTTCTAAAGCAGCTTTAGCAAAAAAAATTCCGTCAAATTCGCCATCATTCAGTTTTCTTAATCGCGTCTGAATGTTGCCGCGCACGTCGCAAAAATTTGTTTTAGGATAGTAGCGCAACCATTGTGCACGTCGGCGCAAGCTCGATGTAGCGAGTTTAATACCGTCTGTTTTGTAATTTATTCCTTCTCGCAAAACCAAAACATCACCTGTTGCGCCACGCGCTAACACTGCAGCTATCATTAAACCTTCCGCTAAAACATAAGGAACATCTTTATAGGAATGAACAGCGCAATCAATATCGCCGCGTAAAAGTGCTGCATCAAGTGTTCTCGTGAAAATACCAGTAACGCCGAGTGCATAAAGTGGCGTTACTAAATCTATATCGCCCTCGCTTTTAATGGGAATAATCTCTGTGTGAATATTTTGAGTTTTGCATAAATCGCGAACTGTATGTGCTTGCCACAGGGCTAATTTACTTTCGCGCGTTCCTAATTTTATGGGAGTCATTAAAAATCTATTTAGTTCACGCTTGGTTCAGCCATTAAAATATTATAAGCTGTTTCAATTATTTCGCAACCTGTATTTGTTTTGTGCACTTCACCTGCAAACTTTCTGAATCTGCGATCAATAGTTTCTTTGTTAGCACTTTCGTTTTCAATATCAACCAAATGTGATTTAATATTTTTTAGTAAACCTGCATGACGGCGTTTAACGTGCCAATCGTATAACTTTTGTAATTGCTCTTTGATAATTTTTTCGGCAAAAGGCAATGCTTGACGGCGTTGCTCGAACGTCTCTTCTAAAATTTTTGAAAGATCATCCACATCAACATATTGAATATTGGGCGCAGAAATAACATCGTTCGAGGCATTAGGCGGAATACCAAGATCAATTAAAATTGTTTTCTTGTGTTTGTAAAAGTGTTCCGCCTTAACAATAGGCGTGGTTGAAGCTGTTGCAGTGATTACAACATCCGCGTTTTCAACAAAAACTGTCATTAAACTGTAATCAATACTAAAAAGATTTTTTTCAGCCGCAAACATAGAAGCTTTTATGTTTGTTCTGTTAGAAACATACGGCGTATTAGAAAGATAATTTTTTATGTTGAGTGCTGTTGCCTTGCCAATTTCACCCAAACCAATAACCATAATTTTACTGCTTGACCAATCTGTTTTTATTTGTTTTAAATAATGAATAACCGCATAACTCAAACTTGTTGTGCCGTTTGATATAGCTGTTTCCGACTTGATACGTTTAGAAACTTCAATGGCAGAATTGACAAAACGCTCCATAAAAACATCTAAACAACCAAAGTCTCGCGCTTTTTCGGCAGCAATACGAATTTGTGTAACTATTTCGTTATCGCCAATAATTTGCGAATTTAATCCCGCAGCCACTCTAAACAAATGCTCTGTCGCATCATCGCAAATTTTAGTATAACAATAATTTTTAAAAAATTCTGCAGAACCTTCCGTAAACCGACACAGTATATCTATAAGATTATTAGGATCGGGTGATATGCCGTAAATTTCAGTGCGGTTGCACGTTGAGAGAACAAAAATATCTTTATAACCGTTAGCAGAAAGCCAAGTCAACAACGCACTATACGCTTCGTCTGTTAAATGAAACTTAGCGCGCGTTTGAGTATCAGCTTTTTCAAAATTTACGCCCGCCATACATAAATACTTGGGCTGATTCACGACGATATTGTTATTGATCATATTATTGCGCTACTCTTATTTCTTGTTACCTCGCAAAATTAAATTAAATGTTTCATTAGAACTAATACCTTCAACCAAATTAAATTTCACTGCAAAATTACGACTATGCAAATAAGAAACTTCAAATGAAAGCACAAATATAATTCTTTAGACGCTTTCTAAACATCAAATGTACAGAATTGTTAAATTAAATTGGGATAGTTTACTAATTTGGTTATTTAAGGTTTTGTTAATTTGGTTTATCTTGTTTAAACCTTTTCAAATTATCAATTCCTTTTAGATTACAATAGCTTATTACGTTTCGTGGGTTTGGTAAAATGCTAATTCTTTTGCACCTATTTATCTGAAGATAAAATACGAGAAATGGAACTTAGATAAACACGGACATTGCCGAACTTTCACAGAATTTGATAATTCGAGAAAATCTGTGAAAATCTGTGAAAATCTGTTTTAATTTTTTGAAAATTCGCGTTTTGTAGAATCTACGATTTCATGGATGAATATTTAAATTTAGTTAAACAGGTACATCTTTTTTTAAAGTAAATCTACGAACTTTGCAGCACTAATTTATTTTAATGAAAATAGGTTTACTCAGCGACACACACAGTTTTTTAGATAAACGCATTTTCGATTATTTTAAAGACGTTGACGAAGTTTGGCACGCGGGCGATATTGGCGATATGGAAGTTGTAAAACTTTTGACGGCTTTTAAACTTTTGCGCGCCGTTTATGGAAATATTGATACGTCAGAAATGCGTGGCTTGTATCCAGAAAATTTGTTTTGGCAAAGCGAAGGCGTAAATATTTTGATGACGCACATCGGGGGTGCGCCACATAAATATCCGAGTCGTGTAAAAAATTTATTCAATGCGTATAAACCCGATATTTTCATCTGTGGACATTCGCATATTTTGCGCGCCATAAACGATAAAGCAAATAATTTACTATATTTAAACCCAGGAGCGTGTGGCAATGAAGGATTTCATAAAGTCAAAACCTTGATGCGATTTACGGTATCAGAAGGAAAGATTTCTGCTCTGGAAGTGATAGAACTACATTGAAAATTACAAATGCAACCGTGCTTTACGGCTTAAAAGTATTTCAGAATCTTCTACGTGTTCAGGATCAGGTACACAACAATCAACAGGACAAACGGCTGCACATTGCGGTTCTTCGTGAAAACCCACACATTCAGTGCATTTATCGGGAACGATATAATAATAATCGTTAGAAACTGGCATAGATTTATGATGTGCATCTACTTTTGTGCCATCGTGCAAAATGTAATGACCTGTCACTGTGTTTCCGTCGCTGATTGCCCATTCAATACCACCTTCATATATGGCAGTGTTCGGGCATTCGGGTTCGCAAGCACCACAGTTTATACACGCATCGGTAATCATAATTGCCATTCTCAAAAAAATTTTTGCAAAGATACGTACTTTTAACAGTTGTTTTAATAAACTGTTTTCTAAAAATTAATTTTTGAAGGTCGAAATAGGTTAAGAAAAAAAATGAAAAAGAAGATGAAAAAAATAAATATCGCCATTGATGGTCATTCTTCGTGCGGAAAAAGCACTTTAGCTAAAGCTTTAGCTGCAAAGTTACATTATTTATATATTGATTCGGGTGCGATGTACAGAGCTGTAACGCTATATTTTTTAAATAAAGGCACTGACATCAACAACGCAGAAGCTGTTAAAGCACATCTCGAAGAAATTACAATTTCATTTAAAAACCTCAATGGTGAAAACAGAACACTGCTCAACGATGCGGACGTATCGGAAGAAATACGTAGCATGGCGATTAATAATTTTGTGAGTCCAGTTGCAGCGATTTCGAGTGTAAGAAAAAAATTAGTACATCAACAACAAATTATTGGAAGTAAAAAAGGCGTTGTCATGGATGGTAGAGATATTGGTACTGTTGTTTTTCCGGATGCAGAACTAAAAATTTTTCTAACGGCTAATATAGAAACGCGTGCCCAAAGACGATTTGATGAACTCCGCAGAAAAGGTAACGCAGTGAGCTTGGAAGAAATTAAACAAAACCTCTCTGAGCGCGATAGAATTGATTCAAACAGAATAGACAGCCCCTTGAAACAAGCGAACGATGCCATACTTTTAGACAACTCAAACCTAACGCCCATTGAGCAATGCTTGTTTGTTTACAATTTGACGAAATAAAAATTATTAATTTTGAAAAAAAACTTGCATTTTATTATTTAATTTTAAAATTTAGTTTATATTTGTTCTAAATTAATGATTGAAGTGAAAATAATTGCAAATTTATTTTGCAAAGTGTTCACTTTAAGCACTATTCATAAAAACTCTATTTTTTTCAACTTTAAACTTTATTTTTATGATGCAGTATGTTATTCAATCCATCATTGGTGCTGGCGGTGGCTGGTTAATGGGTCAACTCGGAAAAGGCAGTGGTTTAGGCACTGCTGGCAATGTTGTAGCTGGTGTTGCTGGCGGCAACGGTTTACCGGCAATTGTTGGTGCTATCTTACCTTCGCTACTCGGTGGCGGAACAAGCGTTAGTTCAATTCTGACTTCTGCCGCTGGTTCAGCTTTAATTCCTTACGTTATCGGTTTATTCAACAAAAAAGCAGCCTAATTAAATTTTTACAAAAAATTAATCCGTCTCTACTCAATAGGGACGGATTTTTTATTTGTGGCAATCGCAAAAAAATTATCATCAAAAGAAAACACCAGCTTTAATTTTAGGTATTTCAATTCAATTCATTGTTGAAAGTATTTAGCTTTCGTGTCATTTTTGTTTTAAACTTCAGAATTAAAACATCATGGGCAATAAAATTATTACGCTCGAACGCATTGTTCTCTCATTAATCGCAATCTTATTCATTATTTATTGGTTCTATTTAAATAAAAATTTGAATACGGCTGTCACTCTAATTGAAAAAACAAAACTTGAAATTGACAGCGCACAACGCACTATCACGGGTGTTGCAAAAAATTTATCCGGCTTTAACATTAAGGCACAACAAACTCAAAATCAGTTAAATTTTTTAAACCGACAACGCGATTCGCTATCGCTTGTTTTAACGAATAAAATTTACGAAGATAAATGGATACTTCAAAAGTATGTCGAGCAACTTTCAATCAATAAGGCGCAACACGATTCAATTGCAATGCTCATCAAAAAGTTCGAGTAAAATCCTAAAAAAATTATTAATACTTATGAGATACACGTTCATTTTCATTTTACTTGTTAAATTTTCAAACTTTTGCTGCGCGCAAAATGTCATCGTTATTGATTCCGATTACGGTAATTCTTTTAAAAAACCGATTCTCGCCGAGCGTAATACACTCTATAAATTTGAAGCGGATTCCATTTTTTTAGTCAATAGCCAACGTATGTTGATGTATGAAACCGTTATCAATCAATATTTAAATGATTCGTTGGGCAAAACAGCTTCCAATATGGCGCGATTTTTTGAACAAAATTTACGTCAATTTGCGAACGAATACGATAAACTTCACCGCAACGCCAACGAAACGCAACGTATCAGTGAAATTTTTATTGATTCAACGCGACGCGTTATTAATCAATCAATTTTAGCACTCGATAATGCACAAATGCGATTAAATGATTCTCATAAAAATTTAGATATTGCCATCCATGATATAAAACAGCAACGTAGTAAAACTTTGCTGACGGCTATTGCAGCAGTTGCGATAGGAATTGGTTTTGATCGTATTTTTATAAAATAAAAAACATTGCTTACTCAATTACTTCGAAAATAGTGATTGAATGTTTTTTATTTTTTACAGCAATGTCGCCGATGAGTTGACAATGAAATGAATTTTTTACTTTCTCATAGATCGTTTTGCTGATGACAATTTGACCTGGTAATGCTGCCGATTGCAAACGCTGCGAAGTATTAACAGTATCACCAATGACGGTGAAATCTAAACGTTTTAACGCAGCCGAACCAATATTTCCCGAAATCATATCGCCTGAATTTATACCAATTGAAACTTTGGGCATAAAAGTTTCTTCTTCAGAGATTTTTTCTACTTGCATCTGAATAGCTTTTTGAACAGCAAGCGAGGCTTCGATGGCTCTATCGGTATGAAATTCGCCCGTAAAAACAGCCATTACAGCATCGCCCAAAAATTTATCAATGTAACCACCATGAAAAATTATTTCTTTCACCATAATATCGAAATACTTATTAATGAGGGCGACAACAAAATTCGCAGGTTCTTTCTCGGATATAGCTGTGAAGCCACAGATATCCATAAAAACAACGGAAGCGTCAATGTTTTCGCTCACGAGTAAAGTTGTTTCGTATTCAGTGCGCGTCATAAATTGCAAAACGCTTTGGTCAACATACATTTTAAGAATGTTGTTTTCTTTAATGGCGCGAATCGTTTCTTTAATCTGAGAAGAATATTTGAGTGCTTTAACGAGCGTGAGTTCTAAATCTTCAAAATGAATCGGTTTACAGATAAAATCGAATGCGCCGCGATTCATAGCGAGTCTAATGTTTTCCATATCGCCGTATGCTGAGACAATGACGGCTTGTATGAGCGGATTTTTTTCGTTTAACCGAAGCAGCAACGTTAATCCATCCATGATTGGCATATTAATATCGCTAAAAACGATTTCAACATCTGGATTTTCTTCGAGTAGCTCTAAAGCCATTTTACCGTTCTCGGCAAAAATAAACTCATATTCTTTTTCACGAATTTGGCGGCGAAATTTTTGTCGTACGAGTTGCTCTAAATCATTTTCGTCGTCAACAATCATAATTTTACAAGTCGTCATATTAACATAGTCAGTTTTTCTTTTAAAAAATTAAAGTCTAAAGGTTTATTTAAAAAATCATCAGCACCCAAACGCATGGCAAGCGTCTGATTTTCTGGATCGCCGTAAGCGGTAATTAACATGACAATAGGTGGAGGATTCGGTTTTTCGAGCCGCACTCGGCGCAATAATTCTAAACCGCTCATGCCAGGCATATTTATGTCGGAAAGAATTAAAATGGCTTCGTGCTCGTGCTCTTTGACAAAAGCTAATGCATCTTCGCCCGAAAACTTAAATGAAAATTCAAATAAACCTTCGCGAATTTCACGCCTAAAGCGTTGAAGAAATAATATTTTAATATCTTGTTCGTCATCAACGACTAAAATCTTCATCATTCAGATTGTTATTGACCAAAGGTAAGATAAAGGTAAGGTAGTTTTTAATAAATTCCGAAAATTCTTATCCTTTTGTTTCAAATTCTAATTTTCCATTCTTTCCTTTAGTTATTATATCGTTCGTATTTTTGCCTTTTAATTTTTTAAGAATGTTTCAGTTTAACGCTCATTATAAAAAATTAGCATTAAAACAAAACGAGTAAATACATAAATTTTTACCTTTGCCAAATACGATTTTCATGCGTTGAATATGAAGCATTATTTTTTAAAAAACACAATGAATTATTTGCTCGTAATGTTTGCAGTTTTTGCATCGTTTCAAACGGTTGCGCCAGTAAAAATTGATACTACAAAACAAAAACTTCAAAAAATTGATTACCCAAAAAATTATTTTCAATCGCCTGTTGCAGGCGATATCAGATTAAGCGGTTCTTTTGGTGAATTGAGACCCAATCATTTTCATGCTGGTATTGATATTCGGCACAAAGAAGGTCGGACGAATGAACCTATTTTTGCTGCTGCTGATGGTTATATCGGGCGGATTAAAATTCAAGGCGGTGGTTACGGTCAAGCAATTTATATTATTCATCCGAACGGATTTACGACCGTTTATGGTCATTTAGAAAAATTTGTCCCTGCTGTTCAGAAATTTGTACGCGATAAACAATACTTGGATAAAAAATTTGAACAAGATGTTACTTTTGACAGCACACAGTTTAAAGTGCACAAAGGTGAGCAAATCGCGAATATGGGAAATCGCGGAAATTCGTTTGGTGAACATTTGCATTTTGAAATTCGCGAAACAGTATCCGAAAAAACGATAAATCCTTTGCTGTTTGGCATTAACCTGAACGATAAATCTGCACCTAATTTAAAAGGCATAAAGGTATATGAATTTGAAAAAGAAGAAGTTGTGAACGAACGCAGCGTTACAGTCAAAAAATCTGGCAATAATTATTCTCTCGCCGTTGATACACTCGTAGTTTCATCCGATAGAATCGCTTTTAGTATCAATGCAACGGATGGCAGTGAAGGCTCGAATGGAAATAACGGCATTTACTCTTTGCGCGTTTTCGCCGATTCGCAATTAATTTATAAATTTACAGCTGAGGCTATCGCGTTTTCGGAAAGTCGGTTTGTAAATGCGCACATGGACTATGAGGAACACGTTAATACTCATCAGTACGCGCATCGAACTTTTTTATTGCCTGGTAATTTTTTAAGTATGTACGATTCGGTTGTTAATCGCGGAATTATAACAGTTTTAGAAAAACCCAAAACAGTAAATATTGAAGTGGGCGATGTAAACGGTAATGTGTCGAAACTGAAAATAATTTTAAAAAGAAAATCGAATAGCGCGATAAATAATTTTTCAAAAACGAATAGTCAATATTTTTTACCTTACAACGAAGGCAGTCTCATTAATTTTAATAATGCGCAATTGCGATTTCCAATAGGTTGTTTGTATCAAAATTTAAATTTGCGATTAGGTGTAACTGAAACAGAAAATGGTCAGCTTTCACCAACATATCAAATTCAGGATACGCATACACCTTTACATACCGATTTTGAAATTGCCATTCAACCAACGGTATCAATCCCAGATTCTATGCGCGCAAAAGTTTTTATGGCATATTGTCAAAACAGCGATAGTAAAATTTCTAATCTCGGAGGAAGTTTTCGCAGTGATGGTTTTTTTTCTTGTAAGAATGATGCGTTTGGTAATTATTGCTTGAAGTACGACACAACGCGACCTACAATTAGAAACATAACTTCGAGTCGAACAAAAAAATCGAAGCCAACAAAATTGGCATTTATAATTAAAGATAATTTTTACGCAGGCGGTGAAACAGCGTGGAAATATACAGCTACTGCCGATGATCAGTTTTTTTTGTTAGAGTTTGATGCCAAAAATAATTTGCTTTTTTACAATCTCGATGAAAATAGAATTTCTTTAGGTGAACATAAAGTTGTTATTATGGTGACAGATTTTTCTGGAAACGTGGCTACTTTTAGAGAGACTATGCTTTTTTAAATAGGTAATCCGAATAGTTTTACTTATTTTTAAGAACTTAACATTGAAAATGTGAATTATTCATTTAATTTGCATCAACGTACACACTGAGTGCTAAACTTAGTAATTCTCAAATTACTAATTAAGAATTACAATCTTTAGATCTCCGCTGTTGCGTTTTGATTTACTCGCAATTTTAATTAACAATTTTATTTTTTCAACATGGTTACCGAACCTTCGAGTTCTGTAAAGTACGCTGTACTTGTACAGGCATTCAATCAATCAAAAAAAGCTCTTCAAGCAGCACGACTAAAAAAGAAAGTTGCTAAGGAAGCGCGTGACAAAGGTGATAGCGAAGATATCTCAAAGATGGAACGTCACAGTTTATTTTTTAGTCATAAACGCGAAAAGCATCGGTTTAAAGCTAAAAAAGCAAAATTAAAGTTTATTAGAGAACAACTAAGACTTTGGTTTAAATTAAATCCGAATGAGACAACACCTGATATGTTGACTCAAGTGAATGAGCGCATAAAAAATTTGGGAAACAATGAAGATGGTTTACCGAACGCTTCGAAAAAAGCAAAAGATAAAGTCAAGAAAATAAAAAAAGGTCATTTACTCGAGATTGATAAAGAAAAAAAAGTTAAACACCATAAGCATACTGATGATTTGAATTTTATAAAAGTAAAGCTCAAAAAAGATTCTGAGGAGGTGAAAGAATTAAAAACTCAGCAAGATAAAAAAAGTTCAACAGCGGATTCTAAAGTTATAGCTCCGAAAAATATTAAACCTAAAAAACAACCCGTTGAAATTACTGAGCGCAACAATGATGAAAAAAAATCTTTTTTGCAAAATTCTTCGATTGATAAAGCATCTTTAGGGGTAAATAATTTACAAACTTCAATACCCGATTTAACTATTATTGAAGGTATAGGACCAAAAGTGTTAGTGGTTTTAAATTCGCACAATATTTTAACTTTCTCTGACATTGTTCAAGTTTCTGTTGATTCGCTTCGACAAATTTTAAGAGCGCACAAATTGTACATTATCAATCCTACGACATGGGCAGAACAAGCGCAATTGGTAATTGAAAATAAAATGGATGAGTTGAAAGCCTTGCAATTGATTTTAAAAAATGGAAAACGGGGGTAGCGTTGTGGTTTTTATAAGTCTTCAAAACGCACATTATTTGGTTTTTCAATTCTGACTTCAAAAACTTAGCAAGCTTGAAAAACCTGTTAAGTTTGAGTTTTAGAAAAATATTCTCACGATTGAGCATCTGCCAAATACGCGCCAACAGAAAAACAAATTTTCGGATTATTATGCAGATTTTTCACGGATTTTATTTCATTAAAAACCTGTGAAAAATCTGCGTACTCCTGTGTCTTCCACGTTTCTAAGAATCAATATTTTACTTTTAATTAAACAGTTCCCAATAAATTTAGCTTGTAGCGTATCGTATTTAAACGAATACAGGCGGTTAATTTTTAATTTACGAATACTTTTTTACAAATAACGCACCGTAAAGCGTAATTTATAGTGCGTAATTAAAAATTTGGGATAGAATTTGCATTGTAAGGTTATCTGATTTTTTAACAAACTGATAATCGAAGCATGATTCAAAATTACGAATTTAAATCTTTACCTGAAACAATTCTTTTTAATTTTCTGCCTAAATTTCATTGATTAAAATTTTCATTTTTAAATTCAATGGATAACTGTCATTGAATTTGGGCATAACCAAGCCTGCGATTAATTAACCAAAACTAAATCTTGTTAGAAGTTGATAGTTAATAGTTGGAAGTTTAAACTTTCAATCATTGGCTATCAGCCTCAACAAACAATTACAACACCGATTTATTACATACTAATACATGAGATTACCAAGTTTTGTTTTTACAAAATTCGGCAACAAAGTTCAAAAAAGCAGAATTAAAAACGCAACTGGCAAAACGCAAAACGCAAATTTTGCGTTTTACAATTCCCTCATTAATGTTCGCTTTTCATCCTTTGGCGTTTGCTCTTTGCCGGCTGCTATTTGCTTTTTTCTCTTTGTTTTTTGGTATATGCCCTCTGCATATTGTAAAAGCTATTTAAAAAAAATAGATCCACCTGTTGTAGTATCAGATAGTGTATGCCAATATAGCATCAATAGTTTTAACGGTGGTTTGAAAGCGTCGTGCGCTATTTGTCCAGCAAATGCAAGTCCGTCAATTATTTGGTATGATGCAGCATTAAATCCAGTAGCAACTGGTAGCCCTTTCGATCCCATTAAACTAAAATTAGTAAATTCAGCCATTCCAGGTAATTATACTTTTACTGCTGTTTGCAAATGCCTTCCAAATGCATCTAACGATCCAAATTTAATCAGCGATGGTGCACAAGTGACTTTTAAAGTTATTGGTTTACCCGTTCCAAAAATTTTAGGCAACGCTTTACCTTGCTCGAATGAAATAGCAATTTATGTTTGTACCGATTCTTCCGCGAATGCTTATGTTAATAAATATTCTTGGTCATTGAGTGGTGGCGGTGTATTATCACAAAATAACGGTTCGGCAACTGTTAAATGGAATAGTGGCGGTAATTCTGGTCCTTATACTTTAACTGTAAAAGAAAAAAACATATCGGGTTGCGAAAGCGCAACCGATTATATTGTTTATATAAAAGGTGTAGTGTTGAGTTGTTTACCAAAAATAAATATTTCGCTCAATTCAAATTGCCAAACGGATGTTTATGTGCAGGATGTTTTAGCACGCATCGTTAATGGCGCATCGCAAATGCAATTACAGTTATTTTGGGCGTATAATGCACCTGTTTTAGAATCCGGCATAGGTAAAATTACAATTGATGGCATTAGTCCGCAAGTCGGTGCTTACGATTATAAAAGTAATACATTTGTTTATACAGTTACCGAAAATTGCACAGGCAATAGTTGTTCAGGAAATATTGTTGTCGCGGATAATACGCCTCCAGCTGTTACAGCACCAAACGATTTTACAGTTAACTGCTCGGACAGTTTAAATTTGATAATGAATACTGAAAAAATAAAAGTAGTGACCGACATTTCACTTTTAAATTCTCCCTATTCACTTTATATAACTGATTGCAGTGCTTACAAAATTTCATATTCTGACGCTTATTACGATATTTCTTGTCTGACACCATTTACGATTTTTCCGGATAATATTATTTTAACGCGCACTTCGCGCCCAAAAACATTGCCGAATCCTGATATAACACGCATCATCGTCCGCACTTTTATGGTTCGCGACATTTACGCAAACGTATCAACAGCGCAGCAAATTATTTATGTGCGAAAGGCATTGCTTAGAAACGTAGTTTTACCAACCGATATTGAAATAGATTATAAAGATGCGATAAATCATATTTCATCGGGCGTTCCAATACTCGTTGATAGTTTAAACGGACAAAGAACAAATAGCTATCAGCTTACCGCTGCAAGTGGATTGAATGTAATTTATTCAGATGATTCTATTTCGCGTTGCGGAAAAAGTTTTACTATATTGCGACACTGGAAAATTTTAGATGGCTGCGCCGTCTATGATCCTACTGCAAGTGTTGACGCGCGATTTAAAAACGGTTCGCAAATTATTAAAGTGATAGATAGATTGCCACCAAATACAACTGCGCAATTCACGCAGTATTATGTTTTCAATGGCGAACTTTCTGTGCGCGATACAACTTCAAATTTTGTGGATACACTACAAGGATTAAATACAAATAATGTTTATCCACAAGGTTTGAGTAGTTCATGTGGTGCAAGCGTGCGTTTTACTTTGCGTTGTCCGAAACTTTCAACGCTTAACGCGCAACCAATTACGTTTCGTGTTTCCGATTCAAGACTTCAAGTACTCAAAGGTTATCCGGCAGTTGACTCTTCGACGGGAGAAACAGTCGCAATTTTTGAAGGTATTTTCGATGCTTATGGCGATTATAATATTACTTTTTATGTCGCTGACGCGTGCGGCTATGCGACTGCAAAAAAAACTTTTATCATTCATGTACGCGACAACGTTAAGCCACAAGTTGTGTGTGCTTCAAATATTAAAGTCTCGCTAACCTCGAATAAAATGGCGATTATAACTTCGGATCAATTAAATGTAGGCAGTACCGATAATTGCGCTATACAGAAAATTTTAGTGCGCCGAATTTCTAACTGTCAAAACCCGACCGACGTAGAATTTAAAGATAATGTTTCATTTTTTTGTTGCGATGTGAATGAAACAATTCTTATCATTATGCGCGTTTACGATTACTTCGGTAATTTTAATGATTGCTCTGTAAGTGTCGTCGTTCAGGATAATTTAAACCTTTGTCCGCCTGTGGTTTCAACCTTAAATGGTAGCATTCAAACCGAAAACGGTGTCGCTATTGAGGGTGTTAGCGTGAACACTGTTTCAAATGGTATAAATCTCGGAACTTTTTTAACCACAAGTACTGGAAATTTTACAATAAACAACTTAAACGTTTCGCAAAAAGTTAGCACTTACGCTACTCGAAACGATGATGCGCAGAATGGTGTAACAACTTACGATATTGCGCTGATTAGTCGGCACATACTCGATATTCAACCTTTACCAACAACTTATAAAATGATTGCTGCCGACGTCAATAAAGATGGCGAAGTTAATGCGCTCGATATGCTTTTGATGCGCCGTTTGGTTTTGCACATCATCCCAAATTTTCCAAATAATACCGCTTGGCGATTTATTGATAAAAATTATACTTTTGCCCATCCAACAGATCCTTTCTCTGAGAATTTTCCAGAAGTTATCGCTACAAATATTTTTAAAGGTACGAACATCGCCAATTTTGTGGGTGTAAAAATTGGTGATCTTAACAACAGTGTCATTGCTAATAACGACCTAAACGCTTTAGTAACGCGCGGTGTAAACTCAAATTTTGAATTAAAAATTACCACACCCGATAAAAATTTAAAAGCTGGTGAAACCATAGATATTGTTCTGCATACAGATAATTTGACAGCGCAAGGTTTTCAATTTACGCTCAACACTATTAAAGATTTAGAAATACGCGCTGTTTCAAAAGCGGGATACAGTTCCAAGGATTTTGACATTTCAGATACTAATTTTGGTTTATTTGAGAATGCTCTAACGGTGAGTTGGAACGGAAAACAAACTAATTCTGCAACTGATATTATTACAGTTACGGTGCGTGCTAAAAATAATATGCACTTGAGTGAGGCACTTTCGATTGGTTCAAACATAACACCTATTGAAGCCTTTGATGTTGATGGAAAAATCGGCAAAGTTGTATTAGCTATTTTAAAAGATAATTCAACACCAAATACAGCGCACAATTATTTTAAACTATACCAAAATGCACCGAATCCGTTTGATAGCGAAACAAATATTGGTTTCGATTTATCGGATGATACGCCCATAAAACTCACAATAACAAATGCTCAAGGTCAAGTGATTAAAGTATTTGAAAAAAAAGGCGTGCGCGGTTACAACACTATTAATTTAAATAAATCGGATATTGGAACTGCAGGTTTATATTTTTATCGCCTTGAAGCAGGAATGAAAAGTGAAACGCTTATGACGGTTATTGACTAATTCTTAAACATTGACCATTTACAATTAACCATTAATCATTTCTAACGCCCCGCCTTTTGCAAAAAGTTTATCTACTCTGTCACTCACTTTTTTATCAGTAATAAGTTCAGGTGCATGGTGTGGTTTTTTACGCGCATCAATAATTATACTATCGCATTGCCAATGTTTGAATACGGTGCGCTCATTTACACCATAAATATCGTGCGAGGGATTAGCGCGCGTGAAAGTTACCCACAAAAAATTATTAAGAGTTTGCGCCGTAAATTCGGCATCGTCGCAAATAATTATCATCGGCAATGCAGTTAAATCGAATTGTTTGAGGTGCAACGCGAGTAAATGAATATCACTTCTACTGTTTTCTGATTGCCAATTTGGCGCACTGATACAAACTATTCCGGGCATTACCATTTTTACTGCTGTAAATCGCGATGGCGTTGAAAAATTTGCAGGTAATTCTGTTGCGAGTTCGCGTAAAATTTTTCCACATGCTGCAAATACAACTTTACTACCTTCGTTCCAACCGGTACCCGAATAATCCAAAGTGTCAATCGTTGTGCGCGTTTGAAAATGAATATCCCGCGAAAGGTCAATGCGTTCTAAAATATATTTAAAGTAGTCCACATAATTTTTTGTCGAGACACCCGCTTTTCTGTAACCTTCGTCATCGCAGATAAATAAAAATTTTGCAAGACTTGTTTGCCCAGATCCTAAAATTCTATTGGCAATGGTTAAAATTTCTTCGGGTTTTTGTTCACGAAACGGCATATACCGCTCTTTGCCAATAGCCAATAAAAGTGGATGCACACCGGCTGCATCCACTGCATTAATTTCAATCAGCCCAGGAAATTCTTGCGGTGTGAGCGGTTTAACAATATTGTGAATCATATAACCAAAACTCGAATCTTCGGCAGGTGGACGACCAACAGCCGTAAATTGCCAGATCGGATTTTTTCTATGGTAAACATGCAGAACGCGCATCACAGGAAAATCGTGTTGCAAAGAGTAATAACCCAGATGATCGCCGAACGGACCTTCTGGCATTTTTTTATTTTTTTCAATGATGCCCGTTATTACAAAATCGGCTTCGCTTGGAATGCAACTTCCGTGGGCGTCGTAACTGTATCTATATCGTCTGCCATTCAACATTCCAGCAAATAAGGCTTCCGGTAAACCTTCAGGCAACGGAAAAATAGCAGAAAGCGCGAACGAGGGCGGACCACCAACAATTACAGAGCATAAAAATGGATCTTCAAGTCGGTTGTATTTAGTATGGTGTACGCCAATACCACGATGAATTTGGTAATGCATTCCAACTTGCTCGTTCATTTTATAATCGTTCCCGGAAAGTTGTACCCGATACATACCTACATTACTTCCCATAATACCCCGTTTTTCTGGATCTTCGGTGTAAACTTGTGGCAGCGTAACGAAAGCACCACCATCATCAGGCCACGATTTAACTTGTGGCAATTGATCAATACGCGTTTGGTATTTTGCAGCTTTGTTCATGCCGAATGGAATACGCATCGGTAAAGCTTTAAGTGCCGTAAAAGGTGCACTGGCGTATTGCAAAGGTTTTTTTATAAATTCAGAGGGATCTAATTTAAGTCGAATAACTTTTTCAACTTGTTTTATGGTGTGTCGGAACAAAAAATCGGTGCGTTCAAATGTGCCGTACATATTAGAGAGCGCTTGAAACGGACTACCTTTCACACGCTCGAACAAAATTGCTGGACCGTTAGCTTCAAAAACGCGCCGATGAATTTCTGCCATTTCTAAATTTGGGTCAACTTCGATACTAATGCGTTTTAATTGTCCCGATTTTTCTAAGTCTGTTACTGCTTCGCGTAAGTTGTGATAAGCCATATTATATTGAAAGTTGTTGATTGACAGTTGGTAGTAATTTTAACAACTTTGTTTTTAAAACCGAAAATTCAGGACTTTTGTTTTATAAAAAATATTTTGAACCGATAACACGACAAATCATAACCAACTGTTGAAAAAAAATTATCAGCAAATAAATTTACAGGTTTATTTTTGTCCAAAAAATATAATGCAAGCTTATCACGATTTATTAAAGCACGTTTTGAAAGTTGGCGCGCACAAAAGCGACAGAACAGGAACAGGAACTATTGCGACGTTTGGATATCAGATGCGCTTCGATTTATCGGCGGGTTTTCCGTTAGTCACTACTAAAAAAATTCATTGGCATTCGGTAGTGTATGAATTGCTTTGGTTTTTAAAAGGCGATACAAATATTGCTTACTTGAAAGAAAATAAAGTATCTATTTGGGATGAATGGGCAGATTCAAACGGCGATCTCGGACCGGTTTATGGTAAACAATGGCGGAGTTGGGAAACCCGCGACGGCAATGTGATTGATCAAATATCGTGGTTGATTAACGAAATTAAACGCAATCCAGATTCGCGCCGATTGATCGTGTCCGCTTGGAACGTCGGCGATATTCCCAAAATGGCACTCGCGCCATGTCATTGTTTGTTTCAATTTTATGTGAACGATGGCAAATTATCGTGTCAACTGTATCAACGTTCGGCGGATTCTTTTTTGGGTGTGCCGTTTAATATTGCTTCGTATGCACTTCTCACACACCTGATTGCGCAAGTCTGCGACTTACAAGTCGGAGAATTTATTCATTCTTTCGGCGATTTGCACATTTATACTAATCATTTAGAACAAGTTGAACTACAACTCAGTCGTACACCCCGTGCGTTGCCAACTATTGAACTAAATCCTCAGATAAAAAACATTTTTGATTTTACCTTCGAGGATATTGCGCTAAAAAATTATGAACCTTATGCAGGTATAAAAGCTAAAGTGGCAGTGTAATGCAAATGACACATTGAACTCAATTACAACTAAAAACGATTTAATGCAAGCTAATATTAGATGCTTAGCAAATGTTGTAAAAGATTGACAATTAATTTTTCGTTCTCTAGTATAAAATAATTTTATTTTACCTTATACTTCCAAGGTTGAAGATGAGCTACTAAAAAGAAAATCTTTTTCAACACCATAGACAAAGATATGTTTAAAGTTTCAAAATAGAAATTTGTTAAATTATTTGATATTTTATTTAGAAAAGATACAATTTACCTTATTTTATTAAAATGATTTTAGCATTTTTCAACTTTTGCAATTATTTAATTTTGTAAAAATGTTAATAATTTCGCTAAAATTTATATGGCACAATATCAACATGTAGTTCCGCAAGTATATTTGAAACAGTTTGGATTCCAAAAAAATGAATTTGGGAAAGAAAAATGGTTTGTTTCTGTTTGGAATATAGAGAGAAAAAATTGGGAAGAAAATGGAAGAGAAATTAAAAGATTCTCAGGAAAAAACAACATTTATGATTTAGATAATTGTATTGAAATATCAAATAGAAGTATTGAGAACGATTTAAATGGAAAAATTGAGGGAAGGTTTCCTAAAATCATAAAACGCCTTGATAAATCTACAATGGTTACTGAAAATTTACAATTGGCAATTGCAGAGACAACAGCAAACTTTCTATGTAGAAGTTTGTGGGCTCTTGATTGGCTAAAAGGATGGCGAACTAAAGAAAACTTTCGAGATTTTTTTGACTTAATCATCGATGATAAATTTAGTGACAAAACAAAATCTGATTCATTTTTTTTTGATATTCTTACATTAAATACATTCACTGAAAAGGATGTAATAAATAGACTAATGATATTCCTTACAAGTCACGTAAGCGATATTTTGTGCAAAGCCTCAATAACGATTATAAAAGGTGGTGAAAGTTTTTTATTTTACACAAGTGATAATCCAGTTATTCTGAGGAATGTAAACTTAGGAAATTTGGAAGATCAAAACATGGAAATATTCTTCCCAATATCACCTAAATATTTGGTTTATTTTTATTGGAATTCAAATAAATGTAGTAATAATTCATTGTCAACAAAACTTTATGATAAAGCAATATTTGACGTTGATAAAGAAATTTACGATTTTTTCAATAAGACTATTTTATTAGAATTTGCTGAAAACTTTATAATTTGTCCTGTTAATATTCAACAGTTCGTTAAAAAAACTAAGCAGTAAACCTCCCTAATTCGTGTAGTTCTGTTGATTGTGGATTTTTATTTCTAGTTCGGATTCTACTACTCTGTCAATACACAAAATTTTATCAAGCACTATTTTGTTAGTATCATTAGTTTGACACTTTTAGCAATACAACTTTAATCAAATATCCTCCCTTTGATAAAATCTATTTCTATTGCACATTTATACAAATCATTTAGAGCAAGTTGAATTACAACTTAGTCGTACACCCCGTGCGTTGCCAACTATTGAACTAAATCCTCAGATAAAAAACATTTTTGATTTTACCTTCGAAGACATTACGCTTAAAAACTACGAACCTTATCCATGTATAAAAGCTAAAGTGGCAGTGTAAATAGAAAAGCACTTTGATTGATTACATTTATTTTGTTAAAATTCTAACGAGTGGCAACGAGACCTAATCAGTTTTCGTTTTCATAATAAATATCAAACTTAAATTTGTCAATCACTTATGAAAAAAATTTCCACTTTCAAGGCTTCGTTACTCATCTGCTGCGTTTTTACAGCGTTACAGCTTTCTGCACAAAATAATTCTTCAGCAGAACAAGATTTTAAGAAAAACCAAATTGGATTGAGCTACAATACTTTTTGGCAAGATCCCGGTTTTGCAGCTCAACCAGGGTTATCGCTTAATTATTCAAGAGCCATTACCAAACATTTTGTTATTGGAGGAGAATTTAAATTTCGATCTCAAGGGTATAACTTGAATTTTTTAAGTTTTACTGCACCATTTAGTAATTCCTTTTTAAGAAATTCAAGAACCAATTATTTCACAGCGTTATTAAATGCTGATTTTTATTTTTCAAAAGCATTTTCAGGATTATATGCTGGAGTAGGAATTGGCTTTGAAAAAGTGGATGATATCACTAATAACATTCAATCCAATTCGCTTCCAAGCTATTATTATGAAGCTTTCATTTATGGCAATATTCATGCTGGTTTCGTACAGCCTGTAACAAAAAATTTGAGTCTTAAAGGGCAGTTGGGTTACGGCATATATAATTTGGGTCAATCAAAATTTGAAAATAACCAAATTATCAAAGTAAAAGATTTTACAACACCCATAGATTTATCAATTGGTGTTGGATTCAAATTTTAAAAAAATAAAACTGAAATTATGAAAAAGATTTTTCTATCTACATTCTTTTTTTTCGGAATTCTATCTGCATATTCCCAAAATACGATAACATCTGAGCCCAACAAAAATTGGCAAATTGGTATCGGTTATAATCAGTTTTGGGAGGATATTAATCACTCACCTAAACCCTTGTTCCATTTTGATATTTCGAGAGCCATTACTAAACATTGGGTAATTGGATCTGAAGTAAATTTTAAGTTGCCACAAAGTGGTGGATTTAAATCCGAATATTATAACCAAAATCCACAAGTGGCTGATACATTATCTATAAGTTATAATACTTATTACCTAAGACCTCAACTCAATTTAGATTATTTTATTCAGTCAGCTCATAAAGGATTTTATGTAGGTATAGGTGCAGGGGCTCAGATATTTAGGTACAATAACACAACTTTTGAGACTTCCCAATCAATTCTAAATAGATATAGTTATTGGAAAACTTTTTTTTATTCAAATCTTCATCTTGGATATTCTCTGGAATTAATGAACCGATTTAGCTTAAAAGGTCAAATTGGATATGGATTTAGCAATTTAGGCTATTCTATTGATGAAGTTTTACAGAGTGGTGATCAAGAAAAGAATACAAACCCTGTTGAACTTTCAATTAGTCTTGGATTTAAGTTTTAAAAAAAGAAAATTAAAATTATGAAAAAGATTTTTCTATCAACATTCTTTTTTTTCGGAATCTTATCTGCATATTCCCAAAGTACGATAGCCTCTGAGCCCAACAAAAATTGGCAAATTGGCATCGGTTATAATCAGTTTTGGGTGGATGCAACTGTAGCTCCAAAGCCATGTTTTCATTTTGAAATTACTAAAGCGATTTCTAAACATTGGGTTTTAACACCCGAAGTGAATATTGGATTTCGACAGTCCGGCTACATACAAAGAATTAGCTCTTCGATTGGAGGGAATGATACAATTGAATATAGTTACAGGAATGTGTATTTGAGATTTTTGTTGAATTATAATTATTTTTTTAGGAAAGAGTTTATTGGATTCTATGTTGGTGGAGGCTTCGATGTTCAAATTTTCCATAATGTCCATGAATACTATAAATTGCCAGGCTACGTTGATTTAGCTTGTACAAGCTGTTATAATACCTTTTTGTACACAAATCTTCATTTTGGTTACGAACAAAAAATTAATGCTTGGATGAATTTAAAAGGACAGTTTGGTTATGGATTTAGCAATTTGAATTTTGTGAGAACTGACTATGAAGAGCTTCTAAACTTTAGTCACAATACAAACCCTATCGATTTTTCTCTAACTTTAGCAGCAAAGTTTTAAAAAATAAAATAGATATTACGAGAAGAATTTTTCTTTCTACTTCCTTTTTTTTGGAATCTTAACTGCATATTCCCAAAATACTATAGCCTCTGAGCCTAACAAAAATTTCTATGATTTTTGCGGGAAACTGTTCTACAAGAGCGATAAACATTTAACTTTGCAAAGTTTTAAAAAAATCACCTTTTTTCGATGAGCGCAGAACTTTCCACCCGATACAACCCCTTAGAATTAGAAGATAAATGGTACGCCTATTGGGAATCAAAAAACTATTTTCATTCCGAACCCGATGAACGCGAATCGTTCAGTATTGTTATTCCGCCACCGAACGTGACGGGAATTTTGCACATGGGGCACATGCTGAACAATACAATTCAAGATATTTTTATCAGGAAAGCGCGATTGGAAGGTAAAAATGCTTGTTGGGTGCCAGGCACAGATCACGCCTCTATAGCAACTGAAGCTAAAGTTGTGAAATTTCTGCGCGAGCAAGGTATTAAAAAATCGGATTTAACGCGCGAAGAATTTTTAAAATATGCTTGGCAATGGACGGATAAATATGGTGGTATAATTCTTCAACAATTAAAAAAATTAGGCGCAAGTTGCGATTGGCAGCGCACTGCATTTACTTTAGACGAAGTTCGCAGTGAAGCCGTTTTAAAAGCATTTGTTGATTTATATAACAAAGGCAAACTCTATCGCGACTACCGCATGGTGAATTGGGATTGCGAAGCACTCACGGTTTTGTCGAATGAAGAAGTTATATACAACGAGGAAAGCGCGAATTTATACCACATAAAATATAAATTGGTCGGCGCAAAAACAAAAGGTATTGTAATAGCCACGCAGAGACCTGAAACTATTTTTGCGGATGTAGCCATTGCTGTTAATCCGAAAGACCCACGCTATGCTAAAATGATTGGAAAAAAAGTTTTAGTGCCGCTTATTCATCGTAAAATACCCATTATTGCCGATGACAGTGTTGAGATTGATTTTGGAACGGGTGCATTAAAAATTACACCGGCTCACTCAGCCATTGATTACGAAATTGGCAAAAAAAATAATTTACCTGTTATAGATACGCTCACTGAATCAGGTACATTAAACGCTCAATGCGAATTTGCGCCATTGATTGGCAAAGATAGATTTGAAGCGCGCGCTTCGATGAAAAAGTTTTTACTCGATGCGGACGCTTTAATAAAAATTGAAGAATACAAAACGAATCTCGGTCGTTCAGAGCGTACAAATTCAGTTGTAGAGCCGCGCCTTTCGCTGCAATGGTTCGTTGATATGAAACAATTGGCTGAACCTGCTTTACGCGCTGTCGAAACCGATGACATTAATTTTTTCCCAAAACAATTTAAAACAACCTATCGCCATTGGATGGAAAATATTCGCGATTGGTGTATTTCGAGGCAATTATGGTGGGGTCATCGCATTCCTGCGTACTACTACAATGATAATGTTTTTGTTGATACGACTTTAGAAAATGCTTTGGTAAAAGCGCGTGAAAAATTCCCGAACATAAAACCCGAAGATTTACGACAAGATGAAGATGTTTTAGATACGTGGTTTTCGAGTTGGTTATGGCCTATTTCTGTTTTTGATGGATTTAAAAATCAAAAAGAAATTGACTACTACTACCCTACTCAAGTTTTAGTAACTGGTTGGGATATTATATTTTTGTGGGTGGCGCGCATGGCAATGGCAGGTTTTGAATGGAAAAACGAAAAACCATTCAAAAGCGTTTATTTTACGGGTATGGTACGCGACAAACAACGCCGCAAAATGTCGAAATCGCTTGGCAATTCACCTGATGCTTTAAAACTTATTGATGATTTTGGTGCCGATGGCGTGCGATTCGGTTTACTGAGTTGTAGTCCTGCGGGTGGTGATTTATTATTTGATGAAAAACTTTGTGAACAAGGTCGAAATTTTTGCAACAAACTTTGGAATGCACTCCGATTAATTAATTCATGGGAAGTTGATAAAACACTCACAACACCGAGCGAAAATATTTTGGCAATTAATTGGCTCAAAGCTGAAATGACTGCTGTCATCCAAGAATTAGAATCTGATTTTGAGCAATATAGACTGAGTGAAGCACTAATTACTTTATACAACCTGATATGGGATAATTTTTGCTCTTGGTATCTTGAAATTATAAAACCGAATTATGGCGCACCAATTGATTTAGCTACCGTCGAAAATGCCAAAAATATTTTGTGCGAATTCATGGTTTTATTACATCCTTTCATGCCATTTATTACCGAAGAAATTTGGCATCAAGCGGGCGGCGTTGAAAGGTTTGGAACAGATTGTTGCGCTGCTAAATATCCAAAAAGCAATCAGCTGTCAACTGTCAGTAATCAGCCAAAAGAAGCGTTAATTGCCAATGGCTCTAAACAAATAGCGGATTTTGCGGATCTAAAAGATATTGTATCGAAAGTGCGCGATATTAGAAATCAGAAAGGATTAAAGATGCGCGATGCTTTACCGCTTAAAGTTGTTAGGACTAAAAAAACTCAACAATTGTTTGCCATTGAAGGTGCACAAAATTTAGTAATGCGTTTAGCTGCCTTGGATTCGATTGAATTTATAGAAACTGATGTTAAAAACGCCGCACAGTTCATTGTTGGAACTGATAAATATTTTATTATACTTACAGAGAATTTTGATGTCGCTGGTGAAATTGGAAAAATTAATAAAGAAATTGAACATCAACGCGGATTTTTACGCGGTGTAGAAAGTAAACTTAATAATGAAAAATTTGTAGCCGGAGCACCACCACAAGTTTTAGCGAATGAGCGCAAAAAACAAAGTGATGCGTTGGCACGTATTGCGACTCTGGAAGAAAGTTTGAAATCGCTTGTTTAATAGAGTCAATTCGTGTGATGTCGTAAATTTTAGTTATAAATTGATTCAACATGCTGTCTCGCCTATTCAATGATTTTTTAACAGCGAAAAACCCGGCGGATTTATGCTCAGTGTCTGCACTATTTTTTCGTTGTTATTGTCAAACTCTCACTATAGCACTGCCTATCAAAATATTTGCCACATACAATACTTAAATTCTAATTTCAAGTGCAACAATAAGAATTTATAAAATTAATGTTTAAATAAAGATTCAACAAAAGCGCGTTTATTAAAAATTTGTAATTGATTAATCCCTTCACCGACACCAATATATTTAATCGGAATTTTTAATTGGTCGCTGATTCCAATAGCTACACCGCCTTTTGCTGTGCCATCGAGTTTTGTAAGTGCCAAACAAGTAATATCAGTGACTTTCGAAAATTGTTTAGCTTGCTCTAAAGCGTTCTGTCCCGTAGATGCATCAAGCACTAAAAGCACTTCGTGGGGTGCGCCCTCAATGTTTTTTCCGAGAGAACGTTTTATTTTTCCCAATTCGTTCATTAATCCAATTTTATTATGCAATCTACCTGCTGTATCAATTATGGCTACATCGCAGTTGTAGCGTTGCGCATACTGCACGGTTTCAAAAGCAACTGCAGCTGGATCGGCATTCATTCCTTTACTGTAAAATTCACATCCTACCCGATTTGCCCAAATTTTTAATTGTTCGACTGCAGCAGCTCTGAAAGTATCGGCTGCACCAATAACAACGCGATAATCATTTTTTGTAAGTTGGTGCGCGAGTTTACCAATAGTTGTCGTTTTACCAACGCCATTCACACCAACGACCAAAAGCACGAAAGGTCTGCCTGTTTTATTAAGGGGTAAATCGAAACTGTCGGGTTCTTCTGTATTATTTTCTGAGAGAAGTTGAACTATTTCATCGCGCATGATATCATCAAGCTCAGAAGCGTTGATAAATTTATCGCGCTTCACGCGTGCTTGAATACGGTCAATTATTTTAACAGTGGTTTCTAAACCTACATCGGAACTGATGAGAGCTTCTTCGAGTTCGTCTAATACGTCGTCATCAACGCTGGTTTTGCCAACCAGTGCGCGAGAGACTTTACCGAAAAGGCCTTCCTTTGTTTTTTCTAAACTTTTATCTAAATCGGCTTCTTTTTCTTTTGAAAAAAACTTTTTAAAAAAACTCATATTAGTTGATAGTTGATAGTTGATAGTTGATGGTTTGCGTCAACTGTCAACTATCAACTGTCAACTGTCAACTAAAAACAAAAGGCTTCAACCTAAAACAGGTAAAAGCCTTCAACTAAAAACCAATTATTGTTTTTTAGTGTGTTGCAGTAAACCACTCCTTCACTTTGTCTTTGTGAATAATAGCTTCCTTAAAGGAGTAAGCACCGCTTGGATTTTTAACACTTTTAACTACACGTACATGATCTTTACCAGAACCTGCATTGGCTGCACGCATTGCGACTTTTGCGTTTTTAGAAACTTTTTTTGCCATGATTTTTTTATTAAAAACTAAGAATTATAAATCACGAATTGTAAATTAAGAAACGTAAATCTTAATTGATAATTCGTAGTTGTTCATTACTTAATCTCTCTGTGAACTGTATATTTTTTTAAAATGGCGTTGTACTTTTTAAGTTCCATACGCTCAGGTTTATTTTTTCTGTTCTTTTGGGTTACATAACGCGAAGTTCCTGCTGCACCCGATGTTTTATGCTCGGTACACTCTAAAATAACTTGTATGCGATTACCCTTACTTTTCTTAGCCATTGTAATATAGTTGATAGTTAATAGTTTGTAATTGTTAGTTTTTTGTTTCAACTTACAACTATAAACTGAAATTTACATTTCGTCGAAGCCAATGTCTTGACCTTTCTTTTGTAATTTTTTGACGTATTCAAACAACCCATGTTTTGAAACCGTACGCAATGCTTTTGCACACACACGTACTTCAACAAAATCATTCATTTCTGGAACAAACACGCGTTTGCGTTGCAAGTTCGGATAAAATTTGCGCTTCGTTCTTGCATTTGAGTGCGAAACGTTATTTCCCGACATTGGTTTTTTTCCAGTAAGTTCACAAACTCTTGACATAATCTATTCTTTATAAAATGTTTCGTGGTCTAGTAAGGATTCGAACCTTAAACCTTCTGATTCGTAGTCAGATGCTCTATCCAGTTGAGCTACTAAACCTTTAATATTAATAGCGGGTGCAAAAGTAGTAATTTTTATTTTCTTACACAACTGAAAACGAAAAAAAGTTTAAATTAATGAATAAAAATTGACCTCGAAACTTTCTAATTCTATAATTTGCATTCAATGATTAACAATTATCTTTTTTATTATTACGCCATAAGTTGTTTCAAAGCGTAAGTAATACAGTCCAGAGGAAAATTTACTGCAATCAATATTAAAATGTTTCTGATCGGATACTCGTTTATTTATTAATTCGCGCCCCAAATTATCGAATAATTGAAAATTAATTGATGAGAGAAGTGGTGCAGTTGATTGTTCTTCAACGGTAACTGAAATATCATTATCCGAGGGATTGGGCGCAACACGAAATTCGTAATTTGCAATAGGTGTTTCTTGTGTAGGCAGAAGAATTTGCAATGCTTTATAACTATTGAAAGCGTTCAGTCTTCCACCCGTTTTGTTAGCATTACTAAGTGAAGTTATTTTATCAGCACCTTTATAAATTGCATTTTTTATTTTTATTGCTGCATCACTCGGCGAAACAAAGTTTTTAGGGCATAATCGCACATCGTTAATAGAAAATAAAAGCGTTGCAACCCCTGCAACTTGCGGCGCAGCAAACGAATTACCACTATCGAAAGCATATTGCGGAGTATATTTTAGTGGCTCAGTAGAAAAAATATCTGTTCCGGGTGCAGAAATTCCAATATACGTCGTACTCGTCGGTGAAAAATTCGCGAGTTTATCATTTGCATCGGTGCTATTTACGACAATTAAGTAATCGCTTTTGCATAAACCCGGCACGTCGCCGATAGTGTATAAATCGCCAGGCATATTGGTTGCAGCCACAATATTTATTATTCCAACTTGACCGAGTTTATCATAAACATTGCACCAAGGCAGATTGTCTTCAGGTCGCGCACCATCAATACCGAGCGAGCAACTCGTCACGGCAATAAATGCACCCTTAGCACCTTTAGTGTCGTTATAAAGTTTGCGCATTTTGTACGCATAATCGTAGGCAGCAATTACATACTCAACGGAACGCGAAGCCGATAAAAAAAGCATTTTGGTTTGCCAATTAATACCAGTAATACCAGTAATATTATTTCCACGCGCACCGATGATACCAGCGCATTCGTTACCATGATATTGATCGCCATCGAATTGGGATTTATCGTGGTTATCGTTCATCGAATAAAAATTATATCCTTGGTAGTCATCAATATATCCGTTGCCGTCATCATCGATACCATTGTTCGGTATTTCTGCATTATTCTGATAGATATTGCCACTAAAATCTTTATTTTTTAAATCAAATCCGCGATCAATAACTGCTACAACTATTGTATCTCCACAAGCTGTTGTTCCACCTTGCGTAATATCCCAAAGTTGTGGGACGGATATTTTAGGTAAATAATATTGTTGATTATAGAGAGAATCGTTCGGCGTAGTACCGCGCGGACTAACAAGTGCATTGTAACACACGCCCAAAACATTTTTATTATTTTTCAGGAAAGAATGAACCGTATTTATTTCTTGAGAATTTGCTGTGTGAGAATTTGCAGTTTGAGGGTTCAAAAACAAACCCCTACTTTCAAATATTTTGTAAATATTAAAACTTTCTGAGACAATGCTGTGCTGCGTATTCGGAAATTTTTTTTCAAAATCAGAAAAAAAAACGATTACGTTTGTTTCTGATTTTAATTCAACTAAAAGTTGATTATTAACATTTGAAGATTGCAAAGTTTCAAGGTTATCTGTTTTGGAATTTTTAGAATTAATAGATTTAAAACTTTCAACTACATTCTGGCAATAAGTTGAAGGATTTAGAAAAACAGTAACTGACGCGGTTAATATAAATAAACGTTTCCTCACTTTTAATTTTTTTAAAAATATGAATCAATGTTAGCGGGTGTTTAAGGTTTCTATTTTGTTTTGATATGGAAACTTAAACAACCTCTTATTCGCGTATGAAATCAAGCTCTTCGTCGTTCGTTAATCTGACGATAGTGGAAGGTAAAATACTATCTTTTGTATGTTGCTTATAACGTACTACTAAATCTACTTGCTCTAAAATTTCTGAACTGATAGAACCAAATCCTGTTGGAAAAGGAGCTTCTGAAACATTTGCAGAAGTTGAAACGATGGGTTTTCCGTAAAGTTGAATTAAATGTGCACAAAACGGATCTTTTACAATTCGGAATGCAATGCTACCATCTGCTGCACAAACAGAAGATGCAACCGGTAAAATAGGTGCATCGTATATAACGGTTAATGGTCTGTGATGATAATGCAATAAAGTTTCGATGCGCGGATGCAGTTTTCCAACATACATTTTTAACATTTCTAACGAATTAACCAAACAAATAAATCCTTTTTCAGGTTTTCTTTTTTTTATAGTAATTATTTTTTCGACGGCTGTATTATCCGTCACATCGGCACTTAAACCCCAAATAGTATCGGTTGGCAAAAGAATTACGCCACTATTCTTCAAAACGTTTAATATTTCTTCCGTTTTTTCGTTTTCAAACATAAGATTAGTTGTTAGTTGATTGTTGAAAGTTAATATTTTTTTATAACTTTACAACTCAATATTATATCAGCAATTGGTGGCGCGCCATCAATTAAAACCAATAACTTTTGAATAAACTAACGCAAAGTTATCTAAAATTGTATATCTGCAACCCATGTTTAAAATTTTACGATTAATTTTTCTTTTTTCTTTTTTTTACTGCTTTACAACGCCATTGAATGCGAAACATATTGTGGGCGGAGAAATTACGTATAGATATGTAAGCACTTCGGGTAATATTGTAACGTTAGCATTTACGATGCACGTTTACCGCGATTGTAATGCAGCAGGCGGTGCACCTTTCGATGCGCAAGCTGTAATAGGAATTTTTGAGAAAGGTAATTCGAGAATTAAAAATAGAATTTTAGTGCCCTTAAAAAATTCAGTGCCGGTGACACCCCCCAATTATCCCTGTCTCATTCCACCGGCGGTATGTGTAGAGGAGGGTTTGTATGAATGGCAATCTAATTTAACATTAACTTCAGACAGTGTGAGTTATGTGGTGGAATATCAGCGGTGTTGCAGAAATAATACAATCACGAATATCAATACGCCCGAACAAGTTGGTGCAACCTATTCTGTAGAAATTTCAGCACTGGCATTGCAATTAAAAAACAATTCGCCTGTTTTTAAAGCGTTTCCACCGACGATTGTTTGTGGCGATTTAAATCTAAAATTTGATCACGCTGCGACGGATGTAGAAGGTGATCAAATTGTTTATCGTTTTTGCACACCTATTGGTGGCGGTGGTTCGATGACACGATCGGATTGTGCCGGCACAACACCCGATCCGCCTTGCTATCCGGCGGGTGGTATTGAAATTAGTTTTAAAACGCCCGATTATTCTTTCGATGCACCACTCGGTGGTAATCCTGTCGTTAAAATTGATCCGAATACGGGTTTAATTACAGGTAAGCCGATGGTTCAAGGACAATTCGTGGTGGGTGTTTGCGCAGATGAATATCGAAATGGAAAATTGCTTTCTGCTTTACGGCGCGATTTTCAATTTAATGTAGCGGATTGTAAACCTAAAATATCGGCTACTGTTAAAGCAGATACTGTCATCAATAAAAATTATATCATCAGTACTTGTGGCGTGAAAGCCCTTAAAATTTCTAATTTGAGTTTTGATAGAAACAATGTCAAAGAATCGTATTTTGATGTTCAATTAGGCGCAAATAATACAAAGTTTACAGATTGGGAGCCAGCCATTACTTTTCCAGATACAGGCGTTTTTAAAGGAAAATTTTTTATTAATCCAGGCACTGACTGTTCTGATACGATTGACTTAACGTTTAATGTTTTTTCGGCGGCAACATCGAATTTTACTTTTAAATATGATACGTGCGTAGCAGGCGCGGTGGCTTTTACGGATAAATCATTTTCAAGCAACGGCAAAATTCAAAAATGGTCTTGGGATTTTGGGGATAGTGGTTTGAATGGTAGTGTGTCGGGCATCGTTAATCCGAAGCACACTTATAAAACGCCCGGTGCAAAATCGGTAATGCTGCATGTTGTAGATAATAAATTGTGTGCTAAAGATACCACACTCGGTTTTAATTGGCAACCCGCACCCGCGACAATTATAATTGAACCGACAGCATTCAACGGTTGTACGCCGCTTTCGGTTTTGTATAAAAATTTGAGTAGCCCGATTGATTCGACGTACAAAATTGTTTGGTTGTTTAGCGATAGCACTATTTCGGATAAAATTAATCCGACTAAAATATTTGATAAGCCGGGAGATTACAGTGTAAATATTAAAATTACTTCGCCGATTGGTTGCGCTGTGAGTAAAAATTTTCCGAATATTGCAAAAGTGAGACCCGGCGCGAAAGCAGATTTCGATTTCTCGCCTACACGCGTTACTTCGCTCAATAATACGGTTAGTTTTATGGATAAATCAACGAATGCGTCAATCTGGTATTGGTATTTTAATCAGAAAGGATACGCACAAACGCGCAATCCCACGTATTCTTTTCGCGATACGGGTTTGCAGCAAGTGAAACTTATTGCCGCCAATATTTATAATTGTACGGACACAATAATAAAATTTTTAGACGTTGAACCCATAGTATCCTATTATTTACCAACAGCTTTCACGCCGAATAACGATAATAGAAATGATTTTTATAGAGGTGCCGGCATTACAGAAGGTTTGGAAGGATTTAAAATGTCTATTTGGAATCGGTGGGGCGAACGAATTTACAGTACAGAGAATCTGCAAGATGGTTGGAACGGAAAAAAAAATAATTCGGGCGACGATGCGCCACAAGGCGTGTATTTATGTATTGTTAATTATGTTACACCGCGTGGGCAGCCCAAAGAAATTAGTACTTATATTACGTTGATACGTTAGTTAATATCAATCAGCTTGCTGATTTTTTAATTTTTAATTAATTTTTAATTAATTAGTGATGAACAAAATACTTTTTGCACCTCATACATTTTTGCACTTTGCCTTTTGCACTTTGGTTTTTGCCTTTTGCTTTTTGCCGCTTGCTGTAAACGCGAAGCACATCGTTGGTGGAGAGATAACCTATAAATACGTCAGTACAACAAATAATGTGGTAAAATTGGCTTTCACGATGAAAATTTATCGCGATTGCTTAGGCAACGGACCACAATTAGATGCGCGCGCATTGATTGGTATTTTCGTAACAGGTGGTGCGCAATTTGGACCGACCATATTAGTACCCGTCGAACAACCGATTACAGAAGTTGCTAAACCCAGTTATCCGTGTCTCATTCCACCGAATGTATGTGTGCAACAAGGTGTATATGAATGGCAGTCTGATTTTCCGATCAATGAGGATGGTTATACGGTGGAGTATCAGCGCTGTTGTCGCAATGAAACCATTACCAATATTTACACACCGGGCGATATAGGCGCAACGTATTCGGTTCAGATTACCGCGCTGAGTCTCAAACTCGCGAATAATTCACCCGTTTTTAAAACTTTTCCGCCTATTATTATTTGCCTCGATAAAGATATTGACTTTGACCATTCTGCTACCGATGCAGAAGGCGACCAAATCATTTATCGGTTTTGTCAGCCGCAAGGCGGGGGCGGTAAAGCCATGAGTAACTTTGCAAGTTGCGCAACGGCCGTTCCAAATCCGCCTTGTTATCCGCCAGGTGGGCTGGCGGTTCGATTTAAAGTGCCGACATACTCATTCGATAATCCTTTGGGCGGTAGCCCGATGATTAAGATTAATCCAAACACCGGATTAATTACAGGGATACCCGATGTGCAAGGGCAATATGTGGTCGGTGTTTGCGCCGAAGAATATCGAAACGGAAAACTCCTTTCTATCATTCAGCGCGATTTTCAGTTCAACGTGGCGCAATGTAAAGGTATTATAGAAGCTAAAGTTGTCGCCGATACAGTCATCAAGCGAGATTATATTATCAGTGTCTGTGGAGTTGACTCACTTAAAATTGTGAACCTGAGTTTCGATAGAAAAAATATCGTTTCGTCTTATTTCGATATACAATTCGGGACAGATACAAAACGTTTTACGGATTGGGAACCAACGATTGCTTTTCCGGATACGGGCGTTTTTCAAGGCAAATTTATAATCAATCCGGGTTCAACGTGCAACGATTCTATTGACCTGACCTTTAATGTTTTTAAAGCAGCACATCCTAATTTTTCTGTCAAATACGATACGTGCGTTTCCGGGCCGATAAGTTTTACCGATCACTCTATATCACTCAATGGTACAATCACAAAATATAAATGGAGTTTTGGCGACAGTACGTTTTCTTTTACAAAAAATCCGACGCATTTATACGATTTACCCGGTGCTAAATCGCCGACGCTTACCATTACAGATATTAAAAAATGCTCAAAAGATACGACGGTTAATTTTAATTGGCAACCTATACCGGCACTCATTGTCGTCAATCCATCAGCCTCGGCGGGTTGTACACCACTTTCTGTGCTGTATAGTAATTTATCAAAACCTATTGACTCCACTTATACCGTTAAATGGATGTTTAGCGATAGCACAAAATATACTGACATCAGCCCGACAAAAGTTTATACTTTGCCAGGCACTTACAGTGCTTTTTTACAAATCACTTCGCCGATTGGCTGTTACACGAGCAAAAATTTTCCGAATATTGCCAAAGTACGCCAGGGTACACAAGCCGATTTTGATTACACACCCACGCACGTCAGTACGTACAACAATGTTGTTAATTTTATTGATAAATCTAAAAACGCCACCTTATGGCATTGGTACTTCAACGAAAAGGCGTTTAGCTCGCTCGAAAATCCGACGTACACTTTTCGCGATTCGGGCTTACAAACTGTGCGCTTGGTCACTGCCAATTCTTTTAATTGCTCCGATACAATTATTAAATATCTCGATGTTGTTCCGTTTGTATCCTATTATTTGCCTAACGCATTCACGCCCAATAACGATAATAAAAATGAGATTTTTCGCGGTGCAGGTGTTACCGAAGGCATTCAAGGTTTTAAGATGACTATTTGGAATCGTTGGGGTGAGCGCATTTATGTAACGGATGATCCGGCGGTAGGTTGGAATGGTAAAAAATTTAATACGGGCGAAGATGAGCCGCAAGGCGTTTATATGTGTGTAGTAAATTACTTAACGCCGCGTGGCGAATATAAAGAAATTAGAAGTTATGCGACATTGATAAGATAGTTGTGCGCAATCAAGTTTCAGCAATCAGGGATCAGGTTTCAGCTGCTAAAAAAGATTATCCCTGATTGGTGATTGGTGATTGCTGATTTCTGATTGCTGATTGCTGATTGCTGATTGCATCAAGGCTTGGCATTTTTTAAAGCCAACTCGGTAGGGATATCGAAAGGCTCAACGATGGCGTTTAAAACATTACCACTTTTATCGGTAATAAAAATTTCTACACGCCGGTTGTAGCGTCTGCCTTTCGGGCAATCTTTTCCATTCATTGAATTTTTAGCAATCGGTTGATCCATGCCGTAACTGCTTGATTTAATCCGAGAAAGACTTACACCGATCGAATTTAAAAATCGCGCCGCTATATCTGCGCGTTTTTCAGAAATTTCTTGATTCGATTCGGGCGTGCCGAGCGCATCGGCGTGTCCTTTAAGTTCCACAGAATAATATTGATTTTCGTTGAGTACGCGCGAAAGATTTTGCAACATACTTTTCGATTCATTGGATAGTGTGTAGCGATTAAATTCATACAGCAAATGATGCACGCTTCTAATTTTTTTCATGCTCAGTGTACTCGCAGGATCAATTGACGGATCAGTATCGCATTGCTGCTTGCATTCGCGTCGCACTTTATCAATGTCAATAATATAGGTGTAAGGAAATCCACGTTTTATTAAATCGCGCTTCGCGCTATCTGCTTCCTCCAGAGTTGAATATGAATTACCTAAGTAGTAATGCCAAATACCTTTGTTGTCTTCTTTTATGGTTACGTTCGGCAAATTAAAATCAGTCGTTTCGCGACGCTCATTGTAAGCAGTGATATGAACAAGATAATTATTGTGCGTCGTATCGTGTGCGACCCACCGATTGCCGGCAAATAAAGATATAGTATTTAAAATTACGAATAGCGTGGCAATTAATCTCATAGTTTGAAAATAAGTTTGTTTTAAAAATACGGGAAGTTTTATAATCGAACAAATTTAAAACAATAATGATTGTTAAAATGTACCACCCTAAAATTTTTACACATTTTAAATCAATTACCCATAATTTATCTAAAATCATTAAAACACACATTTAAAATTTACTTTGCTTAATGATTACCACATTGTAATAAATTATTGTCAGTTAACAAATAAATTTAACTTTACTGAAACAAAATTATTAATTTTATCTAAATTTGGCTAATTACAAACTTTAAGCTAATTTAACAAAAGCAAACTACAAACTTTCACATGATCAAATCTACACTAACGGTGCTTCCAAAGCACTTCAAATCCAGATGTATTCTTGCATTTTTAATTACAATTTTTTCAGTCTTGGCGCAGCAACTCAATGCCCAATCTGATATTTCTGTGCGCGTCACTTCTAATTCACCGACGTATTCCGTTTACAACAATGTCACTTTTTTTGTTATCGTCAAAAATAACGGACCGAATGCTGCTACGGGCGTTGTTTGCATGGCGCAACAACCTACGGGTTCTTCCAACACGTGTAATATTGCAACGGTTGGTTTTTGGCGCAATTGGGATACCGGTGTTTGGGCGATTGGAAACCTCAACGCCGGTGATTCCGTGACATTGCAAGCAACAGTATTTACGTTATCAACTTCGGGTATAGCAATGTTTGCTAGCGTGACTTCATCAAGTGCTGATCCTGTAGCAACTAATAATAGTGCCTCCGCAACGGTGACGGTTGGAAGTTCTGCACCAAATTTAGGTTGCGGTGGAACGATTACAAATAATACGGATTCGGTAAATTTAGCAATCTCCCTCACTGCCAATCAATCGGAATTAAATTTTGGTTTAACGGAAAGTTTTATACTCACCCTGAAGAATACTTCCACGCTCAATGCTACGAACGTGAGTGTTCAATTAACTGTTCCAGCAGGTTTGAGCATCAAAGTAGCGGATGTGGCAGGTTTGGGGAGTTTTGATATTTCTACGGGAATTTGGAATGTAGGAACGATGGTGGGCAATAGTGTTCATACAATTACTGTAAACACTTTAGTCGTACAAGGCGGTGCGTTTAAATGTTACGCGCAAGTAACGGCGTGCGACCAACCGGATGTTAACAGCAAGCCAAATAATTATAGTGGGGTAGCCAAAGAAGACGACGAGGCAGATTTTAATGTTTTAGGTTTGTATGCCGATTTAGGAATGAAAGCCACTTTTAAACCGGGTACGCCCGCACAAATTAAACTCGGCGATACCGTGACGTTTGTGGCAACTCTAACGAATTACGGTCCGACGCGGGCAGATGGTGTAAAAATTAGATCCTATTTACCTAACGGCATGCAATTTGTTTCGGCTTCACCCACCATTGGTATTTATGATAGTCCGCTCGGCGTTTGGATTTTGAGTGATGTGCCCGACCCAAATAATTTTGGGAATAAACCGGGTTTCACTATTCAAGCCAACACCACGCAAACGTTGACGATTTCTTTTAAAGCGATTCAATTAGGCTCTATTACGTACGATACCGAGGTGCGTTCCGATAATGTACCCGATCCAAACTCTACGCCTTCCAATAATGTGTTGACAGAAAATGATGAATCGCAAGTCATTTTTACTGTCGTAAACGCCACCGATCCGAATGGTGCTAATTTGAGTTTAAGCGCAAACACAACAACTGTGCCTTTAAATGCTAATGATCCCATTTCTGTGAAATTTGGTATTTTCAATGCTGGCCCGGCAACGGCAACTAATATTATTGTTAAACTCAATGGATTTCCGACCGGTGTAAATATAAATTCCGTTACGCCCAGTGTAGGTACTTATGCTGCAAACAATTGGACGATTCCTACAATCAGTGCTAATGGAACGGCTTTTTTGACTTTAACAGGTTCCGTAGGTTGTGTGGGTGCAGTGAGCATTTTCGGGCAAGTTCAATCTGCCACACAAACAGATTACGCTTCCGTGCATGGCAATAATACGGACGGCGTACCGCACGAAGCAGATGAAGCTGCCGCCCTCATTAATGCGGTAAGTTGTTCGAGCCCTTCGGCAGATATTGTTTTGACGAATGCTATTTTAGCAACGCCTATTTTAAATAATGATTCGATTGCGTTTCAAATAATTGTCAAAAATAATGGTCCGAATACGGCCAATGTTGTCGTTAAAGATTCTACGCCTGCCGGAATAGGCATCACCAATTTTACACCTTCGGCAGGCACAACTTATTCGAATAATTTTTGGACGATAAATAATTTAGCTTCCGGCGCCAGTGCCACGCTTTTCCATGGTGGAAGAGCGACGATTTCTAAAATTACGAGCGATTTTGCGCAAGTCTGGACATCTTCTCTACCCGATCCTAATTCTACGCCGGCTAATAACACCACCGGCATACCGACAGAAAACGATGAGACGATTGTGTCTTTCGGCGCAACGAGTGCGCCGAGTGCTGATTTAAAATTGACAATGATTTCTGATAAATCCACTGTAAGCAGCGGTACAACTGTTGCTTACACGCTCACTTTAACGAATGTTGGTCCATCGAGTACAAATGCAGTTACCGTAAAAGACATTTTGCCTGTTGGTTTAAATTATTCTTCCTATTCGTCAACACTCGGCGCGTATTCAAACGTTTCCGGCATCTGGAATGTCGGAACATTAGTTTCCGGACAAGTCGTCACGTTAACCCTTAACACTTCCGTCAATACTATTACTTCTACTTTGGTAAATTTTGCGCAGGTGCAAACGTCATCTGTGACCGATCCTAATTCTACACCCGGCAATAATACCACCAATATTCCAACAGAAAACGATGAAGCGGCGGTAACAATTTCGAGCACAGCAGCTACGCAGTGCGACGTTATTTTGTCGCTCTCTGCACCTCCACAATATTCGGCTGCACTCCCTGTTTACCAAAACGTAACATTTACTTGTACGCTCACTAATCGCGGACCCGCAGCAGCACAAAATGTTACCGTTAAATACGTTGTTCCGTCGGGTGTTGGATTTAATTCTGCTGTTGCTTCTGTCGGTACGTACGACTCATGGCTCGGTATCTGGAAAATCGGAACCGTGGCTGCCAATCAAACAGTAACGTTACAACTCACATTATTCACACTTTCTGCCACAACTTCACAATTTGCACAAGTTTTAGCAAACTCTACACCCGACGTTTCATCAACACCTGGCAATAACACGGACAACATCGTTCACGAAAAAGATGAAGCGGCACTCAAAATTCCATCGGGAACCATTATTAAATTGACAGCTTTGAAACTCAGTATGTTAAGTTCTGTCCCATTAGTAAAAATTGGAGATCCCCTCACGTTTACCTTATCACTCAGTAATTCGGGTGATACCACAGCGTCCGGTGTGATCCTAAAAGATATTTTGCCCGCTGATTTTAATTATGTTTCAAGTTCAACGGCGCAAGGTTCTTATTCGAGCACAACCAGTAATTGGTCGGTAGGTAATTTGGCGGTAGGTTCAACGGCGATATTAACAATTTCTGGAACTATTGGGGCAAGTTTCGTTAATGCGCTCACAAATTATGCGCAAGTTACAGCTTCCAGCCCAGCCGATAAAAATTCGGTTGCCAATAATAATTCCGGACCGACACCCGTTGAAAACGACGAAGCAGCAGTGACGGTACTTTCTTCGTCTAATACATCCAATCTTACCGATTTATTACTTACCATGACGAGTGCACCGACGTATGCTATTTATCAAACGCATACTTTTACTTTAACACTTACAAACCGAAAAGGTGCGACTGCAAGCGGCATTAAAGTTGATTTTCCTTTCCCGAAATATTTTAATTATGGCGGAAACGTAACGAGTACCGCTGGAACGGTTTACGATGCGTATTTTCATAATTGGACAGTGCCGAGTTTAGCCGCCGGTCAATCTGTAACGATGACACTCACACTTTTTAATGTTAATAATTCTGCTCCAATAACGGCATTTGCGCAAGTCATCGCTGCATCACCGGCTGATATAGGTTCAACACCCAATAATAATATAACCGGTATTCCGGTTGAAAAAGATGAAGCAGGCATTACAATTGCTGCTGCTTTTGCTGCGCCTGCGCTGTCCGCTCTCGCAACGCAAGCACAAATTGAAAAACAATATGTGCCTATTATTATTACTAACGTATCGCCGAATCCCATTAATTTTGAAGGAGATTTAACAATTCAGGTAAATAGTCTATTTACTGGCAAAGCTGATTTTCATTTCAGTGACTTAAATGGTAAAATACTTTTAACGGATACGCGCGCCGTTGAAAAAGGAATAAACAAAATTAATTTCGATGTCTCTCATTTTCCACAAGGATTATTTATTGTCAGAACGCATGCGCACAATCAATGGAGTGTGCCGGCTAAGTTTGTGAAGAATTAATTTTCAGGGATCCCTGATCCCTAAATAAAATCATTAATCATATTCTCTATCCATTCTTGTTTGCCTGATTTTGGAACAGGTTCACCGTTTTCGATCGCAAAGGCGCGTAGATCGGTGAGACTAAGTTTACCGTTTTCAAAATCTGCGCCTGCGCCAGAATCGAAAGAAGTGTAACGATTTTTTCTAAATGCTGCGTATTTAGAATGATTCAGCATTTTGTCGGCTATCAGCAATGCGCGTGCAAAAGCATCCATGCCGCCGATATGTGCGTAAAAAATATCGCTTAAATCCGTAGAATTACGGCGTGTCTTAGCGTCAAAATTTATGCCACCCGTCAAAAAACCACCGGCGGGTAAAATAACGAGCATCGCTTCAACAAGTTCATTAATGTTCATCGGAAACTGATCGGTATCCCAACCATTTTGATAATCGCCGCGATTGGCATCCATCGAACCGAGCATTTTATTATCCGCCGCCACCTGCAATTCATGCGCAAACGTATGTCCGGCGAGTGTCGCATGATTCACTTCAATATTCAATTGAAAATCTTCCGCTAAACCATAATTTTTTAAAAACCCGATACACGTGGCGGCATCATAATCGTATTGGTGTTTCGAAGGTTCGCAAGGTTTTGGTTCGATATAAAACTTCCCCTTAAAACCCTGCGCGCGCGCATAATCGCGCGCTTTAATTAAAAACATTGCTAAATGATCGAGTTCGCGGGGCATATTCGTGTTCAACAAACTTAAATACCCTTCACGACCTCCCCAAAAAGTATAACCTTCGCCACCCAAGGCAATCGTAGCATCTATCGCATTTTTAATTTGCACGCTGGCGCGTGCTAAAACATTAAAATCCGGATTTGTTGCAGCACCATTCATGTAGCGCGGATGCGAAAATAAATTTGCTGTTCCCCATAAAAGTTTTATGCCCGTATCAGCTTGTTTTTGCTTTGCTACTTCCACCATTATCGCCAGGTTCGATTCGTACTCGGCAATCGAATCACCTTCATCCACCACATCCAGATCGTGAAAACAATAGTAGGAAACATCGAGTTTGGTAAAAAACTCGAAGGCGGCATCCATTTTTTTCTTGGCGCGTGTTATAGCGTCTTTTCCGTGCGACCAAGCAAAATCTTTTGTCGGCGCACCAAACGGATCGTTACCCACGCCGCAGAATGTATGCCAATAACTCACAGCAAAACGCAGATGTTCCGCCATGCTTTTACCAGCCACGATACGCGATTTATCGTACCACTTAAACGCTAAATCATTATCCGATGCGCGACCTTCAAACTTAATTTTTTCAATGTCTTTGAAATACATAATAGAGTTGTTTATTGAAAGTTGTTGGCACTGACAGTATGTTGATACTGTAATATTATTCGTACCAACCACTACATTGATTTTTCTAATACAGCTAACCACCTTTGGTACGCTTCGATGTATTGTTCTTGCATTTTTTTTTGGGGCTCAATGGTCGCCATTTTTTTTAAACCTACGAATGCCTCGTTTAAATTTTTGTAATAACCGACGCCTAAACCGGCACCACGTGCTGCACCAGTTGCACCATCTGTATCAAAAAGTTCGATGGTTGAGCCCGTGGTATTCGCAAAAATTTCTCTAAACAAAGGACTTAGAAACATATTGGCATGACCTGCTCGAATATTTTTTGCTTTTACTCCCACTGTTTTCATAATTTCCAAACCGTAATTGAGCGAAAAAACGATGCCCTCCTGCGTAGCGCGGAACAAATGCGACCTTGTATGCCAATTAAAATCTAAACCATGCCACTGACCACCCAATTGTTTATTATTTAAAATGCGCTCCGATCCGTTACCGAAAGGCAACATTATAATACCTTCACTACCAATCGATACTTTAGACGCTTCCGTGTTCATTGTTTCATACGAAAGACCGCCCGTATTTCTTTTCAACCAAGCATTGGCAATGCCCGTTCCGTTAATACACAACAGCACACCGTATATGGGTTTTTCTTTGGTATAATTAACGTGCGCAAACGTATTTACGCGACCCTGTTTATCGTAATCCGCCGTTTCTGAAACGCCATAAATGACGCCCGACGTTCCAGCAGTAGCCGCTACTTCCCCAGCATTTAAAACATTTAGCGAAAACGCATTATTCGGTTGGTCTCCTGCCCGATATGTTATGGGCGTTCCAGCTTTTATACCCAGTTCCAAGGCTGCAGATTGTGTCAAATAACCTTGTTCACCAAAAGTAGGAACTATTTTAGAAATAACAGCGTCCTTAAATCCATAATATTTCTCGAGGCGCGAAGCTATTTTTTTATTTTTAAAATCCCATAAAACGCCTTCCGATAAACCTGAAACAGTTGTGCAGGCTTCACCCGTCATACGCATTGCGATATAATCGCCTGGTAACATCATTTTATCCGTTTGTTCCCATAAGTGCGGTTCGTTTTCTATCACCCAACGCAATTTTGAAGCTGTAAAATTACCGGGCGCATTGAGATAGTTTTCGAGACAATATTTTTTTCCCAGTTTTTTAAACGCGTGCTCGCCAATGCCTACAGAGCGGCTGTCACACCAAATAATGGACGGACGCAATATTTTTTGGTTTTTATCCACTACAACCAATCCGTGCATTTGGTAAGAAATGCCAATTGCAATAATTTCATCCGGGTTAAATAAAACACGCGCACGCAAATACTGGAGTGCCTGTAAAAGTTCATTCCACCATATTTCAGGATCTTGCTCCGCCCAACCCAATTGCGGCGCATACATTTTCATTTCCATCGCAGGCGATTGTGCCGAGCCGACAGTCCTACCCGTATCAGCTTCCAATAAACTAACTTTAACCGATGAACTTCCGATGTCGCAACCCAGTAAATATTTCATTTTAAAGCTCAAGGCTTAATTGTAAATTTAATTTTTTGATTCACCACTGACGACGTACCGACCATAATTTCAAAATCGCCGGGCTCGATAATTTTTTTCATGTCGCGGTTATAAAAACTTAATTTATCGGGCGTGATAGTGAAAGTCACAGTCTTTTTCTCGCCAGGTTTTAAATTTATTTTAGAAAAATCTTTTAACTCTTTTACAGGTCGAGTAACGGAGCTTACCACATCGCGAATATACAACTGTACCACTTCAGCGCCTTCCATTGAGCCCGAGTTTGTTACTGCAACAGTCACATCTACATTTTGTCCATTTTTTATTGTTGGACTCGAAATTTTCAAATCGCTATAATCAAATGTAGTATAACTCAGTCCATGACCAAACGGATACAACGGAGATGTTAGTGCTAAATTATATCCGCGTTTAGCAGAAGGTTTATAACTGTAATAAGCTGGAATATGACCTGCTGATCGCGGAATTGTTAAGGGCAATTTTCCAGATGGATTAATATTCCCAAGAATTAAATCAGCTACAGCATCACCAGTTTCTTGTCCCAAAAACCAACATTGTACGAGCGCATCCGTGTTATCATCTAAAGTTTTGCACGCCAGTGGTGGTCCAGAAAAAACAAAACCCACCATCGGTTTATTAAGTTTTTTCAATTCTAAAATTAATTCGTTTTGTTCGCCGTATAAATCAATATCTGGTCTATCACCTGAATGCGTTGAACTCCAGCCCTCTCGGTAAATCACTTCGTTAGCACCACCGAAATACAAAATAATATCGGCATCTTTAACAGCTTCTACCGCAGACTTAATACTTTTTCTGTTTACTTCAGGATCTGTTACTTTGGTTGCAGCATTTTCAGAAAACCAATTACCCTCGTCCGTTAAATGTACGCCCTCTACGTAAATAATCTCAGATTTGTCTTTAAGTCTCTCTCTTAAAGCTTTTAACGGTGAAATTGTTTGTTTAGGCACGTCTGCATAGCCTCCTAAAATGCAGCGATCAGCATTTGGTCCAACAATCGCGATTTTTTTATACTTCCCAACTTTAAGCGGTAAAATATTATTAGTATTTTTCAATAAAACCATTGATTCTTGGGCTGCTCTGAGCGCTAATTTTCTATTTTCAGTACAACCCACTATGCGTTTAGCTTCCTCTGCATCGGTGTATGGATTTTCAAATAATCCTAATTGAAATTTAGCGGCGAGAACGTACGAAACTATTTCATCAATGGAAGTCATTGAAATTTTTCCTGATTTAACTAAATCTACAACAGAATTATACTTATCCATGTTTGGCGTCTCTACATCAACTCCTGCTTCAACTGCCCATTTTGCCGCGTCTTCATCATTACTTGCTATTTGATGATCGTCCATCAAGTTAGCGATAGCAAAATAATCAGAAACAATCGTTCCTTTAAATCCCCATTCTTTGCGCAACAAATCGGTTAATAACCACTTATTTGAGTGTGCCGGAATGCCACTCAATTCGTTATAACAGGGCATCAGGCTTTTAGCACCGACATTAACACAGGCTTGAAACGATGGAAAGTACACTTCTCGCAATGTTCGCTCATCTACAAAACTGGGCGCAATATTTAATCCACCCTCTGATGCGCCGTGCACGCCAAAATGTTTTAATGTTGAAATTACGTGTCGAGCAGAGATATTTTCTACGCCCGAACCGCCCTGATACGCTTTTATTTCAGCAACTGCCATTCTACTTACATGGTAAGGGTCTTCACCTAAAGTTTCTTCTGTGCGTCCCCAACGCGGATCGCGTCCTAAATCAACAACAGGTGCTAAAACTTGATGTCCGCCACGCAACCGAACTTCTTCCGCAATATGTGTGTAAACTTCTGCTAAAAGTGCTTCATTCCAAGTGCTACCGAGTGCTAAATGTGTTGGAAAAGCTGTTGCATCGCGCGCTTGATTGCCATGCAGCGATTCCTCATGAAACATCACAGGAATACCTAAGCGTGTTTTTTCTACAAAATACTTTTGAATTTTATTTGCGAAAGTCGCCGTTTCAAAAGCATTAAACCCTTTACCCAATGCGCCGTTACCACCGCCTTCACTTGGTCGAGCCACTTGTCCTAAACCATTTGGCGCGCGTTTTGCTAATTGCGCCTCGTCTAATTCGCCTTGAGCATTGAGTATTTTAACCTTCGCCTGACTTTCCCAATGACACCACATCTGTGCTACTTTTTCTTCAAGCGTCATTCGGTTGAGTAAATCTTGTACTCGTACATCAGTAGTTAATTTAGAATTTTTATACAGTGGAACTTTTTGAGCTTCTACCGAATATACAAACAGAAGAACGCAGCTTATGTGCAAGCAAACCTTTGATACTAAGTTTTTATTAAGCACGATACGTAGAATTTTTAGTAAAATTGGTTAATAATAAATAGTTGGTATTATGGTAAAGAGCCTTCGCTCAAACGTTATACCTCATTTTCTCATTATGAGACAATGATAGTACTTAATTTTAAATTCAACGATAATTCTGTCAGTTTTTTATAAGATAAGAATGTCAAGAATTTATTTTATTGGACTGAAACTGAAAATTTTTAAAATCTTAATGGTAAATTTATTTAAATTTCCTTAATTTTGTTTTCAATTTTCTTTGAAAACAACAATGCCATCATAACTTTTTTAATCTATGACTCGAATGCGAAATTTTATATTTTACAGTTTGCTTTTTAATTTGTACACTTCTATTGGTCAAGTCAACGTCAGTATTGATCCAACCAAATCTGTAAAAAATATTTCACCCGCAATCTTTGGACGGAATAATTCTTTACCGAAGGATAATCCTCAAGCACTTAACGCCTCTGATTATGTGCGTTTGCGCGAATCGGGCGTACAATTTTTGAGGGAAGGTGGCGGTAATAATGCTACAAAATATAATTGGCGCAATCGTTTATCAAGTCATCCAGATTGGTATAATAATGTTTATTCTGAGAGTTGGGATTTGGCTGTAAAAACTTTAATTGATAGTTTACCATCCAGTATTAATGGTATGTGGTCGTTTCAACTTATTGGTAAAGCTGCAAGTAACACTAATAATAATTTTAATGATTACGCTTACAATAAATCAACTTATTGGCAAGGCGTGAATCAAAATTTGGCAGGCGGCGGTGTTCCAAATACATCCGGTGGAAATAAAGCTGCTGTTGAAGGTAATCCGAATTTATATTTACAAAATTGGACAGCCGATTCAACCACAGGAATTTTAGATTATTGGTTCAATAATTTAAAAGTTCCGAAACAGCGCGTTACATATTGGAACATGGATAACGAAGTCGAAATTTGGAACGGCACACACGATGATATTATTTCAGCGAGTTATCCCGCCGAAACTTTTATGCAATCGTATTTTGCTGTTGCAAAAAAAGCGCGTGCGAAGTTTCCAGACATAAAACTTGTCGGACCCGTCACTGCCAATGAATACCAATGGTATAATTGGATGAATAAAATTACAGGAACTGATGGAAAAAATTACGCTTGGCTCGAATTTTTTATTAAACGTTGCGCTGAAGAACAAAAAGCGACTGGTATAAAACTTTTAGATGTTTTAGATATTCACTTCTATCCTTCAGAAAGCGCACCCGAACAAGTTGTTCAATTGCACAATATTTTTTTTAACAGAAGCTATGTGTATCCGAATGCGAATGGCGTTAAAAACGTTTCTGGAAATTACGATAATTCGCAGAACAAAGAATATATTTTCGGTCGGGTGAACGATTGGTTGACGCAATATTTTGGAACAAACAACGGCATTAAAGTTGGCGTAACCGAAATGGATGTTAATAATAATACGCCTTCAGTTGTAGCTGTTTGGTATGCTTCCATGTTGGGCGAATTTATGAAAAACGAGGTCGAAATTTTTACGCCATGGAGTTGGAAAACAGGGATGTGGGAAACGCTGCATCTTTTTTCTCGCTATAACAAAACGCAATCTGTTCAAGGTATCTCAACGGATGAAACAAATGTTTCTGCTTATCCGACACTCAATGCTACCAAAGATTCGATGACAATTGTTTTAGTCAATCGTTCAACTACTGATACTAAAAATACGACGGTTAATTTAACTAATTTCACAGTTCAAAACACAACTTCCGACGCATTCCGACTTGCCACTTTACCTACAAACGAAACTTTTTTTTCGCATTCTCAAAATGCGCTTCAAAAAAGTATGCTGAGTTTTGTAAATAATACCGCAACTATAAGTTTGCCACCACTTTCAATTACATCCATCATCTTAAAAGGAAAATTAACAACTACACCAACTAATAATATTGTTGACGATAACATAAAAATTTTCCCGAATCCGTTTAAAGAATTACTCATTATTGAAATACCCAATGGCGGTTTTGAAACTATTTCTATTTTAGATGTAGATGGAAAACGCATTTCGACGCAAAATATTAATATGAATGATAAACGCGTAGAAATTAAGACTACATTGCCTGCAGGAACTTATTTTGTAGAACTCGGAAACGGAAACGGAAAAATTACTAAAGTTGTAGTTGCTGAGTAAAATTGTGTGTGAGATAAAATTTTGAGAAAACAGACATAATGAACGAAAACTTTTTACATTTAATTTGGCAAACTCAACGGTTTGACAAAAACTATTTAACAACTACCCATGGCGAAAAATTAGTAATTCTTCAAATTGGAAAACACAATAATTATAACGGACCCGATTTTTTAGAAGCCTGTATCGAAATTGAAGGCGTAAAATGGTTTGGCAGTGTTGAAATTCATATCAAATCTTCCGATTGGAACAAACACGCACACGCTGCCGATCCAAATTATAAAAATGTAATCCTCCATGTTGTTTTTGAAAACGATACAGATATTTTCGCTCCTGATTATAATACACCACTGCCTTGTTTAGAACTTAAAAATAAAATTTATACTGAATCACTCATCCGTTATAAAAACATAACTGAATCCGAAAATCCGATTGCTTGCGCAGCACATTTTAAAGATGTTCGAGACATCATAAAAAAAAATTGGCTTGAACGCGTATTTACGATGCGTCTCGAAGCGCAATCGGATAGAATGATTGAAGCAGCTAGACTAAACACGAATAAATACGACGAAATTTTGTGGCAACTCATTTTCAGATATATAGTTTCACCACCGAATCATAATGCGATTGTTACACTTTTTGAATCTATCCCCTTTCAACATTTAAAACGTTTAAAAAATAATCCCAAAGCAATTGAAGCTATCCTTATAGGTCAAGCTGGATTTTTAGAAGATAATTTAAAAGACTCATACGCTATGGAACTTCAAAAAGAATATGCCTACCAAAAACAAAAACTTACACTCGAACCGCTCCCAAAAAATATTTGGATAACTAAAAGTATTCGAAATGCTGCAACTATTTGCACTCGACTTTCGCAATTGGCGTATGTACTTTCCAAAAATGAAAATATTTTTTCAAAAATTTTAGCCGTTACAAATACCAAACAATTAGAAACCATTTTTGAAGCTCATGCCAATAATTATTGGCACAACCACAATACACCCGATTTTGAAACTGTTTTTGAAGAAAAAAAGCTTGGTAAAACAACAATTGACGTAATAACTACGAATGCCGTTTTACCATTTTTGTTTTTTTACAGCAATATCTTAGGTGACGATTCGTTGAAAACAATGTCTTTAGAATTGTTTCAGTCAATGAAACCTGAAAAAAACAGCATTACTGATATTTGGAAAAATTTAGGCTTTTCGGCAGAAAACGCTGCTGAAAGCCACGCGTTAATTCACTTAAAAAAGAATTTTTGCGACGTTAAATGCTGTTTTAATTGTGCTATTGGTGCAAGTATTTTAATTAACAACGAACTTTAATCTTTTATTTTTGAATTGAAACTTACAATTCAACGCCCCAAACTTTACTTGAGAATTCGCTATAAAATCAACGACGATGCTTTTAAAATATTACACACTTCTACTTTTCGGTTTTTTATTAATTAGTGCTTGCAATGATAAAAAATCAACGCAGACTACAGAACAAACATCGAATTTGAAATTACCCAAAACACCTGAAGCAGCCATTAAGGTTTGGGAAGAAAGTGTAAATAACAATGAGTTCGAGATTCCGAGAAAAATAAGCAAAGGGGAAGTTTTAGAATTGGTCAACTCTGTTGCAAAATCGAATGCGGAAGAAAAAATTGCAGTCTCACAGCTCAAAATTTTAAATATTGAGTGCCAAAAAAGCGGTGATTTTGCACACTGTACTTGCAACCTCATTAATGATAAAGTAAAGCAATCGTTTAAATATTCTTTAGTAAATGAAAACAACCAATGGTATTTAACGAGTGTTGACGATAACGACACTTCAACTGCCGCACGCAAAACGCTTTCAAATACAAATCCATTATAATTGTCGCAAATAGGTTTATTTTTCGGATCATTCAATCCCATTCATGTCGGGCATTTAATTATTGCCAATCATTTTATTGAAAACACCGATTTAGATGAAGTGTGGTTTGTTATTAGTCCGCATAATCCTTTAAAAGATAAAAAAACGCTCGCGTCAGAAAGGCATCGTTTGAATATGGTACGCACTGCTACAGAAGATAACTCCAAACTACGCGCCAGCGATGCTGAATTTAAATTATCTCAACCATCTTATACAATAGATACACTCACCGTTCTGAGCGAAAAATATCCTACCAAAAAATTTTCACTCATTATGGGAAGCGATAATTTACTGACCATTCAGAGTTGGAAAAACTACAAACAAATTACCGACCACTACCCTATTTACGTTTTTGAACGACCCGAAAAATTAATTCCAGATACATTTAATGTAAATGAATTTAAAAAAGTAATTGTTGCTCAAGCACCACTACTTGAAATTTCTGCATCTTACATTCGCCATTGTATTCTGGATAAAAAATCTATTCGCTACTTAGTACCCGATGCAGTGATTGCATATATCGAAAGCGTTGGGTTGTATAAAAAGTAAAATTTTTTGTAACTATTTAGATAAATAAAGATATTGAGAAAATAAAACGCAGATTTTATCAGAGTCTAAATAACTTCTTCATTTTAATGAATTCATCATTACAGAATACACAATTTTATTATCTGCTTCCGAAAAAGGAGTGCGTTCTTCGCGCTTCAAATATTTGCGTTTAAAAGTTTGAATAACAGAAATCGTATCACGCATTTCATAACCAATAACTCGGAGCGCGGTAACGGCGTTAAAATCGGTTGGCATAGTAATTAAAGTCGTATCGCCATACCAAGTGCCAAAACCTTTTGTCGAAAAATATTTCCAATTAAAATTGATGTTCGGATCGTTTTTGCGCGTCGGTGCAATATCTTCATGACCAATAAAATTATGCTGCGGTATATTGTACTTTTCTTTCAACGCTTTTAATAACTTTTCCAACGATTGCATTTGAGAATTTGAAAAAGTATCTACACCATTATTATCCAATTCGATACCGATACTACACGAATTTACATCAGTTACATTTCCCCAACGCGCTGCGCCAGCATGCCAAGCGCGCAAATAATCGTTAAGCATGTGGTAAATAATGCCGTCTTTACAAATTACGTAATGCGCACTCACTTGTGTCCGGGTGAGTGTAAATGTTTTTAACGTTTGGCTACAGCTATCTTGCGCCGTGTGATGAATGATAACAAAATTAGGTTTGCGCATATTAAAATTGGTTGTTCCTACCCAATTTTTATTTTCAACAATACCCAGCGAATCAATCAATGGTCGGGCTTTCAAAATTTCGGCGTATTGATCCGTTTGTTTTTTGTAACTTTTATTGGCTGCGGAGTAAAGATTTTTTTCGCAAGCGGAGAAAAAAAATAAAAAGCCAATAAAAAAGGCAGTATATTTTGCTGTGTTCATTAAAAAGTTGTGTTTAAATTCAATAATATTTTGTGTATCGTTTCAATAATAAAGTCTATTATAAAGATCTGCAAACATCACAATTTTTTGACTAATTCTTAAAAAAATGAAAAAATCAGTTATGAAAAAATAAATGTGAACTTAGATTAATAATTTCTTAACAATTAGCGTTTACGAACTGTTAGTTTTCAATAAATTTTATTCAACTTTAACTTTTCTAAAAAACTTTCAGACATGAAAAAAAACGCCTTATTACTCCTCGTTTTATTTTTTAGTTTTCAATTATTAGCGCAAAGTACAAAAATTCCGATGGATCCGAACGTTACAATCGGTAAATTAAAAAACGGATTAACGTATTACATCCGTAAAAACAAAAAACCAGAACAAAAAGTTGAATTACGTTTAGTTGTTAACGCGGGTTCTATTTTGGAAGACGATGACCAACAAGGTTTAGCGCACATGTGCGAACACATGGCTTTTAATGGTACAAAAAATTTCAAAAAAAATGAGCTTGTTTCATTTTTGCAAAGTATTGGCGTAAGTTTTGGAAACGATTTAAACGCTTACACGAGCTACGACGAAACAGTTTACATTTTGCCGATTCCGACGGATAAACCAACAAACATTGAAAAAGGATTTCAAATTTTAGAAGATTGGGCGCACAACGTAACGTATTTAGATAGTGACATTGACGGCGAGCGCGGAATTATTTTGGAGGAAAGTCGTACACGCAAAGGCGCATTCGATAGATTTAATAAAAAAATTACGCCTGTTATTTTAGCAGGCAGTCAATACGCAAAACGTCAACCGATTGGGTTAGATAGTATCATTTCAAATTTTAAGTACGAGAGTATTCGCCGATTCTATAAAGATTGGTATCGCCCTGATTTAATGGCGGTAATTGTTGTCGGAGATATTGAAGTTCCTGCTGCGCAAGCCCTGATTGAAGCGCATTTTGCAGCATTAACTAATCCTGAAAATGAAAGACCCCGAAAAAAGTTTGGTATTGATGCGTATAGTAGTAACTCAGCTTTAATTTTAACCGATCCGGAAGCGACAAATTACGGCGCAACATTGGCATACAGTGCATCGAAAAAAGAACAAGCAACAACGCTTACCGAATATAAAAATGACATCACAAAAAATATTTTCACTACCATTATAAATCAAAGGTTGCAAGAACTCACGCAAAAAGAAAATCCGCCATTCTTAGGTGCACAAGCGTATTTTGGTTCGCAAATCAGAAATTATGAAGCGTTTCAAGCGCGTTCCGTAACCGTTACGGGCGACGCATCAAAATCTTTAACGTCTGTTATTGAAGAAATTGAAAAAGTTAAACGTTTCGGTTTCACGCAAACCGAACTTGATAGAGCTAAAACAAATATTTTAACATCGTTTGAAAGAGCATCGAAAGAAAAAGATAAAACCGAATCTGATTCGTATGTTGGTGAATACATTCGTAATTTTTTGAGTAATGAAGCTATGCCAGGCATCGAAACAGAATACCAATATCATAAAGATTTGTTGCCGACTATTACGCTTGAAGACATCAACGCAATTGCTAATCCTCTGAAAAGTAAACTGAATTACGTTGCGTACATCACTGGACCTGAAAAAAATAAAGAAAAATTACCCAATAATTTTGAATTATTAAACACCATAAACAGCACTGTTACAAAAACAGATATTAAAGCGTATGAAGAAAAAGTTGTTTCAACGACGCTTTTCAAAAAAGAATTAAAGTCGGGTAAAATAGTTTCTACGGCAACCGATTCTAAATTACAAACCACGACTTATTCACTCAGCAATGGCATAAAAGTAACTGTCAAAAAAACAGATTTTAAAAACGATGAAATACTGATGAGTGCGCGCCGATTTGGCGGTACGAACAATTACGGAATAGATGATAAATACAATGCCGCTTTTTTAACCCAAATTATCAGCTCAATGGGTGTTGGTGAATTTAGTCCAACCGATTTAAAAAAAGCATTGACCGGAAAAACGGTTAGTATTAGACCATCATTTGGTCAAGCCACAGAGGGTTATTCTGGAAATTCGAGCGTTAAAGATTTTGAATCACTCTTGCAACTTTTAAATTTACACGTATATCAACCACGCGTTGATAGCGCATTGTTTAGAAGTTTTATTCAGAAATCGAAATCGCAGACAACGTTTATGATGTCGAATCCGCAAACGTATTTTATTGATACTATGCTCAACACGTCGTACAAAAATAATCCGTTAGCACCCGTTTCAATTCCTAAATCTGAATACTACGACAAAGTTAATTTGAATCGGGTGATGGAAATTTATGCTGCACATTTCAGAGATATGTCAGGTATGCACTTCACGTTTGTCGGCTCTATACCCGATGATTTTACGCAATTGCTTGAAAAATATGTTGGTAGTTTACCCGTATCGAAAACAGTTTTTAAATATAAAGATAACGGCGTTCGACCTTCAGGCGATAACACTTTGCTGAATGTAAATAAAGGTAAAGATGAAAAAGCCATGATAATTGTGCAGTACAATGGTGAAACAAATTATTCGGAAGATTTAAATTTAAAAGCAAGCGCTATTGCCGAAGTGCTGAATATTAAAATTATAGAAGAGTTACGCGAAAAAATTCAAGGTATTTACGGCGGTAGAATTTCGGTTGGAGTTTCGCAATATCCGTATAATAATTATTCATGCTTTGCTATGCTGCCTTGCGGGCCGGTTAAAGTTGATACTTTGCTACAAGCATTTAACGCCGAAGTAGAAAACATTAAAACCAACGGACCAAGCGTTGAAAATTTAAATAAAGTGAAACAACAATGGCTGGAGCAGATGAAAACTTCGATGAAAGAAAACAGATATTGGTTACAAAAACTAGAATCTTTTGATATTGAAGGAGCTGACCCGGATCGTTTTTTAAACTACGAAAAATATGTTCAGGCTTTAACGCCGAACGATTTAAAAACTACAAGTAATCTTATTTTTAATAAAAAAAATACGATGACGGCTGTTTTGAGACCTGAATCGAAATAAATTTTTAAGTGGCTTTAAGTTGGAAAGTGCAAAGTCTAAATTTAAAAAATAGGACTTGGGTCAGATTGCCTTATTTGAGGAATTGTTTTTTGAACAAAGAGGTTTGCAATTTAATTTGCAAACCTTTTTTATTTAATTAACTATTTTAAACGGTAATTTTTTAATTTTGCTATTTTTAAAAGGCATTGCAAATGGCATCAAAAACAACTGTTCAAACCATTGATTTAAATTTTCTGAACCAGTCGGAATCTATTGCAGCATTTTTAATTAAAAATAAGGAGCAGTATGCCTTAGTAGAAACGGGACCGTTTTCGACGATTAAAGCCATTGAAAAAGTTTTAGAAGAAAATGGCATTACTGCTAAAGATATTTCAGCAGTTTTTATAACGCATATTCATTTAGATCACGCGGGTGCAGCATGGTATTTCGCGAAGCACGGTTCAAAAATTTACGTACACCCACTCGGTGTAAAGCATTTAATAGATCCTTCGCGATTGTATAATTCAGCCAAACAAATTTATGGTGACGCGATGGATGTTTTATGGGGAGAAATGAACGCTATCGAAACAGAAAAAATTACTAGCGTAGCGCACGGTGAAAAAATAAATTGGTCAGATACAGAATTAACGGCTTGGCACACGCCGGGTCATGCGCAACATCATATTGCTTGGCAATTAAATGATTCTATTTTTTGTGGCGATGTTGCTGGTGTAAAAATTAGAAATGGGATCGTTGTTCCGCCGTGTCCACCGCCCGATATAAATGTTGAGCAATGGATTGAGAGTATTAATTTACTAAAATCTTTAAAACCTAAAACTATTTACTTAGCACATTTTGGTGCTATTACGCGCATCACGCCGCATTTTTCGCGTCTCGCTAAGCGATTACAAAATTGGGCAAATTACATCCATAAAATTTCCGAAAAAGAAGAATCCAATGAAGTCCTTTTAGAAAAATTTATTCATTTCATACACAATGAATACAAACGATTTGGTGCCTCTGAAGAAACCATAAAAAAATATGAAGCTGCAAATCCATCGTTTATGTCGCTGGCTGGTTTGCAACGCTATTGGAAAAAGAAGAACGCGATATAAAATGGCAATGGCTAATGGCATTAACTCCCATTGGCTTTGACTTAAAAGGTTCGGAAAGGTTAATAGTCTTCAACTCTTCTAAACGTCCTTCTCTAAAGTTTTCAGAATCAATTGGAATACTTAAATCGGCGTAAATTTTTTTGTAATCATCTATCCGCATTCTATTTTGAGGTTGAATCGAATTGTCGATTAATTTCCATTGCGATTCTGAAAATTTTAGAAAATTATAAATATTAATAGAAGTATCAAAATGCGCAAAATGATCGGACATATCAATAAAATGCGATTGGACGCCCTGTGATTTACTGACTACGCGTTTAAATTCTTTCAAAATTGGAATTAAAATTTGGGGATAAATATGCTCGAAAGTGTTATTGGAATTGACTAAATCAATCGAATTATCAAGCAAAGATAGTTTTCGAGCGTCTTCAATGAGATAAACTAAATGGAGTTGCTCTAAAATATTTTCGAGTGAAAGTTTGTCATAATTTTTTGAAATGTCAACAAGTTTTTCAAATCTGAGTTTATTAATGGGAATATACTTTTCTAATTCGTTCGCCTTCTGCGCTTTTATAAACATATCGACGGTCGCTCTAATTCTTTCTTTCGAGGTTAAAAAAGTTATATCAACAGAATAGATTTTTTCTGAACCTGCCAAAAAAAAACAAATAGGCACAATCGGATACCAACCTGTTCCAAGCTCTAAACAAGTTTGAGGAATAGGGTTCTGGCTAAAATTTAAATAAGCATTGAAATGATCTTTAGCAAGAATTAATCTTTGAATAAAATAAGCATCTGTTAAATTGACTCCTTTAGTGACATTTTTTTGAAATAAGTAATTAATTTTTTCACTAAAAGGGAGATAAGAAATTGTTTTTTGCACTATTGCTTTTAAAGTCCATTTCATAGAGTAGGGTCAGCTTTAAACTTTTAACTAAAAATCGTTAGCGAATGTCAAAGCTCATACGTCAAAGCTAATAACTGATAATTAAAAGTAATTTTTTGAATTAAATCGGGATGCAAACTGCGCGCAACCGGACAAGCGTGCGCGGCGTGTTCCAATCCCGCACGTTGCTTTTCAGTAAAATTATCTTCTAAAAAAAGATTGACAATTACTTCACCTACGCGACGCGGTGCAGGTGTCATAATTTTTGTTACATCGCACGAACAATTACCTAAATCAAATCCATGATTTTTAGCGTAAATCGCCATTGTTGTAACAATGCAAGAGCCGAGTGCACTCGCCAATAAATCTGTTGGTGAAAACGCTTCGCCTTTACCTTGGTTATCTGTTGGCGCATCAGTAATGATTTCCGTTTTGCTTTGCATATGCACCGCTATTGTGCGCAAATTGCCTTCGTATTTTATTTTTGTTGTCATAATTTATTCATTGTTTGTTGTTCATTGTTTGTTGTTCGTTGTATATTGTACATTGTTCGTCGTCAGTCAATAGAAATTTATTTCTCAACAATTTGAGACGAGCAACAAAGGCTATTCTCTTAACTCGCGTCTCAATATTTTTCCGACGTTAGTTTTTGGTAAATCTGTTTTAAACACAACATACTTAGGCACCTTATAACCTGTTAAATTTTCGCGCGCATACGCTACCACTTCTGCTTCTGTCAGCGACGCATCGCGTTTGACGACAAAAACTTTCGGTACTTCGCCCGCACGTTCATCTTTAACACCCACACAAGCCACTTCTAAAATTTTCGGATGCAAAGCCAATACGTCTTCAATTTCGTTCGGATAGACATTGAACCCAGAAACTAAAATCATATCTTTTTTTCTGTCCACAATTTTAAAATATCCTTCATCATCCATGATGCCAATATCACCTGTGCAGAGCCAACCATCTTTAATTGTTTCGGCGGTTGCTTCGGGTCTTTTGTAATAGCCTTTCATTACTTGCGGACCGCGCACTTGAATTTCGCCGCGCTCACCAATGGGTAACGGATTCAAGTTATCATCTACTATGCGCATATCCGTTGATGAAACAGGCATACCAATAGTCCCTTGTTTAATTTTTCCATTCATCACATTGAACGATGCCACGGGTGAAGTTTCCGTCATTCCCCAACCTTCTGCTACTTCAATGCCCGTTACTTCTTTCCATCTATCCGCCACGGCGCGTTGCAACGCCATTCCGCCTGCCGAAGTGCCTTTAAGTTGTGAGTGATCTAAATTTTTAAAATCGGGATTGTTTAATATACCGTTCAGCAAAGTATTGATACCAGGGAAAATTGTTGGGCGATATTTTTTATAATCTTTTATAACCGATGCCATATCGCGTGGATTCGGCACTAAAATATTGCAAGCACCCATGGAGAACAAACCGAGCGCATTGACCGTAAATCCGTAAATATGATAGAGTGGCAAACAGCAAAAATTTCTATCTCCACCGTTCGGATTTATAACGGCACTCATATTGGCACCCATTTGAAGCATATTGGCAATCAAATTTTTATTCGTTAGCATCGCACCTTTTGCAACACCCGTCGTTCCACCCGTGTATTGCAACATAATGGTATCTTCTTGCGTCGTAGAAACTTTTGTATAGTTCTTAGTTGCGCCAATCTGCAAGGCTTTTTTAAATGAAACAGTATTATTGAGATGAAACTCAGGCACTAATTTTTTTCTTTTCCGAACTACGTAGTTAATCAGCATACCTTTTAATCCGCCGACCAATTCACCCATATTGGCAACAATAATTTTTTCTATCGAGGTTTTATTTAAAATAACTTCTAAATTATGCGCAAAGTTTTCGAGAATAATAATCGCTTTAGCTTCCGAATCATTGAACTGATGAATCATTTCGCGCTGCGTGTAAAGCGGATTTGTGTTTACGATAACCAATCCCGCACGCAATGCAGCGTAAAGTGCAATCGGATATTGCAATATATTAGGCATCATCAACACGATCCGATCTCCTTTTACCAAACCAATAGACTGAAAATAAGCCGCTAAGTTGCGACTCATTACATCCACTTGCTCGTATGTCAATTTTTTATCGAAACAGATAAAAGCCGGTAAGTTCTTATATTTTACGAAAGCCTCTTCAACCGCAGCCAGTAAATTGGGATATACATTCACATCTATTGTAGCAGGTTGCGTTGGCGGATAATTTTTCAACCAAATTCTATTTACATCTTCCGTCATGGTTCTAATTTAGTAGTGTATAATTAAGCCACAAAAATAATCTAAATATTCAGAAATTTATTGTCTGATTATTAATTTTTGAAAAATAATATTTGTTGAAATTTGGTTTACACTCAATTCTGTTGCGTTTGAGCGCGCATTTCACTCGTAGTTAATTTCGATTTATCGTGACTCCAACCAGGCGCACCAAAAATATAATTAAAAATAGTTTTGGCGTTTTTTGTTTTAGAAGCATCGCTTATAATTTCGCGCCATTCACCAAAAGCCACTTTAAACGGATTATTTGTATTGACGTTTTTGGTTAATCCATACTTTGGTCGCTCTAATTCGGTCTGAAAAGTACCAAACATTCTATCCCAAATAATTAAAATACCCGCGTGATTTTTATCCAAATATTTTAAATCCGAGCCATGATGCACACGATGGTGACTCGGTGTGTTAAAAATAAATTCGTACCAACGCGGCATTTTATTAATTGCTTCGGTGTGAATCCAGAACTGATACAACAAACTAATGCTTTGCATCATCATAACCATCATCGGATTAAAACCAACGAGCGGCATCCATATCCAAAAAATAAATGCACCCGAAAAATTTCCCGTCCAAGTTTGGCGCAGTGCTGCACTTAAATTATATTTTTCACTCGAATGATGCACATAATGACTCGCCCAAAAAAAACGGATGTGATGACTTTCTCGGTGAAACCAATAATATGAAAAATCGTCAGCAAGAATCAACGCTACCCAAAAAATAAATCCTGAATTGTTGAAACTGAATAATTTGAATTGAAACATGAAACTGAGCGCACCAAAAACAATTATTTTTCCAACAATACCTGTAATAACATTGCCAATGCCGAGTGCTAAACTCGTGAATGTATCCTTGGTGTTGTACCAATCTTTTTTTTCGTAAGCATTCAAAAGGATTTCTGCCGTCACAAAAAAAACAAAAGCCGGAATAGCGTAAATAATTAAATTGGCTCCCACATTATTATTTTTAGAAAATGATTTGTAAAGCAAAATTAATAAACAATTGGCAAAAAGTGATAGCAAAATCGTGTTAAATTTTTGCAGTAAAATAATAATACTGATAGAACAGAAGTAGTATTATTTCCCAAAATTTTCTAAGATTTTTTTTTGCGAAAAAAATTTTTCTCCCAACTCAATTATTTCTTATGGAAAACTTAGTACTTGCTGCCTTGTTTCTATTTGGATATAATGAATTAAATCTGCGTCTTATCAGTTAAATTACTAGCCCGCATTCCATTTAATAAAAAAAAGTCGCAAAGCATGGCGTCTTTACGGTGAGACCATAAATTCCAAAAATTTTAAATTCTCCATATTCTACTTAAAAAACCAATATTTTTCCTATTTTTACCTTTCAATTTAAAATGTCCAAATTGTAATGAAAAAACTTCTTCAACTAATTCTCATTGCCATATTTACGAATAGTGTATTAGCTCAATCAATACTCGTTAATCCGGTTGAGCCGACAAGCGCAGATGCACGCGATAAAAGTTTTGCGCAACGCAAACAACTCAAAGAAAAATCTTTGTTCAGCGATATTCCTTTTCGCAGCATCGGACCGACGGTTCAAGGTGGTCGTGTGGTTGATGTAGATGTTGATCCGAACGATGCCAGTCATTTTTATGTGGCGTATGCGAGTGGCGGATTGTTTGAAACAAAATCGAATGGCGCGAATTTTACGCCGATTTTCGATAATGAATCGGTTATTTCTACAGGTGATATTGCTGTAAACTACACCACTAAAACTATTTGGCTGGGTTCAGGTGAAGTAAATTCGAGTCGTTCGAGTTATGCAGGTAATGGCATTTATAAAAGTTCGGATAATGGTGCGCATTGGCAAAATATGGGTTTGGCTGAAACGCAGCACATTGGCAGAGTTGTTTTGCACCCCACCGATACCAATACTGTTTGGGTGGCAGCACTCGGACATTTGTACTCACCGAATAAAGAGCGTGGCGTTTTTAAAACTTCTGATGGTGGCAAAACGTGGAAGCAAACGCTTTTCGTGGATGAAAATACGGGTGCCGTAGATTTGGTGTGCGATAAAAATAATCCGAAAGTATTGTATGCTGCTATGTGGGCGCGGCAGCGTCGCGCATGGATGTTTGAAGGAAATGGCAAATCGTCAGGCATTTATAAATCTATTGATGGGGGCGAGACTTGGAATTTAGCAACAACAGAAAAATCTGGATTCCCACAAGGTGCAACAATTGGCAGAATTGGTTTGGCTTTGGCGTATTTACCGAGCGGTAAAACTGTGCTGTATTCCACTTTAGACAATCAAACAGAAAAACCAATAAGTAAGGAGGTATTGAATGCGTCCAAAGAAAAAATTACAAAAGAAAAACTCAAAACACTCACTAAAGAGGAATTTTTGAAACTCGACAAAAAAGAAGTCTCGAATTTTTTAAAGAAAAACGGATTTACAAACTCGGCAGATGAAATTTTTGAAAAACTTAAAACAGATAGCATAACCGTTTCAACGCTTTACGATTTTGTTGATAATGGCGACGATGGTTTTTCTAATCAAGCGATTGTGCAAGCGGAAGTATATGCAAGTAATGATGAAGGCGCGAGTTTTCAGCGCACACACACAACGGATTTAAAAGATTTATTTTTCACTTACGGTTATTATTTTGCAACGCTTCAAGTGGATCCGAATCATCCGGAAAAAATTTATCTCATCGGTACGCGATTGATTAAATCGGATGACAGCGGCAAAACGTGGAAAAATATTACTAAAGATAATGTGCATTGGGATGGTCATGTGGTTTGGATTGATCCGAATAAATCGGGACATATCATGTACGGTAACGATGGTGGATTAAATATTTCTTACAATGATGGCGCGGATTGGTATAAATGCAACACGCCCGCTGTCGGTCAGTTTTATCATATCGCAACCGATAACAAAGAACCATACAATGTTTATGGTGGTTTACAAGATAACGGTGTGTGGTTTGGTTCTTCGCAAAGCGATTTAAGTACGTCTTGGCAAGAAACGGGACATAATTCTTTCCGTACAATTATGGGTGGCGACGGAATGCAGGTGCAAGTTGATACGCGCGATAACACAACTTTCTATACAGGTTATCAGTTTGGGCAATATTATCGTGGAAAAACAAACACGGAAGGTCGCCCAAAATATATCACACCTAAACACGTTTTGGGTGAAAAACCTTTGCGCTTTAATTGGCAATCACCGATTTTACTTTCAAAACATAATCAAGATGTGTTGTATTTTGGTGCGAATAAATTATACCGCTCACTCAATCAAGGTGCGAATTTTGAAGCAATCAGTCCTGATTTAACCAACGGCGGCATAAAAGGAAATGTTCCGTACGGAACAATTACTGCTATTCACGAATCGCCGATGAAGTTTGGCGTATTATATTTGGGAACAGACGATGGTAACGTGCAATTTTCACCCGACGGTGGTGTGACTTGGAAAAATATTTCGGCAGGTTTACCAAAAAATTTATGGATCAGTCGTATTCAAGCGTCAGCATTTAATAAAACAACCGTTTACGTTGCGTTGAGCGGTTATCGTTGGGATAATTTTGAATCCTATTTATACGCTTCAAAAAATAATGGCGAAACTTGGCAACGCATCGGAACAGATTTGCCAAGCGCAGAACCATTAAACGTCGTCAAAGAAGACCCAACAAACGGAAATATCATTTATGTCGGCACCGATCATGGTGTGTATGTTTCAATTAACAGTGGCGAAAATTTTATGCCGTTAGGGAAAGGTGTTCCTTCTGTTCCTGTGCATGATATTGTAATCCAGTCAACCAAAAATGAAATTGTACTTGGTACGCACGGTCGCTCATTATATGTTGGAGATGCTACACCGATACAAAAATTAGCGAAATCGGGATTAGCAAAAGATTTAGTTATTTTAAACGAAGCAAAAGTAAGTTTTGATGACAGTTGGGGAAAACAACGCGATATTTGGTCACCGACGGATACACCACTGACGCATTTAGTTGTCTATTCTCAGAAAGGTGGCACAACAAAAATGTCTGTGCGCGCCGATAAAGATATTGTTTTAGAAGAAAAGATTATTTCTTTAAAACCGGGTATTAATTATATTCCCTACGATTTAACGTACAATGCTGCGTCTAAAGATAAATACTTGAAGCACATTAATTCAAATTTGAAAGAAGGTGCCGAAAAAATAAAAGATTTAGAACTTGCAGATAATAAAAAATTGTATTTACATACTGGAAAATATTCCATTCATTTTGATAAAGACGGCACGAGTGCGCAAACAACTTTATTGATTGAGTAAACGAAAAAATCTATGACCGTTACTACCGTTTTAATAATCATTAATTGCATTGTCTCGTACGTTTGCTTCAATAGCGACGTTTATTTCAATAAATTAGCGCACGTTCCGTACATCGAATCGCGCACACGAGCGTATTGGCGTTTCGTTACTTCAGGTTTTGTTCATGCCAATTTGTTGCATTTAGCTATTAATATGATTGTGCTTTGGCAATTCGGAACGCTTGTTGAAGAACGCTTGGGTAGTTTGTTATTTTTAGTCATGTACCTTTCTTCCATCATCGTTGCCAATATTCCCTCGTACTTCAAACAAAAAGATAATAGCAATTACATTGCTATAGGCGCATCCGGTGCAGTTTCAGCAACGCTGTTTTCATTTATTTTATTCAGCCCATGGAGTATGCTCGGAGTTTTTCTGGTTATTCCGATGCCCGCCGTTATTTTTGGCGTTTTATATTTAGCCTACGAGCAATACGCCAGCCGTAATATTTCCGACAATATTGGTCATGATGCACATATCTCTGGAGCAATTTTTGGATTTTTATTTACGCTAATACTTCATCCAAACTTGATTTTAAATTTGTTTGAAAGACAGTGAAGTTAAACGAAAATTTTTAAAGAATTTTTAAAGAATTTTTAAATCAGTAATTGAAAATAATCGGCATTCATTCTGTTGCTTTCTTCATTTTCATTAACGCCAACCATTTTACTTCTGCGTTCGTATAACCGAATATCCGTCCATTTACCGTTTAAGTTGCCGAGTTTTTCTCTAAAACCTGCTAATCTGAATCCACATTTTTCGTGCAGTTTTATACTCGACACATTATCGCCTAAAATATCGGCTTGCAAAGTCCAGATACTGTGTTTTTCGCTTTCAGAAATTAAATGCTTCAAAAGAATTTTTCCAATTCCTAAGCCACGTGCGTCGCTACTAACATACACACTCTGAATAGCTACGCCTTCATAAACTTTTCGGGGCGAAAATGGCGCAATAGCAATCCAACCTAAAACAATATCGGCATTTGCTGTGGCTGCAACAAACCTACAATGTTGGTAACGACTTGAATCCCATTCTTCCCAAGTAGGAATTTGTGGCTGAAAAGTGGCGTAACCTGTATCAATTCCTTGTTGGTAAATACGCGAAACTGCTTGCCAGTCGGAAGCAATAAGCGAGCGAATAATGATTTCCATGTGTGTTGTAAATTGTGTCCTTAAACTTTATGCAAAGTATAACTTTTATTCGAGAAACCTAAAATTTTAATGTTAAATGATTATGAATAAACTGAAAGAGCAATAAGCGAATTGCAAAAGACAAATTGCAAAAGACAAATTGCAAAAGACAAAAGTTAATTCTTTTTTGCGACTGGAGTGTTAGTAGCAGGAATAATTATTTCGTTGGTTTTTTTATTTTTTTGTTGCAGTTCAAATTCAGCATGGCGTTTTTCAACGAGTTTATCGCGCAAGATTTTGAAATCTACGGGTCGTTTATTTAGACTTCTGTGCCAACATAAAACAATAGCAGTTGCTTGATCTTCAGGATAAGAAATTCCAGACTCTCGCATATACTGACCGATACGCGAACCTTCATACAATCCCCAATTCGTGCAAATCCAACGCGTTAAACTGAAAAATAATTTATGCTCTGCTTGGTATTCGTTCAGTTGCATAAAAACTTTACGCGAACTCGAATCGGTTAATCTGTTCAACTCTATGAAAGCATCTGGTAAATCAATCGGAATGTAAACACCTGCTAAATATTTTTGCTCAATGCGGTATTTATAATTTTTTTCAAATTCAGCGCGCGTATTGTGCAGGGTTAAGTCGGGCGTTTGCGCAAAAGTTTTTACAAAAAAAAATGAAATAAAAAAAACGAAAATTATTTTTTTCAGCATTTACAAAATTATTTTTCATCAGAACGAAAAAAAAAATATTTTCTTATTTGCAAAAATATTTTCGATCGTTAAATTTAATTATCTATCTGTCAACGAGGTTGTAAATATTTTCTAAGTTCTTTTCTATTTCAGCAACTGAATTAAAAAGTTGCTCGTAGCTTTCGAGTACAAAGTATATTTTTTGAAACGCGTCAATTTTAAAAGGTGTATTAATAATTGTTTCTACATCAAACGGTAAACGTTTCGGCGTTTGGCTATGTACGCTGTATTCGCTTTCGCCCGAAGAAGAAAGAATTCCTGCGCCATAAATTTTCAATGCGCTATCTTCTTTTATTAAACCAAACTCAATTGTGTACCAATATAAACGCGAAACACACTCAATGCACTGTGCATCGTCTATAAAACGGAGTGCAATACGTCCGAGTTCTTCTAAAAAATTACACACATTTTTATTTGATAGCATCGGTACATGACCGAACGTATCGTGAAACATATCCGGCTCTTGCAAATAATCGAGTTGATCACGTTTGCGCAGCCACGTTGAAGCACAAAAATTTTTGGCGTGCATTAATTCAAAAAAAGGTTTGTTTTCAATATGTCCTGGAACGACATGAATTTGCCAACCTGTCAGTTTTTTTAAAACTTTATTTGTTAGTTCATAATTCGGAATTTTATCGGCAGTAAATTCTACTTTTTCAATACCGTCTAAATAATTCTTAGATGCAATAGACGGTAAAATTTTCATCTGTCGTTCAAACAACGTCCTCCAAACGGCAAAATCTTCTGAAGTATAATCTTCATAATTTTGTTTTAATGAATAAGGAATAAAAGCGTAAGCCATAATTTAAGTGCAGGTGATAAAAATATTCAATTTCTAAAAACAAAACTAAATTCTTTTATTGAATTATTCAAAACAATTAATTAATTTTTGGGTCAAATATACCGTTTTAAATTTGTTTTCAAGAAATTACATTTTTTTTGATAAAAATAAATTTCATTTGTAAACGTATTTGGCAATACATTTGTGGTATAATTGATGTTGTAAACTTTAATTAAAATTAATGGATGAATAATTTGAAAGAAATAGAATCGTTAATAAATGGAAGAAATATTTTAGAGTCGCTAAAAATTCTTTCCCGAAAATTTGAAAATCAGATTGTTTTTTCAACAAGTTTTGGCATAGAAGACCAAGTGATAACCGATTTTATTTTTTCCAATAATTTACCCATTAAAGTTTTTACACTCGATACTGGCAGACAATTTCAAGAAACATACTCTACTTGGAACAAAACACAACTTCATTATTTAAAACCCATTGAAGTCTATTTTCCGAATACGCAATCGGTTGAAGCCTTATTACAAAAAAAAGGTCCGAATAGTTTTTACGATTCAGTAGAAAATAGAAAAGAATGTTGTCATATCCGAAAAGTTGAACCTTTAAATCGGGCTCTAAAAAACCAAAAAATTTGGATAACAGGTATTCGTGCCGAGCAATCTATGAATCGAAACGACATGAATAATTTAGAGTTCGACAACGCGCACGATTTAGTAAAGTTTCACCCTTTGTTCGATTGGAGCTTTGAAGAAGTAAGAGCGTATGTTTCAGAAAAAGGTATTCCCTACAACCTTTTACACGATCGCGGATTTGTTTCAATTGGTTGCGCACCTTGTACACGTGCGGTCAAAGAAGGCGAAGATTTTCGTGCCGGTCGTTGGTGGTGGGAAGACGCGTCGAAAAAAGAATGTGGGTTACACTCAAATTTAGTTATTAACGACCAACTAAATTTTATCAACTAAAATTAATTATGGATTATTTAAGTAAACTTGAGGCTGAAGCTATTTACATATTGCGCGAAGTCGTTGGACAATTTGAGCGACCTGCACTTTTATTTTCGGGTGGAAAGGACTCTATTACACTTGTATATTTGGCATTAAAAGCATTCCGACCAGGTAAATTTCCGTTTCCGTTGGTGCATATAGATACTGGACATAATTTTCAAGAAGTTTTAGATTTTAGAGACGACTTAGCACATTCGATTGGTGAAAAATTAATCGTTCGTCAAGTTACGGATTCTATAAAAAAACATAAATTGCAAGATGCTAAGGGTAAATTTCCCAGTCGAAACGCACTTCAAACGTATGCTTTATTGGATGTTATAGAAGAATTTGAGTTTGATGCGTGCATTGGTGGTGCGCGGCGTGATGAAGAAAAAGCGCGTGCTAAAGAACGCATTTTTAGTCACCGCGATGAGTTCGGACAGTGGGATCCGAAAAAACAACGACCAGAACTTTGGAATATTTACAACGGCAAAATTCATAAAGGCGAAAATATGCGTTGCTTTCCTATTTCTAACTGGACAGAATTAGATATTTGGAATTACATTAAGCGCGAAAATATTGCGCTGCCCAAAATTTATTTTTCGCATCAACGCGATTGCGTCGTCACAGAAAGCGGTCAACTTTTAGCCGTTACGCCACATATTCATTTAGACGAAAAAGATGTGGTTGTGAATAAACGCGTGCGCTATCGCACCGTTGGCGATGCAACTTGCACTGCTGCTATTGAAAGTGAAACAAATTCTATTGATGATATTATTCAAGATATTACCGATGCTAAAATTTCTGAACGCGGCGCAACCCGCATGGATGATTTGATTTCAGAAGCAGGTATGGAAGATAGAAAAAAGAATGGTTACTTTTAATTTAGTTGTTAGTTGTTCGTTGACAGTTGTTCGATTACGAGCACCAAACAAAGAATAACTAACAACGAATAACTAACAACGAATTATGGATTTATTACGATTTATGACGTGCGGAAGTGTTGACGATGGCAAAAGCACATTGATTGGCAGATTATTATACGATAGCCATGCCGTATCGCTTGATATTTTAAACGCGATTGAACGTCAAACTAAAAATAAAGACAACGGTGAAATTGATTTGTCGCTTCTGACAGATGGTTTGCGCGCTGAACGCGAACAAGGTATTACGATTGATGTGGCATATAAATATTTTACAACTCCTAAACGCAAATTTATCGTTGCTGATGCACCCGGACACGTGCAATATACGCGTAACATGGTGACAGGCGCGAGCAATGTTGATTTAGCCATTGTTTTAATTGATGCGCGCAAAGGAGTAATTGAACAAACGCGAAGACATTCACTTATCGCTTCGCTTTTAGGTATTCCAAAAATAGTTGTAGCTGTAAATAAAATGGACTTAGTAGCATACAGACCGTCCGTTTTTGAAAAAATTTGTGAAGATTATGCCGTTTTAGCCACTGAATTAGGTTTAAAGGACGTTAAATACATTCCGATTTCTGCTTTTCATGGCGATAACGTTGTTGATAAAACGGAAAATATGCTTTTCTATTCTGGCAAAACGCTTTTAGAACATTTAGAAGACGTTGAGGTTTCCACAACCGAAATTTCGATAGCACCGCGCTTTCAAGTGCAATATGTCATTCGCCCAAAGGATGATGAATATCATGACTATCGCGGTTATGCCGGTGAAATTCAGAGTGGTGTTTACAGTGTAGGTGATAAAGTTGTTGTTCAACCTTCTGGTATTGAATCTACTATTGCGCGTATTGAAGAAAATTTAAAAGATGTTGCTTCGGCTTTTGCTGGTCAAGCTGTGGTTCTGCACCTTTCGGATAATATAGATATTTCGCGTGGCGACTCAATTATAGCTATTAGTAATGAGTTGAAAGTTGACAATGCAGACAAACAACTATCAACCGACAACTATCAATTATCAACGGAATTAGAAGCGACCCTATGTTGGTTCGACGAAAAACATACTTTGCATGAAGGTGCTAAATTTTTGCTCCAGAACGGTGCGAACACAGTTAAAGCAATTGTAAAAGAGATTGAATTCAAACGCGATATTTCAAATTTACAACAAATAGAAACAAACGAAGCGCGGCTGAATGACATTGTTAAAGTGCGAATTAAAACGGCTAAACCTTTGGTTTTCGATGCCTATTTAAAAAATAAATCAACAGGGTCTTTTATTTTAATTAATGAAAACTCTTGTAATACAGTTGCTGCTGGAATGATTTCTTAATATTGTTGAAAACTTGTTCGTTGATAGTTGTTCGTTCAAGAGCACCAAACAACGAACAACTATCAATGAAAAACCATCAAAGAATTATGGATCAAGTAAGTTCACACAAAGGACCAAGAGTCAGCAAAGGAAGTAAGGATAACGATAATTTACCCAGAATAAAAAACTTTGAAATATCGTCAACTGCGGTATTAAGGTTTTCTGTTTTGGGCTATCGGTTTGCTATTGATAAGCCTTTCAAATCTGCGCTCGACATACACTACAAAACAAATTGGCGCGCACGTGCTTACATCATTTTGGCATTGTTTGGTGTATCGCTCATTGCCAATATACTTTTGGCTTTTTTTTCTACTACTGAACTAAAAAACGCGGCACTCAAAATTGAACCCGCATTTTATCAATATGTTTTGGTTGGTTTTGGTGCGCAGTTTATTGGAAGTTTTCTCGGAATGGGTTATGGTATAACGTCTCAAGTATTTTTGATGTCGCTCGGAATACCACAAGCTGCGGCGAGTTCTAGTATTCATACTGCAGAAATGTTCTCGAGTGGTGTTTCTGGTTTTAGTCATTATAAATTTGGAAACGTCAATAAAAAACTTTTTAAAGTTATGCTTCTGCCGGGTGTTCTCGGTGCAATTATCGGTGCGTTATTTTTAGTTTTTTTTGGTGAAAAATATGCCGCTTGGATAAAACCTTGTTTAGCGATGTATGGAATATTCATGGGATTTAAAATTTTATTGAGTGCTTTTGTGAAGAAAAATACAATTAAGCAAAAAGTTAAAAATGTTGGCTGGTTAGCACTCACGGGTGGATTTTTAGATTCTTTCGGCGGCGGAGGCTGGGGTCCGCTTGTAACTTCAACACTTATCTCGAAAGGCAGAGCACCTAACTATGTTATCGGGACAGATAATTTAACCAAATTTTTTGTAACGCTTGCCAGTGCTGTTACTTTTTTCGCAACCATCGGTGTTTCGCATTGGCATATAATTATCGGTTTAATTATCGGTGGTGTTGTAGCTGCTCCTATCGCTGCGCGATTAGCCGGACGCTTACCAACCAAATGGATGTTTGTGGGTGTAGGAATAATGATTATTATTTGGAGTTTGAAGGTTTTGTCTAAAGTAGTTCTTTAAAAAATTATCGTCTGTTTTTTCTGTTTACCGAACACTTACTTAAAGTAGTGGCTTAGATTTTTATGTTCCTACGGGTAAATTTTCGTGAAAACTGAAAAATAAAATTTTATAAAATTCAAAAAAATTGCTTAAAATTTCTTTAAAAGAAAATATTAAGTGCAATTCAAAAAATATTTAAAATATCATTAAAATTTTTATCAATGAAGTATTTTACAAAACAAAGAAAATTTGTCGCATTCTTTATTATTTTTTTCATCGAAACATCTTTTCAAATCGTTTCTGCACAAACTGATATTTTGGTTTTAAAAGGCATTGTGAAAGATGATAAAAAGATTCCGATACCGGGCGTTTCAATTACTATAGTTGGAACTGTTACGGGTACAGTTACCGATGGTTCAGGCAATTTTGAATTAAAAACAAAATCAAATTTTCCATTCACTGTCGAGTTTCAAATTATTGGCTTTGAGCCAAACAAAGTTGAAGTCATTAATTCTCAAACCTCATTGGATATAGAACTTAAAACGCAAAATGTATTAGTCAATGAAGTTGTTGTTTCAGCTTCTAAAATTGAAGAAAACATTTTAAAATCGCCCGTTGCCATCGAAAAGTTAAGTAATAATTCCATTAAGCAAACAGCAAGTAGTAGTTTCTACGATGCTTTAGAAAATTTAAAAGGCGTTCAGATGTTGACTTCAAGTTTAACTTTTAAAGTGCCAAACACGCGCGGATTTAATGTGCCAAATAATTTTAGGTTTATGCAATTGGTAGATGGTGTAGATATGCAGGCTTCAACACTCGGTGTACCACTCGGCAATGCAATTGGTCCGACAGAATTAGATATTCAGAGCTTGGAAGTAATTGCCGGTACTGCATCGGCGCTGTACGGCATGAATGCCATCAATGGTTTAGCAAATTTGCAAACAAAAAGTCCGTTTATTCATCAAGGTTTAAGTATTTACCAAAAAGTTGGCGTAAACCACGTAGATGGGATAGATCATTCGCCTTCCGCTTTAACAGAAACAGCCGTTCGATATGCTAAAAGCTTCAATAATAAATTGGCTTTTAAATTAAATTTTAGTTCTTTTCAAGGAACAGATTGGGTAGCAAATGGTCTAACAGATCAAAATTCGCAAAACTTAGGAACTGCTAATCCTAATTTTCCTGAACTTTCAGGCGACAACAATCCCGCTAAAGATCAATGGAGCAGATATGGCGACGATAGGCAAGCGCGTCAAGCTATAACCGTAAATTATAAAGGTAAAGCACAAAGTTTTAACATTGCCAGAACAGGATATTTAGAAAAAGATCTCACGCAACCAACAGTCAGAAATTTAAAATTAGACGGTGAAGTGGTTTATAAATTAGGCGAAAAAACTGAAGTTACTTACGGTTATCGCTACGGAATTATGGACGGAATATTTCAACGTGGCAATAGGATTCAATTAAAAGATGTGACAGTTCAAAATCATAAATTTGAAATTCACAATTCCGATTTATTATTTCGAGCCTACATACTGAGCGAAAATACGGGTCATTCCTACAACTTAAATCCGTTGGCGTATAATTTAGACTTGAATAATGCGACGAACGATGTTTGGGGAACAAAGTTTAAAAGTGCCTTGCAATCGCAACTCGATAATGGTTCTGATTTAGTGACTGCTATGAATCAGGCGCGAATAGTTGCCGATAAAGGACGAGCTGAACCCGGAACAGCACAGTTTGAAACTTTGAAAAACACAATTGTCAATTCTAATAATTGGGATATTGCGTCGGCGGTAAGTACGGGTGCGCCAAATGGTGGTGCTGCACTTTTGCAATACAGTACGACGTATCATTTCGATTTTCAATACACTTTCAGTCAAATTAAATGGGCGAATATTTTATTTGCCGCCGATTACAGACGCTACGTTTTAATACCTGATGGCAATACGTTTGTTGATTTTTCGCGCACTGTTGAAACCCGCACTGTTGTGGATGCTAACGGCTCGTTCGGTGAAAACCAAATTTATACTAAATACGGCGGTGTTTTGCAGGTGAGTAAATTATTTTTAAACGATAAATTGAAAGTGACAGCTTCAGGGCGCATAGATAATAATCCGGAATTTAGTCCAAAATTCGACCCGCGAATCGGGATCGTTTACACCGTAGCTGAAAAACATAATTTCAGAGCGTCGTATCAAACAGGTTATCGTTTCCCTTCACTCTTTGAAGCACTTTCTTTTTTAAATAACGCCGGCGTACGTCGTGTCGGAGGATTGGCGCGCGTAAATCAAGGATTGGGTTTTTTAGAAAATTCATACACTTTAGCTTCAAACGATATTTTTACAGCAGCCGTTACTGCCGATGTAGCTAAAGGACTCAGTAAAAACGACGCTGCGTTAAAAAATAAATCTGTGTTGCAAATTGCTAATTTACCCGCTATGCAACCTGAAAAAATAAATTCTTTAGAAGTAGGTTACAGAAGCGTTTTGTTGAACAATAAAATAGCTATTGATTGGGATGCTTACTACAATACTTATACAGGATTTTTAGGTCAAGTGGATGTTGCAGTTCCTACTTCAGGCAATGTTGGAACCGATGCGAGTGTACTGGATATGCTTTCGCGCGCTAAACAAAATCGTTTTAGAGTTTTTACTAACGCTAAAAATATTTATAACAGTTACGGATCTTCCTTGAGCATAAACTATAATTTCTACAAATCTTACACAATAGCAGGTAACATAAATTACAATAAACTTTCTCAAAATTCAACGACGGACGTATTTCAAACAAGTTTTAATACACCCGATTGGTACAGCAATGTTTCTTTTGGCAATCGTGAAGTTATAAAAAATGTAGGCTTTAATATAAATTGGCGTTGGCAAAATGCGTTGTACTGGGAAAGTTCTTTAGCCAACGGTCCAGTTCCAGCGTATTCTACTATTGATGCCCAAGTGAATTTTAAATTGCCTAAAATTAATTCAACTATTAAAGTCGGCGGTACAAATGTTCTGAATAATCGGTACATTCAGTTTGCAGCCGGACCGACTATCGGCGCATTGTATTATGTAGCTTGGACGGTGGAGGGATTGCTAAAATAAGTTTAAACAAGTTCTTTATTTAATTTTGTAACCGCGCTTGGCATACCACAAAACATAAACGTAGCAAGCTAAGAGTGTAATTAAAAATCCGAGTTTGAAATCCCATACGTGCGCATCAACTAAGCGTCCATAAATTTGTGGAATAACACCGCCACCTGCAATTCCCATAATAAGAAAGGCAGAGCCGAGTTTTGTCCACTTACCCAAATACCGAATGCCGAGCGGGATTATAGCGGGCCACATCGGTGCGTTGCATACGCCTAATAAAGCAATACACGTTACCGATGTATAGCCAGTTGTAAAATAAGCAGCAAAACTTAAAACAATTGCACCGATAGCAGCATACAAAAGCGATTTTTCTTGACTGATATATTTTGGAATAGTTGCCAAACCCGCAACATAACCTACAAGCATTGCTATTAGCGTAAAAGTTGTAAAATACTTTGTAGTGCTTAAACCGAAGCCCAAATTTTTTCCGTAAGTACCAATAATATCGCCAGTCATCACTTCTGCACCAACATACATAAAAATGCAAAGCGCGCCTAAAAGCACGTACGGAATTTGCCAAGGTTTTTTTTGGTTCTCACTATCTGTTTCATCGCTTGACGAGGCTTCTTTTATTTCTGGCAAATTTGAAAAATAAAGCATGACAGCTAACGCAAATAAAACAACTGCTAATATGGTGTAGGGCGTGACAATGCGTGCTGCTAAATTATTTAAGATTGCATTTCTATTTTCTTCCGATGAAGCCGCTAATAAATCTTTTTTTACAGAATCGGCATCGGAAAAGACGATAAATCCCAGAATGAGTGGGCTTAACGCGCCACCCACTTTGTTACAAATTCCCATAATACTGATGCGCGATGCCGCCGACTCTAAAGAACCGATAATTGAAATGTACGGATTAGAGGCTGTTTGCAACAGCGCGAGTCCAACACCTTGCATAAATAATCCGAATAAGAAAACACCGAAACTACGCTCGGAAGCAGCAGGAATAAAAATGAGCGAGCCTATTCCCATAACTGCTAAACCCAATGCCATACCGCGTTTATAACCTGTGGCATTTAAAATGAATGAGCTGGGGATTGACAAAAAAAAGTACGCCATAAAAAAAGCAAACGTGACTAAAAACGCTTGTGTATCGGTTTTTAAATCGCAGGCTAATTTTAAAAATTGTATGAGCGTGCCGTTCAGCCAAGTCACGAAACCGAAAATAAAAAATAAAATTCCGATGATGGTGATTTGATAAACTTGTGTACTTTTTGAATTTGTTGGTTGATTCATTTAAAACGCCTTTTTTTCGCGCGCTGTAAATATATGTGTTTCAAACAAAAATTAATAATTAAGCATATAAATTGTTTAGACAAATTCAATTCTGCGAAGTGATTCAGTAGTTCTTGGTCTTAAGTCTGACTTAAACGCTATCTTTGCAGTATTAAAATTACCACATCATGCCCGATATTCATTTACATCATCACGAAACGCATTTTCAAGGATCCGAGCTTTTAACCGATATTGTAATTGGTATGAGCGATGGATTGACCGTACCGTTCGCACTCGCCGCTGGATTGAGTGGCGCTGTTAGTAATTCGCACATTATTTTAACAGCCGGCATTGCTGAAATAGTTGCAGGCTCAATAGCGATGGGTTTGGGTGGTTATTTATCGGGAAGAACGGAAGTAGATCATTATGATGCTGAATTGAAACGGGAGTATGAAGAAACAGAACTTTATCCAGAAGTTGAAAAAGAGGAGATTCGGAAAGTTTTTGCTGACTATGGCATGAGTAAAGCTTTACAAAACCAAATTGCAGATGAAATTTCGCTCAATAAAGATAATTGGGTTAATTTTATGATGCGCTATGAACTCGGCTTAGAAAAACCCGACGCCAAACGCGCACGAAAAGCTGCTTTCAATATCGGTTCATCGTATATTGTGGGTGGTTTAGTACCGCTATTGCCCTACGCCATTTTTGATAACGTACATGAATCGTTGTTGGCTTCTTGCGGCGTAACACTCATCGCGCTATTTGTTTTTGGTTATTTTAAAAGTAAAATCATTGATCAGAACGCGATAAAGGGTGCGTTTCAAACTTTGTTTATAGGCGCTATAGCTGCAGGTGCTGCTTTTGGAATTGCTAAGTTTTTTAATCGTTGAGGTTTGTTTTTTTTAAATTGTTGATACAAGGTTCAAATAAAAAACAAATCGCCTTATATTTGCAAGATATTTGTGAGAAAACAGAACATACATACATTTACAACAAACAATTCCTAAAGAGTAGCGTAACAACTACGGAAAACTAAAATTATGAAGAGAGTATTAATTACCGGCGCGGCTGGTTTTTTGGGTTCGCATTTGTGCGATAGGTTTATTGCCGAAGGTTTCCATGTTATTGGCATGGATAACTTAATTACGGGTGACTTAACAAATATTGAGCATCTTTTTCCGAACAAAAATTTTGAGTTTTACAATCACGATGTGTCGAAATTTGTACACGTGCCAGGCAATTTAGATTATATCCTGCACTTTGCATCGCCTGCAAGTCCGATTGATTATTTGCAAATGCCGATTCAAACGCTCAAAGTGGGTTCTCTCGGCACGCATAATTTATTGGGTTTGGCGCGCGTGAAAGGTTCGCGATTTATGATTGCTTCAACATCGGAAGTTTACGGTGATCCGTTAGAGCATCCGCAAACTGAAGAATATTGGGGGAATGTCAATCCGATTGGTCCGCGTGGTGTTTACGATGAAGCAAAACGTTTTCAAGAGGCAATAACAATGGCGTATCACCGTCATCATGGTATTGAAACGCGGATTGTTCGCATATTTAATACCTATGGTCCGAGAATGCGCGTGAACGATGGACGTGTACTACCTGCATTTTTTTCGCAAGCTATTCGTGGCGAAGGTTTAACTGTTTTCGGCGATGGCAGTCAGACGCGCTCTTTTTGCTATGTTGATGATTTAGTTGAAGGCATTTATCGTTTATTGCACAGCGATTATTCGTTACCCGTTAATATTGGTAATCCGTCAGAAATTACAATGATGCAATTTGCACACGAAATTTTAGACCTTGTCGGTAATCCGAAAGCATCTATTGATTACAGACCTTTACCGACGGATGATCCGAAACAACGCCAACCGAACATTACTAAGGCAAAAAATATTTTGGGTTGGGAACCGAAGTTTGATAGAAAAAGCGGATTGGCTATTACGTATGAGTATTTTAAAAAAGTGGTTAAAGTGCCGGAACACGTGTAATTTCAATTAATAAAAATGAGTTTCTCTAAAACGATTGTAATAACTGGCGGTGCAGGTTTTATTGGCTCGCACGTTGTGCGTTTATTTTTAAATAAATATGCTAATTACAGAATCGTCAATGTTGATGCATTGACTTATGCAGGTAATTTAGAAAATTTGAAAGATATAGAAGATTCGGAAAATTATATTTTTTCAAAAACGGACATTACAGATGCTGAAGCGATAGAAAAATTATTCCAGAAATATCAGATTGATGGTGTTATTCATCTTGCAGCTGAAAGCCACGTGGATAGATCAATTACTGATCCGTTGTCATTTATTAATACAAACGTCATCGGTACGGCAACGTTATTAAACGCTGCACGCGGACATCTCAAAAACTTTCCTGAAAAAAAAGATTTTAGATTCTACCACGTTTCGACGGATGAAGTGTATGGTAGTTTAGGCGATGAAGGTTTTTTTACGGAATCAACTTCTTACGATCCGCGCTCACCGTATTCTGCATCCAAAGCGTGCAGCGATCATTTGGTGCGTGCTTATTTTCACACATATCATTTGCCCATTGTTATTTCAAATTGCTCGAATAATTATGGTTCATATCAGTTTCCAGAAAAACTTATTCCGTTGGTAATTAACAATATCGTTAACAAAAAACCTTTACCGATTTACGGCGATGGTAAATACACGCGCGATTGGCTTTGGGTAGAAGACCATGCTAAAGCGATTGACGTAATTTTTCACACGGGTAAAGATGGCGAAACGTATAATATTGGCGGCAACAACGAATGGAAAAATATTGATTTGGTGGAAAAACTTTGCGACATCGCCGATGAAAAATTAGGAAACAAAGTCGGTACTTCGCGTCAACTCATAACTTTTGTGCGCGATAGACCAGGGCACGATAGGCGTTACGCAATTGATGCAACTAAAATTCGCACCGAACTTGGTTGGGAACCTTCCGTTAAATTTGAAGAAGGATTTCGCTCTACTATTGATTGGTATTTAAACAATACCGATTGGATTAATAATGTCACTTCGGGTGCTTATCAGAAATACTACACCGCGCAATATGCGCATTAACCAAGAATCATTTAAAAAAAACATATAGAGAGGTACTTGAAATTGTCGAGTATCTCTCTTTTTTATTTTTAAACTATAAACGGCGGTATTTTAAAATAATCTACGTTAGGCATAGGCTTTAAATCTGGAAGAAAATATTCTCGACGCGAAAGCAATAACATCACTTCGTCATAATAATCTTCCACTAAATTTCGGCGTGCCAATTCTTCATCAAACAGAAGTTTATCGAGTGCATCTTCGTCGAATATAATGATATTATTTTCTAAAATAAAATTTCGGATTACCCAAATCCAAAACACGGTAAGTGTATGATGATAGCCTGTACCGTTATTGCCTTTACCTTTGGCTTCATTATAATTCCAGACACGCTTTTTCATTTCTAAAACGGCATGCTTATCGTAATTCAAAACCACATACAATCCAACCATCAAATGGGCTTCATGTGTCCATTCATCGCGCGGAAGCGTTCCAGCATTGTGTGTTTCAATAATTTTAAGTGCTTCTGAAGTTGAAATTGCATAAGCCATACTCAGTTTGTCAAAATTTCGGACAAAAATAAACCAATTCATTAATTATGTGTCAATCGGGTACAGTCAAATTTTAAAGACTGTCAAATTGTCTTAAAATTTGCGTTGGCTTATGGTTTGATGCACACTTGAAGAAAAATCTTTTTAATTAATCAATTTTATAAATTCAGTTGTACTATGAAGCCGATCAACGACCGCGTAGTTGTAAAACCGGAACCCGCAGAAGAGAAAACTAAGGGCGGTATCATCATTCCTGACACTGCAAAAGAAAAACCACAACGTGGTAAAGTCATTGCTGTTGGTCCGGGTAAAGAAGGTAAAGCACTCACTGTAAAAGCGGGTGATGTTGTTCTTTATGGAAAGTATTCTGGTCAAGAACTTTTACACGAAGGCACAGATTATTTAATTATGCGTGAAGACGATATTCTCGTTATTCTCTAAACTTAATCAACTTTATTAAACATTTCCTATAAAGTAGGAAATCCAAACTCATTCATCTAAAAACAAAAAAATATGGCTGCTAAGGAAATAACCTTTAACGCTGATGCCAGAGAGCATCTGAAAAACGGCATTGATGCTTTGGCTGATGCTGTGAAAGTAACACTTGGACCTAAAGGAAGAAATGTTGTAATCCAAAGAAGTTTCGGTGCACCGATTGTCACGAAGGACGGTGTAACTGTTGCTAAAGAAATTGAATTAAGCGATCCGATTGAAAACATGGGCGCTCAAATGGTTAAAGAAGTAGCATCGAAAACAAATGATGCTGCGGGTGACGGAACAACAACGGCTACTGTTTTAGCACAAGCTATGGTGCGCGCAGGTTTGAAAAACGTTGCTGCGGGTGCAAATCCGATGGATCTAAAACGCGGAATTGAAAAAGCGGTTCGTAAAGTTGTAGAACATATTAAAGGACAGAGCGAGCAAATCAATAACGATTTTGATAAAATTAAACAAATTGCTTCTATCTCGGCTAACAACGACGATGAAATAGGTACGTTAATTGCCGATGCGATGAAACGCGTTTCAACAGATGGTGTGATAACTGTTGAAGAAGCAAAAGGAACGGAAACGTATGTAGATGTGGTTGATGGTATGCAGTTCGATCGCGGTTATTTATCGCCTTATTTTATTACGAACTCTGACACGATGGTCGTAGAATATGAAAATCCATTGATTTTAATTTACGACAAGAAAATCAGCAATATGCAAGAAATGTTGCCGATTTTAGAAAAATCACTCGGCACTGGTCGTCCGTTATTAATTATTGCTGAAGACGTTGATTCGCAAGCATTGGGTGTTTTGGTAGTTAATCGTTTGCGTGCAGGTTTAAAAGTTGTTGCTGTTAAAGCACCAGGTTTTGGTGATCGCAGAAAAGCAATGCTTGAAGATATTGCAATTTTAACTGGTGGAACAGTTATTTCAGAAGAGCAAGGTTACAAATTAGAAAATGCAGATTTAGCACACTTGGGTACTTGCGAAAAAATTACAGTTGATAAAGATAACACGACAATCATTAATGGTAAAGGCGAAAGTGATGCTATTAAGTCGCGCGTGAATCAGATTAAACAACAAATTGAAATCACGACTTCCGATTACGACCGTGAAAAATTACAAGAGCGTTTGGCTAAATTGGCTGGCGGTGTTGCAGTTTTATACATCGGCTCAGCGACAGAAGTTGAAATGAAAGAAAAGAAAGATCGCGTTGACGATGCTTTACACGCTACACGTGCAGCAGTTCAAGAAGGAATTGTTACGGGTGGTGGTGTATGTTTGGTTCGTGCTATTGCTGCTTTAACTAATATGCGTGGTTTGAACGAAGACGAAACAACGGGTATTGATATCGTTCGTCGTTCGTTGGAAGCACCGCTTCGTTGCATCGCTGAAAATGCGGGCGTTGAAGGTAGTGTTGTTTTACAACGCGTCAAAAATGGTAAAGGCAGTTACGGCTACAACGCTCGTACCGATAAATACGAAGATTTAAAAGCAACTGGAGTGATTGACCCTGCTAAAGTAGCGCGCGTTGCATTAGAAAATGCAGCTTCCGTATCGGGCATGGTGTTAACAACAGAATGCGTTTTAAACGATAAACCTGAAAGAGAAGCACTGCATTCGCACGGCGGTGGCAACCCAGGAATGGGTGGAATGGGTGGAATGATGTAATTTTCGATTTTCAGAATAAAAAAATGCGGCTTTAACCTTTGTGTTAAAGTCGCATTTTTTGTTGAAAAGAATTTAAATAAATTCGTTGCTGTTTAGCTAAAGCAAAATAATTACACAAATTCTATCAAATAAAAAAATTAGTGTTACTTTACAAAAAAATTGTAATGGCGATAAAAAAAGTAAAAATTTTAGACACTGGTTTTTTTAAACTCGACGGCGGTGCAATGTTCGGTGTAACACCAAAGTCAATGTGGAATAAACTTAACCCGAGCGATGAAAATAATATGACAGATTGGGCGATGCGCTGTTTATATATTGAAACCGACGATAAAAAAATTGTGATTGATACTGGACTTGGAAATATTTTAGAACCCAAATTTTTAGCGCATTTTTTTCCTTTTGGTGAAGACGCGCTCATGTCATCATTAAAAAAAATAAATGTCCGTGCAGAAGATATTACCGATGTAATTTTAACGCACCTACATTTCGATCATACGGGTGGAAGTTTAGCGCGCAACTCAGAAAATAATTTAGTTCCTGCCTTTCCGAATGCCTTGTATTGGACGCACAAAAATCATTTTGAATTTGCTTTGAATCCAAATGCGCGCGAGAAAAATTCTTTCATCAAAGAAACTTTTTTACCGTTGCACTATCTCAGAAAATTTAAATTTTTTGAAAACGCAACCGAGGTTTTTGATAATGTTTTACACACAATCACTACGTACGGACATACACACGCGATGAGTTCTTTCGTTTTTACGTTCGCAAATAAAAACTTTTATTATGCTGCGGATGTTTTTCCGAGTGAGTGGCATATAAATTTACCAAACGTTATGGCGTACGATATGCAACCGAATCAAACGTTGATTGAAAAAGAAATTTTATTAAATGCTGCGATGGGGCAAAATTGGCACATTATTTTTGAACACGATCCAAAAACAGAATGTGCAACAATTAAAAAAGATTTAAAAGGAAAATTCATAATCGCTGAACGATTTACTTTAGATGAATTAATTTTGCCGTAAATAAATTTTCAGTAAACTCATTTACTTTTTCTTTTTAAACAAACAGTATTAAAATCAAATACAATTGTATGAATTTTATTTTTTCTTTTAAGAAAAACTTATCGCTATTATTTTTCTTATCAACCTCTACCCTATTCTTTGCACAAAGCAATCTCATCTCTTCGGAAACGAATTCAGCAAAAATGGCGCAAGAAAAATACAGCAATCGCTTTCAACAGCGCGTTGAATACGGTATGACAGTTGTTTTCGATCACACGCAACACCAATACACCGGCAAAACGCATTTAGTGTATTACAATAATTCAAATGAAACTTTAACAAAAGCATTTTTTCATCTTTACCCAAATGCTTTTCAACCGGGTTCTGCTATGGATGTGCGCAGTTTAAATATCATTGATCCGGATGGTCGCGTTGGCGCGCGCATTTCAAAACTAAAACCCAATGAAATAGGTTATTTAAATGTAAATAATTTAACACTAAATGGCAAAAAATGTGTGGCGAAAACAGAAGGAACAATTTTAGAAGTTACTTTACCGTCACCTATTGCGCCACAGAGTAAAGTAGAATTTGATTTTACTTTTGAAGGTCAAGTGCCGATACAAATCCGACGCAGTGGGAGAAATAATGAGGAAGGCGTTGATTACTCGATGGCGCAATGGTATCCAAAATTGTGCGAGTACGATGAAGAAGGTTGGCATTCTGACCCGTACATTGCGCGCGAATTTTATGGCGTTTGGGGTGATTACGATGTTTCTATTTCTATAGATTCCAAATTTATGGTGGCAGCAACGGGTATTTTACAAAATGCAGATAAAATTGGAAAAGGTTATTCGGATAACAAAATAGAAATTAAACCTAACACACCCATTGAATGGCATTTCAAAGCACAAAACGTGCACGATTTTGTTTGGGCGGCTGATCCAAATTATGTGCACGTAAAGAAAAAAGCGGATGATGGAACACTGATGCACTTTTTTTATATTCCTTCCGAAAAAACAGCCGCTTGGAAAGATTTGCCCGAATTAATGAGTAAAACATTTGAGTTTGCGCGCACGCATTATGGCAAATATCCTTTCACGGATTACAGTTTTATTCAAGGTGGCGACGGTGGCATGGAGT
>JAYVNP010000056.1:0-40570 GCA_043758385.1 Saprospiraceae bacterium
CGAACACCTAATATTTTTTCGCCTTTAAAATGAACAGATTGATGCTCAATTGTTGGTTGATTTTTTCCACCGAACCATTTACTCACCAATGCTTCTGCCAAAACGACACTTACTTGTTGTTGCGTATAAATGTTTTGCGTTTTGATTTTTACGTAGTTTATTTTTTTTCCGACAGTTAACCCTGTATTCGATGGCAACGTCCACGGCGTTGTTGTCCAAGCCAAAATACGCACGTCTTCGTTTTCATCGTCGAATAAAAATTTACTTATTGCGTCTCGTTCAACTTTAAACATACCAACAACAGTTGTATCGGTAACATCTTTATAAGTGCCGGGCATATTCAATTCGTGCGAACTCAAACCCGTTCCAGCAGCGGGCGAATACGGTTGAATCGTAAAACCTTTATACAATAGTTTTTTATCGTGCAGTTTTTTCAGCAAAGCCCACACCGATTCGATATAATTGTTCTCGTAGGTTATGTATGGATTTTCGAGATCAACCCAATAACCCATTTTAATGGTAATATCATCCCAAATATCTTTATACCGCATGACGGTATCGCGACATTTTTTGTTATAATCTTCAATCGAAATTTTCTTACCAATATCTTCTTTTGTAATGCCAAGTTCTTTTTCAACACTCAATTCAATAGGCAATCCGTGCGTATCCCAACCGCCTTTGCGTTCAACGCGTTTACCTTTGAGTGTTTGAAATCGGCAAAAAATATCTTTTATCGCGCGCGCCATCACGTGGTGAATACCCGGTAATCCATTAGCTGAAGGTGGACCTTCGTAAAAAACAAACTTATTATTTTCTGGACGTTGCTCAACCGATTTTTCAAAAATTTTCTCTTCCTTCCAAAATTTCAAAATAGTTTTGTCAATGTCTGGAAGATTTAGCTGCTTATATTCTGGATACATTATCAATTAATAATTAAAAATTAAAAATGAAGAATCCAGTGTGTGAATTCTAAATTTTTAAAGAGGTAAAAAGTCTGCAAAATTACGGAAAAATTTGGAGTTTAAGCGCAATGGATATGAGAGAAAAGTAAATGACGTAAAATTTTGAAGTAAATATTTTAAATTCAGTCAAATCAATTATTAGTAAATTCAGTTCTCTGAAGTTTCTAATCTATTTTTAAAATTAAATTTGTTCCAAGTAAATACAGTAGCCAACAGCAGTATATGCAAGAATAGGTAAAGCTATTTTTTTCACGTCGTTTTTGATTTTTGAAATTCAAAAACATAAAAATTGTCAAAAATTTTAATTTATGTGAAGCAAAAGGAAAAATTTTAAAAATTAAATTTTAATAGCACAAAAAAAACGAGCCAATTGTACTGACTCGTTTATTTTATCCTCCTGCTTTTTTAGTGGCAGAAAATCCTCTCCCCATTAAAAATTTGAGTGCTTTATCCCTTTGATCGCCTTGCAAAATAATTTCATCATTTTTTGATGAACCACCAACACCGCACGCTGTTTTCAGTAATTTCGCCAGCTCCGTTAATTCCGTTTCAGAAACAATAAACCCAATAATATTGGTTGACATTTTATTGCCTTTGTGTCGCTCTAAATGAATCCGAATTTTTTGTTTTGAATAGACGACTTTTTCTAATTCACTTTCTTCCACCTCCGGTTTGAAATCCGGATTGGTTGAAAAAACGATACTTGATAAGGATGATAAATCTTTATTACTTTTCATTATTCGTTATTGATTATTCGATGATCTATAAAAAATAGTCGCAAACGAACAATGAACAACTACCCACTACTTTAATGTAATGTACTTGAAAGAAGTTTCAAAAATTCGTTGCGCGTCTTGTCATCATCTTTGAAAACGCCTGTAAAAGAGGATGTTGTAGTTGCCGAATTTTGTTTCTGAACACCGCGCATCATCATACACATGTGGCGTGCTTCAATCACTACTGCAACACCTAAAGGTTTTAAAGTATTATTGATACAATCTTTAATTTGATCCGTCAACCGCTCTTGAACTTGCAAGCGACGCGAAAAAACATCAACGACACGCGGAATTTTAGAAAGTCCTACAATATAACCATTAGGTATGTAGGCTACATGCGCTTTTCCAAAAAAAGGTAAAACGTGGTGTTCGCAAACACTAAAAAGTTCAATATCTTTTATGATAACCATGTTTTGGTAATCTTCTTTGAACATTGCACCTTTCAAAATTTTTTCAGCATCCATTTGGTAGCCGCTTGTTAAAAACTGAAGTGCTTTTGCTACACGCTCGGGTGTTTTTTCTAATCCTTCGCGCGATTTATCTTCGCCTAATAGATCGAGAATTTGAGCATAGTTTGCGGCTATTTGGGTTGTTACATCCGTTTTAAAAGCTTGAGAAACAGATTTAGTCGCCACGGTTGAATCGAGAAGCTGCATAATTTTTTTAAAGTTAAAATACAATTTTGTGTAAATCCCTTAAAATTACAGAACAATTTTAATCTGACGCTTCACCAAAATACTCTGCATAAATATTCTCGGTTTCAACGAGTTTTAAACCATGCAATGTTGCACCATTCACTTCTATTATTTTTACAAGCTCATTCCAAATACAGACAATTACATTTTCAGTAGTCGGCAAAATGGTTTGAGGGATAAAATCAACGTCTAAATTTAAATTAGAGTGATCAAGTTTATCTATAGCGTGTTTTTTAATGAGCGAACTGAGGTGTTTAGCATCAATTACAAATCCTGTAACTTTATCAGGAACACCTCTAACAGTTACAAACAGCGTATAGTTGTGACCGTGCCAATTTTTGTTAGAACATTTTCCGAAAATAGCTAAGTTTTTTTCTTCGCTCCAATCGCTAACCCATAGTCTATGAGCAGCATTGAAACGCTCGATGCGCGTTAAATATACCATGCAGTTTGTTTTTATTTTTTACACGCAGGAACTACGACTGCGTTTTAAGAATGCAAAGTAACGCGTAATTATTGGGAATGAAAAATAAAAATGATTTACTTTTTAGTTCTAATTTTCTGAATAATTAAATTACCGACCGCTACTCCTTGTTTAAAACCTTCTGCGCAAGCGGGTCTGTAATGAATACCAGCATAAATACGACTCATCGCTGCTTGTTCACCAGCTTCTTTAAAACTGTTGTAATGTCGTGCTTCTAAACCAAATTGCACTTCTGTACTATCAGTGAACGCTACATTTTCACCAAATAAATGCGTTAGGATTGTTGAGGATGCACCTGAAATAACGCTATGACCTGAAGTATATTCCGGAAATGGTGGTGTAATTATAATCGGCAACCAATTCGGGTCAATAAATTTAGCGATATACGATTCTGGACGAATTACCTCAGATCGATATTTTTCATCCCAACAAGCTACAAAACCATCGAACTGAGCGAGCGCTACGCGCAAATAACTATCTATACTTTCGTAAACATCTTTTTTATTTTGTCGCGCATTGTACATCGTTATCCATAACCAATGCCCAGCGGGTGAAATTTTTTTGCGTGTAACGTTAACGTGTCCCGTGTTGAACGTAGCCGCCGGATTATCATCCCAATACCACGCTGTTTCAGTTTTATCGGGTGCGTTGGTTTTCACTAAATTATACGTTTCGAAAGCCATTTTATAAAATGCACTCGATTTAATCGAATCATATTTAATGGCAGGAGCAGGTTTAATTTGTGCTGCGGAATCCATAACAAGCGTTCTAATTTCGCGCCAATGTGGTTCTAAAGCATCGCCATAATCGGGTGAAGTTGGTCGCCAGCGAGTTAAATTACTGGGAGTAACAGTGTATTTCGATTTCGACCGCGTTTGCGCATAATTATCTTTAGTACTCCAAGCTATTATACTTCCGCCAACCGAATCGCCAAAAGCAATACTGCGTTCGTACACATCGCGCGGAATACCAATTTTTTTAAAATCGGCAAGAATGATTTTTCTAAAATTATCGAGACTATCTTCTGAGAAAATAAGTTTTCTTCCCATCTTTAAATAAGCACACACGGCAGAAAGCGGTAAGCAATAAACTTTATCTTTTTCTACATTAGGCACGTTTTGTAATCCTTTTATCTGTCCTTTTAAACTTTGATAGTTTGGCAATTGAGCATTCGCTGCTTCATAAGCTGCAATGTGCGCATAAGTATAGATGCGCGAAGCGATCATCGGCGCGAATAAATCATACTTCATTACTTCAGAAAGTGCTTGCATTGAGCGGTGAACAAACTCAGGATTAGCCGCATCAACTTGGTAATTTGGATTTTGTTTTTCAGTTTCGCAACCAAATGGAATGATTGCAATAAGAGACAGGGTTATAAACAGTAAAATGCGTTTACTGTTTTTTATAATTTCATACATTATTTATTTTTTAGAATAGTTCAAATTTGAACATGAACACTTGTAATTCCAAACCTCGCCTTTTCTTAATTAATTTTTAAAGAATTTTTGATTCGTATTTTGTTATTGAGAAGGTGCAACGCGATTAACTAAACCCTGAATATCGTTGGATAAATCTTCCATTTGCCGCGCCATATCGCTGTATTTGTGCGTCGGATCGTTTGTTTTATTTAAATCTTCGGTTTTTGCTTTTGCTTGAAGCGATGCTTTGCGTTGTTCTAAAGCAGAGATTTCTTTGTTTAGGTTTGGATCGTCTTGATTAGAAGCATGTTCTTTAAGTTTTACCAAAACGTCATCCATTTTAGAAAGTGCTTTATCGAAAGTTCCCTTATCGTTTTCCGATTTAATTAATCCTTTAATTTCAGTAAAAACGCTGCCAACACCACTGAAAATGCGTTTCGAGCGATCTTTTTCAATAGCATTTCCAAAAAAATAGTTATATACTGTAAGGCAAAGCACTACAATTACAGCAATACGAAATAGGAATCTGAACATAATAATTCATTATTTTTCACAAAATTAATCAATAAAATTGGAAAATTAAAATTTGTAGTTTCTTGAGAATGAAAATTTACTTTACAAATTTTTTTTTCTGAAAACTTTAATAAATCTTCAATAAATAAGGTTGCATTTTTAAACTACATTTGTAAGAAATCGAAACAAAAGATAAATTGTGGTTGTCAATAAAATCATTTTATTTTTTAAGATTTCTGTTTTATCGCTACAAGTTGTAATTTTGAGTGTTTTCAAAAGTCGTAACTCGCAACAAAAATTAATGCATCACATTTTAATATTTTCGTCACTAAAAAAATGGATTGGGGTTTTAATTTTTTTAGCAATAGTCCTAACAAATTACAACTGTCGTTTGAGAAACGGCGCGCCTAAAACATTATTTATTTCAGTTCCTGCTTCAGAAAGTGGCATTACTTTCAATAATACGCTTTCCGAATCAGAAGATTTTAACATCATAGAGTATTTGTACTTTTACAATGGCGGTGGTGTTGCTGTAGGTGATGTAAACAACGACGGATTACCAGATATTTATTTCACATCAAATCAGGGCAGTAACAAACTTTACATTAACAAAGGGGATTTAAAATTTGAAGATGTAACTCAGAAAGCAGGTGTAGCCGATTCAATAGGTTGGAAAACCGGCGTAACGATGGTTGATATTAACGCCGATGGTTGGCTTGATATGTATGTGTCGCACGTATCTAATTTTAAAAATTTGAAAGGGCACAATCAACTTTTTATAAACAATCACGATGGTACATTTACAGAACAATCGGCTAAATATGGCTTGGATATTACAGGCTTGTGTACGCAAGCAGCATTTTTTGATGCAGATGGTGACGGCGATTTAGATTGCTACATTCTGCGGCATTCGGTGCATTCGGCGCGTACGCTGCGCGATGTAAGTTTTAGAAACCAAACCGATTCGCTTTCGTCGGATTTGCTCCTGAAAAATTATGGTGGTAAGTTTTCGGATGTAAGCGCAGAGTCGGGTATTCACGACGGCGCGCTCGGATATGGTTTAGGCATTGCTGTTGCAGATTTAAACGGCGATGGTGCACCCGATTTATACATCAGTAACGATTTTCACGATAACGATTATGTATATTACAATGACGGCAAAGGAAAATTTACAGAAGCAGTCGCCAAAAGTATGGGACACACTTCGAACTTTTCAATGGGGAATGACATCAGCGATTTAGATAACGATGGATTGCCTGATGTTTTGACTTTAGACATGAAGCCCGAGGATGAAACGCTTCAAAAATCGGCTCAAGCACCCGATGCGTATAATATTTTCGAGTTTAAACATCGTGCGTATGGTTTTCATTATCAGTATGCACGCAATATGGTGCAGCATAATCGTGGTGTATTGGATAATAATAATCATTTTTCTGTGTTCAGCGAAGTAGCGCAAAGTTTGGGTATGTCAGCAACCGATTGGAGTTGGACAGTTCTCGCTGCCGATTTTGACAACGATGGTAACAAAGACGTTTTTATTACAAATGGTATTTTGCGCCGACCGAATAATTTGGATTACATCAAGTACATCTCGAATAAGAATATGCAGCAAAACGCATCTAATTTAGACATTGCTAAACTTATGCCAGATGGTAAAGCGGCAAATTATGCGTTCAAAAATAATGGAAATTTGCATTTTGAAAACGTTTCGGCGGCGTGGGGTTTAAATTTATTCGGTTGCGCAAGTGGCGCGGCATATGTTGATTTAGATAATGACGGCGATTTGGATTTAGTAGTAAATAATTTAAACGCGCCTGCTTCTTTACTAATTAATCAAACTATGAGCAAGACGCAAAATACAAATGGTAAAACGCAAAGTGCGAACGAAAATCAACAATTATCAAATAATAAATCGCTGCGCATAAGTTTTAAATCGAACACACAAAATACTTTTGGCATTGGTGCTAAAGCGATAGTGTATTGTGGCGATAGTTTGCAATACAATGAAGTGCAAACAACGCGCGGCTTTCAATCCAGCGTAGAACCAATTTTACATTTTGGCGTTGGTAAAAATTCTAAAATTGATTCGATTCGCATTATTTGGCGCGATGGCAAAACACAATTATTGCCTGCATTTGCGTTGGTTCAGACTTGCACTAATTTAGTTGCCAATTATTCTTCGGCGGTACTTAAAACACCGGGCGTGCAACTCAAATCTCAAAGTTCTTTCATTTTTGAAAAAGATAAAGAGGTTTTAAAACTTGCGACTACTAATCAACAATCTACAGTTGTAAACGATATTGAGAAACAAAAACTCATTCCGCACTTTCTTTCTACCGAAGGACCAAAATTAGCAGTTGGCGATGTAAATAGCGACGGTCTCGAAGATTTTTATGTTGGTGGCGCTCAAGGGCAATCGGGTAATTTATTTTTACAAAATAAAAATGGCACTTTTAAACTCTCACCTCAAAACGCTTTTTCAAAAGATGCCGGATGTTCGGATGTTGGTGCAGTTTTGTTCGATGCTGACGGCGATGGCGATTTAGATTTGTACGTCGTTAGTGGTGGTTTTCAATTTCTTTCAGGCGATGCTCGCGCTCAAGATAGATTATATTTAAATGATGGCAAAGGGAATTTCAGTAAAGCAGAAAAAAATTTACCGCAAATTTTTCACAATGGCAGTTGTGTTAAAGTTGGCGATTTTGATGGCGACGGTGCACCCGATTTATTCGTTGGTTCGCGCAGTGATATGAATTATTACGGATTAAACGCGTCGAGTTATTTGTTGCGCAATAATGGTAAAGGCATTTTTACTGAAGTCAGTGCAGATTTTGCACCGTTTCTAAAAAATATCGGCATGGTAACGGATGCTGCTTTCGCCGATTTGGATAAAAATGGTTCGCTCGATTTAGTAATTGTGGGTGAATTTATGCCAATTACGCTTTGCTATAATTTTGGTGGCAGTTTCCAAAAATTAGAAATGGAAAATACGGGTGGTTGGTGGCGTACTGTTTGCGTTGCGGATTTAGATAGAGACGGTGACTTAGATATTTTAGTCGGGAATATTGGTACGAATACCGAACTGCAAGCCACAGACATTGAACCTGTCGGTCTCTATGTAAAAGATTTTGATAACAACGGTGATATAGATGCGCTACTGACATACTATCGCCAAAATAAAAACTATACAGTTGCTCACAAAGATGAACTGATAGCGCAAATGCCTTCGCTACGAAAGAGATTTCCAGAATATGAAACGTTTGCCAATAGCACTTTCAATCAAATTTTTCCTAAAGCGATGCAACAAGGCGCGCTTGTAAAAAAAGCGCAGCAGCTTCATTCTGTGGTTTTATGGAATAAACCAAACAGAGAATGGGAAATTAGTAAGTTTCCCGATGCAGTACAATTCAGCAGTGCAGAAGCATTTTTTGTCGCCGATTTTAACGGCGATAAAATACCTGATGTTTTAGTTGGTGGTAATTTTTACGAAATCATTCCAACCATCGGTAGATGTGACGCGAGTTTTGGCACTGTTTTACTCGGCGATGGAAATCGTGGATTTACGGTGTCGGAAAATAGATTCAATAAACTTTTTTTAAATGGTGCTGTGCGCGATTTTAAAAAAATTGGTAATCGTATAGCCGTTGCGTATAATAATGCACCTTTAGAATTTTTATCTATTAAAAATGAAGAGCTCAAAAAATGAAAAAATGAAAAATGAGAAATATCAATAAATCACCAATTTTTATGTTAAAAAAATTAATTGTTATTAACTTGTTTTTTTTAATGGCAAGTTCCGTCATCGCTCAAAATACAATAACGCTTAATTTAAATCAAGGCAGTGATACTATTAGCAAACATATTTACGGGCATTTTGCAGAGCATCTTGGCAGATGTATTTATGGTGGATTCTATGTAGGGGAAAGCAGCCTAATTCCGAATATTAACGGCGTAAGAAAAGATGTGGTTGAAGCCTTGAAGAAATTAAAAATCCCGAATTTAAGATGGCCTGGCGGTTGCTTTGCTGATACCTATCATTGGAAAGATGGCGTTGGCGAAAAAAAGTCGCGTCCATCCATGCTTAATGTTTGGTGGGGAAATACGCGCGAAGACAATAGTTTTGGCACAAATGAATTTTTAAATATGTGCGAATTACTAAACACAGAACCTTATTTGAGTGGTAATGTAGGCAGTGGTGCGCCAAGTGAACTTTCAGATTGGGTGAAATACACGACACATCCAAACGGAAGCAGTCCAATGCCAGATATGCGCGAAAAAAATGGGCGATCAACGCCTTGGAAAGTAAAATTTTGGGGCATCGGAAACGAAGCCTGGGGTTGTGGTGGAAATATGACAGCGGAATATTACACTAACATTTATAAACAGTTTGCTACTTACATGACCAACTGGAATAACAACGATGGTATTTACAGAATTGCTTCGGGTGCTTCAGATGATGATTATATTTGGACTGAAACACTTATGAAAAATATTCCGAAAAGTATGCTGAGCGCAGTTGCTTTGCATCATTACTCGGTCATAGATTGGAATAAAAAAGGTGCTTCAACGGAATTTGATGAAGCGACTTATTTCAAAACTTTGCAGAAAGCTTTACTGATGGAAGAATATGTGACGAAACATTCTGCAATTATGGATAAATACGATCCACAGAAAAAAGTTGCCTTAGTAGTTGATGAATGGGGAGGTTGGTATGACGTTGAACCTGGGACAAACGGTGCATTTTTATTCCAACAAAATACAATGCGCGATGCTATGATAGCTGGAACAACGCTTAATACTTTTAATAACCATTGTGATAGAGTAAAAATGGCAAATTTAGCGCAAGCCATTAATGTTTTACAATCTGTTATTCTCACCAGCGATGAAAAAATGATTCTTACTCCAACGTATCATGTTATGGAAATGTACAACGTGCATCAAGATGCACAAAAAATTCCGTTGACTCTTTCATCAAGCGATTATATTGTAGGCAACGAAAAATTAAAAGCGATTTCTGCTTCAGCTTCAAAAGATAAAAAAGGGCTAATCCATATTTCTTTAGTAAATATTGATGCACAAAATTCTCAAACTGTTTCTGTCAGTATAAGTGGAAACACTTTTAAAAATGTTTCAGGACGCATCCTTACCTCTGAAAAATTACAAGATTATAATTCTTTTGACAATCCAAATAAATTAGCACCTACACGATTTACTCAGTTTAAATTATCGAGCGAAAATTTGAGTGCGATTGTTCCACCATTTTCAATAGTAGTTTTAGAGTTAAAGTAGGATTGAAATTCAAAGTAATTTTATAAAAAGAAAAATCAAAACTGAAATTATAATGATTACATATCGTTGAGCGTATTTTTTTCGGTAATTATTTCACGCAACTCTTTCAGGTACGAATATTGCTGAGGCAAAACGCGTTTAATAGCATCTTTAACAACAAAATAAGAACCATGTTTTTCGAGTTCATCAAACACTTTATCAGCAACAAAAAGAATATCTTGTTTAATTAAACTTTTCAAAGAAGGCATATCGTGCCAATCTCCTTCAATAGCGTACGCTTTTTTTTCTTCACCATCTTTTTCAATCGCGTCGAGCTCTATAATATCATTCTTAAATGAGGAAACGGGTGCTTCTGGTAAATGCCAATCTTCGCCCTCTAAATCGTGATTGACCAAAAAAACTTCCAATCCGCGCTGTCTGATTCTGTAAATAATAAGGTGCGCTTTTTTTAATAAATCTTTGTGCATTGAAGTGATACTCTAAACTGACTAAAATGTAAATATAAAACCAAAAAGCAGAAATTTTGTTTTAAAACTTCTGCTTTTTAAAATACCCTTTTATAATTAATTGAATTAACTCAACTGCGCGATTAAATTTTAAAGAGATTCCGTTTTGTAATCTTTTTTCTTGTCTCTTAATTTATCGGCTGGGCTTTGCTTTTGGCCAAATTGTTTATTATCTTTACTGTTCGGAAAACTGCCCATTCCGCCAAAACCTTTTTGCAATTGCTCCATCAAATTATCGGGCATTTGAAAATTTTTCATGCCACCATCCTCGCCAAAATTAAATGAAAAATCTTGCATTTGCTTTTTAAATTGTTTAAGCAAAGCTGTATCCATGTTTCCAAATTGTTTAAAATTTTGTCCATCGAAAGAAAAACCTTGAGAATTTTGCTGAGAAGAATCTATATCATTTCCGCCAAACATTTTACCAAAATTAAAAAAATTAAAATTCTGACCTCCGCCATTGCCATTAAAATTAAAACCCTTAAATTTTTCTTTCATTTTTGAAATCAAAGAATCATTATTCCCATCGAATGAAAATTGTTTTGTCGTTCCATTTTTAAACATTTGTGCCATCGGATCCGATGTAGAATCATCTAAAAAATTTTGCAAGTTTTCTTCTTTGACGATACTCGGCACAGTATCCGAAAATTCTTTTGAAAATGATTTGCCTTGAATTAAACGTGTTTGCTCCATTTGTTTCATTAATTCTTTATCTGAAATATTGGAATCTGATTGAGCTGAGAGAACCCAAGAGAACAGCATAAAAAATAAAATTGGGAACAAAAAGATTTTCTTATTCATATTAAAATGCAATAGTTAATTTGACTTGAAAAATAAATTTTCTACACTATAACGTTTCGACACCAAAAATGTGATGTGTACTTTAAAAAATTATTCATCTGGTTTTAAATCGAGCCGTTTTGCTAAAGCACTTACTAAAGGATTAACTTCCATCATAAGTTTAAGTTTTTCACGCGCAGTCAAATAACGTTTAACAACTATTTCCGTTTGTGAGTTTGGGTTAAGACTTTCATCAATACTTATTTGTAACGATAGATTCGGCTCGTTCAAGTCGAAACGCAAAAAATCTGGTAAATTTTGTTCTTGAACGATAAAGTTTTTAGACATTGTGCTTCCCACCGTCACATTTACGCGATTTCCTTCAAGTGCTAAAACTGCTGCTTTTAAAACAGACTTTACAGACGGTCGCTCATGCGTTTCTGTATATTTAGTCCAACTTTCTTTTAAATTATCAAAACTTAAACGCGAAACGGCTTCGCTCAACAATGCTTCACTCGCTGCAATATCTAAGGCGATACTTTCTAAATTACCAATTTTTGGTGCGACAGAATAATTTATTTTTATTTCCGTTACCCGCGCCGATTCGGGTTTAGGTTCGTAATCTTTAGGTGCTAAAGTTGTTCCTAAATTATCTTTATGCTTACTTTCTACCTTAATATTATTTTGTTGTGATGGCGCAGAAATTACAGATTTTGGGATTTGAGTGTGCGTTGGTGTTAGTTGTTGCTTATCAATGTTTTTTTTTTCAGTCGTTTCCGAAACGAATTGTGTGTAGTTGCTAATATGAGCAATTTTAAGAAGCGCCAACTCAACGTGCAAGCGTTTTGAACGCGCCGATTTATAATTTATATCGCACGAATTGAGTACATCGAGTGCCGTCAGAATGAAAGACGTTGGCAAAAACGCGGCTTGCTCGGCGTAGCGAAACTTTAAACTTTCCGACTGCTCGATGAGGTGAAGTGTTTTAGGATTTTTTGAAACCAATAATTGTCGCAAATGGTCGGCAAAACCTTGTATAAAAATATCACCTTCAAAACCATTGTGCTGAATCTCGTCGAAAATAATCAATACTTCACTTTCACTACTTGCAGCTGCTTCTTGCGTCAATCTAAAATAATAATCGAAATCAAGAACATTTAAATTCTGAACGACAGTTGCCAATTCAAGTTTATTATTTTGCGAAGCAGAAACCAACCTATCAAAAATACTCAGTGCATCGCGCAGCGAACCATCTGATTTTGAAGCCACAACATGAAGTGCCGCTTCATCAGCATCAATAATTTCGAGTGCACAAATTTTCATTAAGTGTGCAACGATTGCCGCATTTGTAATTCGTTTGAAATCGAAAACCTGGCAACGCGAAAGAATGGTAGGGAGAATTTTATGTTTTTCGGTGGTCGCTAAAATAAAAATAGCATACGGAGGCGGTTCTTCGAGCGTTTTCAAAAAAGCATTAAACGCCGATTGCGATAGCATGTGCACTTCATCAATAATAAAAACTTTATACTTTCCGCTTTGTGGCGGTATGCGCACTTGCTCAATCAGGCCGCGAATATTTTCTACTGAACTATTTGATGCTGCGTCTAATTCAAAAATTACAAACGAACTGTTGCTTTCAAAAGATGAACACGAAGCACATTTTCCACACGCTTCAAAATCAGAAGTACGATTTGTACAATTTAAAATTTTGGCGAGAATGCGCGCATTTGTCGTTTTACCCACACCACGCGGACCGCAGAATAAAAAAGCATGAGCAACTTTTTCTTGGCGCAAAGCATTTTTCAACGTTTCAGAAACGTGCTCTTGTCCCACAACATCACTGAATCGAGTTGGTCGGTATTTGCGTGCAGAAACTATAAATTCGCTCATGGTGCAAATTTAAAAAATTATGTTTTAAATACGAAAATAAGTTTTCAACAACACCCAAAAACTTAAAATAATAAATTCCAATGAGCGAAACTAATTAACACTTCTAACCTAAACCAATTAGGTATTTTAACGTAAAACAAAAAAATAACTGATTTTAGCTTTTGTGAATGAAAAACTTATTAGAAATATCGAAATTGGTATCTAAAAAACGGGTGAAGAAAATTGAAATTTTTGACGAGTATAACCTCAGCGTCAAAAATAGTAAGTTTAATGAGTTTTACGAAGCACTTCAGAATGGTTTGTTTCAAACAGACAAAGATGCCGCAGAGCATTTATACCAATGTGAACCAACGGACGATAGATACCGCCAACTCAAAAGCCGTTTCAGAAAACGTTTGCTCAATACGCTTTTCTTTTTAGATGTTAATACACCGGATGCGTCGAATTATTCGCGTGCGTACTTTTCTTGCCAGAAAGAATGGGCAGTCGTGAAGATTTTGGAAATAAATGACGCTACGGATTCGGCAGAAACGATAGCAAGGCAAATATTTGTAACGGCTCAAAAATATCAATTTGCGGATGTAATGGTTGATGCAGCACGCATTTTGCGGCATTTCGCTGCTCGAAACGGTCGCGCTAAAGATTATGAAGAATACGATAGTCAACTTAAAATTTATAAAAATGTTTTAGAGGCTGAAATTCGTTCCGAAGAATTTTATCAGCGCGCGCGAATCTCTTATTCGCAAGGCGAAGAATCAACTTTGCGCGCCCATATTGATACTTTTTGCGATGCACTTGTCAGTTTAAACAGTATGTACCAATCAAGCGTAATACAATACAATACGCTTTTAATGCAAAGTATTCGAGCCGTCATGTTGCGTCAATTTCAAAACGTGATTGCTATTGCACAAGAAGCTGAAACGTATATGAAAACAAATCCCAATTTTTATCGTCAAGATATTTCTGATAAGCTCGAATGCGGTAAAATGAATGCGTATTTGCACCTTAGAGAGTATAGAAATGGTAAAACTGCTTACGAAAAATTAATATCGCTTAATGAAGAAGGCACTGATTTCTGGTTTAACGTCAATCATTATTATTTCTTGCTGTGTATGCACACCGAAAATTATATTCCAGCAGCGGGAATTTTAAATAAAGTTTTAACCAACACCCTATTTAAAAAATTAAAAATAGAAATGAAAGAGTTTTGGCTTCTTGCCGAAGCATATATTAATTTAATGATTGAAATTTATGGTGCAGAAAGCGTTACGCTGCGCCGACAAACACGCAGAACATTCAAATGGTCAGAATTTTTTGGGCGAGAAGTTGACACTAAAACGAGTCCCGCTTTGTTTATTCAACGTGCATTGATAAAACTGATGCACTTTATTGAAACAAAAAAATTAGTTTCCGTTTCGGAAGTTATAGAGGAATTAAAAACTGAAATTCAAAAAAAATTAAAATTAGATGTTTCTGCGCGGTTTATAATTTTTTTGAAATTGATTCAAGCCTTCGAAAAAGTTTCTTTTAAACCTACTGAAATAAATGCCGAAAAATTTATTTACAAACTTCAGCTAACACCATTTATCTATCAAGAAAACTTGGCAGAATTAGAAATTATTAGGTTCGAGGTGCTTTGGAAAATTATTAATTTGCGTTTGAAATAATATTGTCAAATTACTCAAAATCTATTTGTACCGTGTCGTCAACTTTTAAGCCATGTAATTCAGCAGCTTTGCCGAGATAAATGGAAATTTCCAATAAGTCGTTACTGAATAAACACAGTGTTTCGCCAACGCCAACGTCGTTATAAAATGTAGAAAGTTGTTTAATAGGTTCATGCCTTTTAAAATAAAGATTAAACGCTCTATTTTTTCCAACAGAATAAAAAATTTCGCGCGAAATATTGGTGATGATATTTTGGTAAGAATCAATATACAAAACACAACCGCGAATTTGATTAGGTGTAATAACGGGTTTAAGTAAAAATTTTTTATCGTAGTTTGATGTTAATTCACCCCAAAGTTCTAAGTTATTGTGCGTTAAAATTTCTGTAATTGCACTTGAAAGTACTTCATAAATAATTAAAAAATGAATACCTTCTAATGTTTTTGCAAAAACTTTTATTGGCAAATCATCAAAAATGAGTGAGAACACACCGTTATCAGGACCGACAAAAAAATGATTTTTATATTCAAAAGCAATATAGCGCGCTTTTTTTTTCTCCGAATTATCCACGCAGACGACATGAATACTCCTCTCAGGAAAAAAATGCCACGCATTGCGGAGCGTTTGTGCCGCATGAACAATATCGTAATTCTTAATGGTGTTAGAAATATCAATAAAATTTGGCGCAACAGTGTCAGACTGAAAACATTTATTCAAAACAGAACCTTTCAGCGCGCCGACATAATAATCTCTATCACCAAAATCGGTAGTTAAAGTAACTACGCGTTGCCACGAAAATTGTTTTTTAATTTCTTCTTCTTCTTCCACTCAAATTTACTTTACAACAAAAAGTATTGGTGTTTTAAAACATTCGTGCAAATTTAATAAAATTGTTGCAACTACCAACCTTTGCCCATTACTTAACATTTTTACTTTGATAAATCAATGGTTTAGAGATCTGAAAATTTAGAGAAAATATTCTGCATTTTCTAAGTTTGCAACTAAAATATGGATAAAATACGAACCATAGTTTACTTTTTTAAATGAACGTATTCAATAAAAAAAACCAAAAAATTAATAATTTTATTGAGCAAATTGGGATTTCACAGCGTGTAGTTTATATAATTTAAAAGCATACAAAGAACTAAATGTATTTTCTTTCGGTTATTGGAGTAAGAAGTAAAATATTTTTCGTTATTGAACGATTTGGATAAAAGACTGTTTAGGCTTTATACATCACCCACATTTTTTATGAAAGCTATTACATACTCATTAGATTTAGCAACTTTAGAAAATCAGAATAAACAACTTAACGCTGCTGTGTTGAGCGAGCGCGTGAAATTGCGCGCGTTTATCAGAAAACGTGTAGCACGAACGGAGGACGCAGAAGATATTTTTCAGGATGTACTGATTGAATTGACCGAAATGCAACGTTTGATGAAACCGGTTGAGCATATCGCATCATGGTTATTCACTGTTGCGAGAAATAAAATTACTGATCTTTACAGAAAGAAAAAGCCTGAATTTTTAGAGGAAACGCTTTTAGGTTTCAGAAAAGGTGATGAAAACAGATATGTTCTCGACGATTTATTACCACAAGATTCCGCCTTCACTGCCGAAGATGAAGTAATGCGCGAAACAATTATGAAAGCCTTGATGAAATCGCTCGATGAAATGCCCGTTGAGCAACGCGAAGTTTTCGTTTGGCACGAATTAGAAGATTTAAGTTTTAAAGATATTGTTGCAAAAACGGGTTTACCTATAAATACGCTGCTTTCCCGTAAGCGATATGCAGTTTTGTTTTTGCGCGAACGCCTCGGCACACTTTACAACGATATAAAAAACTAATTCAACACTCTCAAAGATTTGCGTCAATTTTATGTCGTCGAAGAGAAATTCATTAATTGCTAAGTTAGTATTGGTATTTTTACTTTACGTTTTAGTAATTGGTACAACTTTTACGCTTCTTTGGAATTGGCTTGTACCAACAATTTTCGGTTTGCAAACCATACATTTAGGTCAGGCATTAGGACTTTTGGTTCTCAGTAGATTATTTTTTGGCGTTTCAACCCACGCGAATTTTGGAAGAATTAGAAAGTTGGGTAAATATTCTGATGGAATGGAAGAAAATAAAAGCGATGCAGAGCGCGAAAAGTGGCGCAATGAATGGCGCAAAATATGCGGCAAAAACGATGAAGACAAAACCTTGTAACACCCAACGAAAAAATTTATAATTATGCTCGAAGTTTCTCACTTACTCAAACAATATGCTACGGGCAGTGAAATGCTCACCGTATTACGCGATATTAGTTTCAAATTAGCCGAAGGCGAATCTTTTTCAATTGTTGGTCCGTCTGGTTCGGGCAAAACAACTTTATTGGGTTTGTGTGCAGGTTTAGACCGCGCAACGTCGGGTTCTGTTTTTATAAATGGTACTTGCATTGATAGTTTAAATGAAAACCAACGCGCCAATATTCGCAATAAAAATGTTGGATTTGTTTTTCAAAATTTTCAACTTATTCCAACACTCACCGCCTTAGAAAACGTAATGATTCCGTTGGAATTGCAAGGCGTTAGAAATGCGCGCACAAAAGCTTCGGAAGTTTTAGATCGCGTTGGATTAATTGAACGCTTAAAACATTACCCGGTTCAGCTTTCTGGCGGCGAACAACAACGCGTAGCTATTGCGCGTGCTTTCGTAAATGCACCTAAACTTTTATTCGCCGATGAACCAACCGGCAATTTAGACACGGATACGCGACAAGTTATTGAAGATTTACTTTTTGAAATGAATAACAACGCTGGTACAACTTTGGTATTAGTGACACACGATCCAGAATTAGCAGCAAAAACAAACAGAACCTTGCGTTTAAAACAAGGAAAAGAAGTTTTTAGTTACTGAAGATAAGAAAACATACATCGGTTACAAAGCTTAAAAACCAATTCGCTTTTTTCCTTCTGTAAACATTTCTTTCTGTAACAGTGCCATTTTGACAGCACTCTGCGCCCATTCAGAACCTTTATTTCCGAGAGAGCCTCCTGCACGCGCTGCTGCTTGCGATTCGTTTTCGGTAGTGAGTACGCCAAAAATACACGGTCTGCCCGATGATAAAGCTAAGTTTTGCAAACCTAATGCAACCGCATTATTAATATATTCATCATGACGCGTATCGCCTTTAATAACGCAGCCGATACAAATAACAGCATCAAGGTTTCCTTTGTTTTTGAGTAGAATGCGTGCACCCATCGGTAATTCAAAAGCACCCGGCACATTAACCGTCGTAATATTATTTTCATCAATGCCGTAGGCACGAAGCGTTTCTAAACACGCCGCCAAAAGTGGGTGTGTAATGTGCGCATTCCATTCCGAAACAACAATACCAAAGTGCAAATCATTTTCTAAAAGTGGTTCAATTTTATTATTTATTTGAATTGGAAAACTTGCCATAATTTTTAAATTTTTACGAAGTTATTAATTTAAATTTCTTACATCTAATTTTAGAATTTAAGAATTCCATACTTTTTATTTTCTTTAGTTGATTGAATAAAAACTGTCGCCGTTTCTTTTATAGTTTCCTCAATTGTAGTATATTTAAAATCTGGAAAATTTTTTACCGATTTTGAATTATTAAAGTAAAATGTCGTCGCTGCTGTTCGCGCTGTTTCGCGCGTAATAAGCGGTTTATGATTTGAAATAGCCGAACGAAACCACTCTACACGCCAAACCAAACCGCGCAAAAAAGAATTAGCTGCAATAGCAGGTTTTGATTTATGTAATGCTTCGGCGATATTCTCGAATAAAGACTTGAAAGTTTTATTTTCCGCGTTTAGTACAAACCGTTCGTTTTCTATGTTGCTCTCTAAAAGTAGAAATGTGAATTTTACAACATCGCGCACATCAACATAACCCGAACCACCAGGTGTGTACAATTTCAATCCGTTATAAACTTGTTCAAAAAGTTTTCCTGTTCCGTGAGACCAAAACTGTGCACCCAAAATTATAGAAGGATTAACAACGCAAGCTGTTAATCCTTCTGCGACACCGCGCCAAACTTCTTGTTCAGCCTGATATTTTGTGACGGCATAATAGGAGTTTAAATTAGAGATAATCCATTTGCTATTTTCGTCGAGTATAGAAAATTCTTTACTTCTCCCCAACGTTGCGATACTACTGACGTGAATTAACTTTTTTATTTTATGCGATAAACAGACATTCACGATATTTTCTGTACCCTCCACGTTTACTTGATACAATAATTTTCTATCTTTTGTGTAAAAACTCACCATTGCAGCACAATGAATAACATAATCAAATTTATATTCGCTAAAACAAGTTTCTAAAAACGGAACATCTAAAATATCGCCTTCGAGCCATCTGATTTTATCTTTAATATCGAAAACTAAATCTTCATTAGAGTTTACACGACGTAATCCAAAAACGTTTTTATACCCATTTAACAATAAGTACCGACACATATACGACCCGACAAAACCTGTTGCACCGGTTACAAAAATATTGTGAGACGTATTTTTCTCAATCATGAAAACGATTTACTATTTTAGCTCAAACCTTTAATACAATGCAACCTAAATTTGTTCCCAATCCTGAAAACTAAATTGGGTGATTAATCTTTACTTATGAATTTGCAAAAAATTTACGCATCACTACTCACAAACTCTTGTGCTTGCTTACTTAGTAATTTTAAATCAACGCTACCACCTGCGAATTGCGCTTCACGAATGGCATTTTTCAAACTGAAATATTTATTTTGTTTTTCTTCAGAAAAATTATACTCTGAGAATTTTTTTCTTAATTCAGAATCATTCAAATCTTGAACTGTTGCATCAAGTTTTTTATTTAAAAATACTGTTAGCTGTTTCTGAATTTGCGAAAGATACAAAGACGGATTTTTATATTGAAGATTCAGTAAATTTTTTAATTCAAAAATAGTTTCAGCAGAAATATCAAGAGAAGAATTTTTTGGAATTTTTTGCAATGATTCTTCTCTTAAAGTTTTATTTAATGGAATAATAGCTTCCTTAAACCTGACCGTTTTATCTTTTCGATAATTTCTTAAATAAAAAATTAAACCCACCAACGCACCACTTAAGCCTCCGACAAGCCACAACCAATAAGTATCTATAAAATTTTTAGATTTATAGCCATTGTTTAATGATAAATTATTTTGCTGCACTGGAGTTTGCCCATTGTCTTCAATTGTAATTGTTAGTGGTTGAGATTCGAGGCGCACTATTTTTTTTTGTTTGGTATCAAAATAGGACAACGGAATTTTAAATGTTTCGACGGTTGTGGGTAATTGAGAATTAGAATTATTTTTTTCTACACTACTAATTAAGTATTCAAAAGTTTTATCAGTTACTATTTCGCCGCTTTCGGAATTCGTATTTTCAGAAACAAGTTTGCCTTCACTTACTTTTAAAGTTGCAGGTAATTTAACATCGGGCGGAAAAAGTTGAGACGCATCGCCATGCGTTGTAATTTTTAATTGCAAGGCTGCAACATCGTTTATATTTATTTTTTCAGGTCGCAGTGTCGCCTCAAAAGTATCAACATTCAGATACGCATTATTTCCAGTAGTTTGCTGCGTCACTTGAACATCAATATTCAAAATATTGGTGCGCATTTCAACAGGTTCGTGCGGCATTAATAATCCGAACGGATCGAGTTCATCAATTTCAATACTATGATTATTTTTTGAGCGATTACGCATTCGCTGTGGCGCATCGAATCGAAAAGTTACGGGTTCAATATTTATGTTTCCAGATTTTCTCGGATATAAAGCGATACGTTTTAAAGTTTTAACGACATACATTTTTCCATTCAATGATACGCGTTGTTCACTTTTAGGAAATTCTTTAACTTCAATTTTGCTAAAATTTGAATACTCAGGGTCACTTACTTGTCGAATATCGCTGACGTTAACGAGCGAATAAATTTTATAATCGAGCAAAATTTGCTCGCCCACAAAAGGTTTTATATTAGAAACTTCAGCGCGAATAAAATAATCGCCTTGCGCGCGCGTGGCTTGCGCATCGGTAGAAGTAATACCTTTTACGACTTCTATTTTTAAGGGTTTAGACGTTAATAAATTTCCGTTTGCATTTACGGCAGCTTGACCAATCGTAAAACTTCCTGGTTTTTTTGCTAACAACGAAAAACTTATGACTTGGCTTTTTTTCATATCACCATTGATTACCGTCATAGAGTTCATTCTATTCGGACCGCTCATAAAAGTAAAATCCGAAAAATTGGGCTGACTAAAATTATCGCCGTTCGCGTTTTCTAAAATAAATTTAACTTCAAAAATTTCTTCTGTATGCACAATAGTTGGCTCAACTTGTGCAAAAAATTTTATTTGCGCTTTAGCAATTATTGAAATCCAAATCAATAAAATTATAAGAATAAATCTTTGCTTCATAATGTGTAGGTATTCTTAAAATTTCTAAAACTTTTATTTTAAAATCGTAATTTTAAAATTCTTCACAATCACTATTGCTTTTTGCTTTTTGAAATTTACTTTTTGCAAAATTTTAAAACTCTTCCGTTCTATAATTCTTTTTCTTCTGTAAAGGTTGCGGACTGCGTGGTTTAGGCTTTAGGTTTTGAAAAGGCATGCGCGACATTCCGAAAAAATCGTCGTTGAAGAGTGAGCGGTTTTGATTTCGTTGCGTCTTTGTAGAAACATAATTTTCTAAAACAACTACTTTTGCTTGCTCGGTACTAAATGTACCTTTATCAGTTTCAACATTGATGCTCTTAATATCGAAAATGCCCGTTTCTTTAGGAATTAATTGATACGAATAAGTATAAGACTGCGAGGTTACACCGTTTACATACGTCATTGAATTGGCGATTGACGGACCTTGAATGTCGAAACCCTCGAAACTTGGTTTAATCATTTTTTTGAGGGAAGCATTTTCAATAATAATTGATATCGAAACGGAATTACCGAGACCGATGGTATCGCTCGATTTTTCTAACCGAACAATATCATTTTTTTCTTTAGACTGATGAAAGTATTCATCCTGCGCTGAAAAATCAGTTTGTGCCGAAAGTGTGTGGTATAAAAATAAAAAAGCTAATGTAATGAAAATTCTCATCGTAAATTATTTTTTTTGAAATGCAAAATTAAATACGTTTAGCAAAAACGTCCCAATACATTAAGTATATTTTAACGAAAATTTTTAATTAAATGTGAAGTCTTAGCAGTTTTCAAAATTTTTTAAAGGATAAGTTTTGGCAAAACATAAATACCTTTGTCTCATAAAATCGCAAAAAATGAGTAAGTCCAAAATTATATTATTTATCTTGGCAAATGCTTTAACTACGAATCTTTATTCGCAACAAATAAATATTTTACCCATCGAGCATGGCAACAAAGGTAAATTGTATATTTTTTGGGGATAGAACGGCGCAGATTATTCCCAATCTGATATTCATTTTAAGGGAAGTAATTACGATTTTATTTTGCACCACGTGGTTGCGCACGATCGCCAAACGCCATTCGGTATTAATCCGTATTTTACGATTGATAAAATTTCTATTCCGCAAACTAATCTCAGGATTGGTTATTTCATCAGCGACCATTATAATATTTCTATCGGTGCAGACCACATGAAATATATCGTTGACCAAAATCAAATGGTTAAAATTGATGGTACAATTAAAACGGGTTCAAAATACGTTGGCATCTACAGTAATAGCGACATTATTTTAGCAGATGATTTTTTACAGTTCGAACATCATAACGGATTAAACTACGTGAATGTAGAGATTGAACGATTTGATAAAATTACTGATTTACAACGTGTAGGTCTGAAAAAAAATTGAAATTAATTTAATTGAAAGCATCGGTGCCGGCGCAATGTACCCTCGAACAGGTTCTACGCTTTTAAATTTTGACCGCGTTGACGATTGGCATTGGTCAGGTTTTGGAATAGCTGCAAAATTGGGCGTAAACATTACCCTATTCAAATATTTTTTCATTCAGGGTGAAATAAAAGCAGGTTACATTAATATGCCTTGGACTAAATCTGCAAAATTTTCAAAGAGTAGTGCAGATCAAGAGATTGGATTTTTACAAGAAAACCTTTTGATTGGGGCGTGATTTAGGATAACTAAGTAGTTCGTCAGCAATGCTAAAATTTTTGATACAAAACTTTTTTAAATCTTATTAGAAAAAAAATCGCCCTAAAAAATTTCTACAATGTTAATTATTATTAATTTTAATTTCACTCGAGCTAATTAACGCAAAATATAATTCTATTATTCTTTCGAGTGCATTCAAAGTTTGTACTCGCACCCTACTTAGTTTTACCTTTACACAACCATTTAGCACATCAGCTAAAAACCAATTATTTTTCATTCGATTAAATCAACACAAAATAATGAAGTCACTTGTTTCTAATCGTGGTATAAGCATTTTTGCTTTTGCCGCTCTCATCTCAGTCAGTTTAATTGCTGCACTTTATCCAACTAATCTTCCTGTTGCTGATAAACCTTACGACGGCGTAATGACAGCAAACATTGCTTGGATGTTAGTTTCAACAGCTTTTGTATTATTAATGACGCCTGGTTTAGCTTTTTTTTATGGCGGGATGGTTTCAAAATCGAACATAATCTCTACAATGCTTCAAAGTTTTGTGGCACTCGGTGTTGTTTCTGTTATATGGTATGTATTAGGTTTTAGTTTAGCCTTCGGCGATGATTTGAACGGTTGGGGTATAGTTGGTAATCCAACTACATTTTTCATGTTCAATAATGTTGGTACAGCGCCACATCCAACAGTAGGTGCAGGTTTACCGCTTGTTCTATTTGCTGCATTCCAATTAAAATTTGCAATCATTACGCCGGCTTTAATAACGGGTGCTTTTGCAGAGCGTATTAATTTTTGGGGTTATGTGCTATTTATAAACCTTTGGATAGTTTTTGTTTATTGTCCGTTAGCACACATGGCATGGCATCCATCAGGTTTATTAGCACTAAAAGGCGTTTTAGATTTTGCAGGTGGTACGGTAGTACATATTTCTGCGGGTTGTGCAGCGTTAGCGGGTGCAATGTTTTTAGGTAGAAGAAAAAATACAACGGGTAGTTTACCCGCTAATATTCCGTTTGTAATTCTCGGAACAGGTTTATTGTGGTTCGGTTGGTTCGGTTTTAATGGTGGATCGGCATTAGCAGCCAGCGAGCAATCGGTTAAAGCTTTTGTAAATACAAATTTAGCAGCTGCTATTGCGGGTATCACTTGGATTTTGTTGGACACTGTTCGGGGCAAAAAACCTTCAGCACTTGGCGCTTGTATTGGTGCCGTCGTTGGTTTGGTTGCAATTACACCTGCTTGCGGATATATTACCTACGGCCCGAGTTTATTTTTGGGAGTTTTAGCAGCGTGCGTCAGTAATTTCGCTGCCGAGTATTTCAAAAGTGGCAAATTAGATGACACCTTAGATGTTTTCGCCTGTCACGGTTTAGGTGGAATAACAGGAATGATTTGTACAGCTTTTTTTGCAACGTCCGATTATTGGGCGCATACATCAACAGGTGTGGCATCGCATAGTTTATTAATTATGCAACACGCCATTGCACTTTCTATAGTTGTTCCGTTTGCATTCGGTCTTTCGTACGCGTTGTACAAAATTACAGATTTAATTACGCCGTTGCGCGTTGACGAAGCCGCAGAAATACAAGGATTAGATATTAGTCAGCACGATGAGTCGTTCGTTGAATCGTTTGTAGGTTTCTAAATTTTTAAACAAAAATACAGCAGGTTCTATTTTAAGGTGTACCTGCTGTATTTTTGTTTAAAATTAAAAAAAAATGTCTGAAAAAACACACACACGACTCAGTGTAAATATTAATAAAATAGCTGTACTCCGAAACTCGCGCGGTGGCAATTTACCCGACCTCATACAATGCGCAAAAGATATTGAAAAATTTGGTGCCGAAGGAATTACCGTACATCCGAGACCAGACGAGCGACACATTAGATTCGAAGATATCTTAAATCTCAAAAATATAGTAACTACTGAGTTTAACATAGAGGGTTATCCCGACGAACGTTGGATGAATCTTGTTTTAGAAACAGTACCCACGCAAGCTACACTTGTACCCGATTCACCAATGCAATTAACGTCCGATCACGGTTGGGATACTGTAAAAGATGCTTCTTTTTTAAAAGACACAATTTCTGCTTTAAAAGAAAAAAATATTCGCACCTCTGTTTTTGTTGATGCTGATGAAAAAATGGTTGAAGGTGCACAAAATATTGGCGCCGATAGAATAGAACTTTACACCGGCGATTTTGCAAAAGAATTTATGCAAGGTAAGTTTTCAGAAATCGAAAAACACGTAAGCGCAGTGACATTGGCTAAAAATTTAGGTTTGGGCATAAACGCAGGTCACGATTTAAATTTACAAAATTTGAAATTTTATAAAAATAAAGTTTTGCATTTAGACGAAGTTTCAATTGGTCATGCACTTATTTCCGATGCTTTATATTACGGTTTGTATGCAACAATTGCGCTCTACAAACAGTGTTTGAAATAGATTTAGCAAATATTCGCTGAATCAATTCTTAAATATTTAACTATTTCTTAAAATAGATTTAACATTTAAGAAATAATAAAAATAATTTTTTAGTTTTGTCTCGTATTCTTAAACTTATTATTTAGTAATTTAAATCACAATTGTATGAAAAAATTTTCACTCCTACTGGGAATGTTGTTTTTAGTCGTGAGTGCCACGTTCGCGCAACGCACCATCACTGGAACAGTTTCCGATGATAAAGGTGAAACGCTTGTAGGTGCCAGCGTATTATTAAAAGGCACAATCAACGGAACAGTTTCCGATGTTGATGGTAAGTATTCCCTTTCTGTTCCGAATGATGGTGGAACTTTAATCATATCTTACACTGGATATACCGCTCAAGAAATTGTTTTGGGTGCGTCAAATGTAGCTGATATTAAATTAGCACAAGGTGTATTACTTACAGAAACGGTTGTAACGGCTTTAGGAATTTCCAAATCGGATAAAAGCCTTGGTTATGCTTCACAACAAGTGAACGGTAGCGATGTTGTTCGCGCTAACACATTAAGTGTACTTGACGGTCTAGCGGGTCAAATTTCAGGTGCTCAAATCAGTAGTTCAAGTGGAGCTGTTGGTGGTTCAACACGTATTGTTTTGCGCGGTCAAACAACTTTAGACGGTGATAACCAAGCACTTATTGTTGTTGATGGTTTAAGAATAGATAATAGTGCCTTCCAAACAGAAGGTAATGCCGGTGGTGTGGCACAGTCTAATCGAGGCGTTGACATCAATCCAAATGATGTAGAAAGTATTTCCGTACTTAAAGGTGCTGCAGCATCTGCGCTTTATGGTGTTGACGGTGCTAAAGGTGTAGTTGTAATTACTACAAAAAAAGGAAGTTCAAAGAAAGGTAAGGGTATCAGTGCTGAATTTTCGACTTCAATTACTTTGTCGAGAATTAGTCAGACACAAGCATTGAATCAAGTATATGCTAAAGGAACTGGTAATGCCTTGAAAGCATACAATACTACAACTTCAACATCTTGGGGACCGCGCTTAGATACTTTGGGTTATGATGGTGTACCCAACGAATATGACCCTAATGGAAATTTAGTCGGTAAATCAAATCCTAATTATAAAACGCCTGCAAATGTTTATGACCCTTATGCTATTTTTCAAACAGGCGTAAGTGCGCAAAATAATTTAGCACTGTCATCTAACTTAGGTGATAATTCTTCATTCCGGTTTTCGTTCGGTAATAATAATGAAAATGGTATATTACCGCTCAATAATTTAAATCGTTCAACCGCAGGTGTCTCTACACGTTCTAATTTTTTAGACAATAAATTGCGCATTAATACGAGTTTTAATTACGTCTATTCAAAAAGTCGTAGAATTCAGCAAGGCTCCAACACAAATGGTTTAATGTTGGGTCTTTTACGTACACCACCTTCTTTTAATAATTCGTATGGTTTAGCAGATCCAATTAATGATATGGACAGTACAGGTAGAAACCGTGCTATCTATCAATCGAACGGAAAAGAGCGCAACTATAGAAACGGATCAGGATATGATAATCCTTATTGGTCAATTTTAAATAATCCTTACAATGATCAAGTCAGCCGTTTTTATGGCAATATTGATGTTACCTATGAATTTACAAAACTCTTCCAAGTCAATGCTAAATTGGGAACAGATGCTTATTCTGACACACGCGTACAATCTTTTGAATTAAATTCTGTAGGCTCTAAAGTTGCAGGAGCAATTTACGATGATAAATACAATGTAAGAATCCAAGATTTTTATTTGAATATTCTTGGAAACACAAATATCACAAATGATTTAACTTTCAGTTACGTTTTAGGTGCTAACCATTACGATAAAGTAGTGGTTAATAAAACGATTGAGGGTGACGGTTTTGCATTTGCAGGTTTCCCAAGTTTAAACAACGTCGCAACGGTACAAGCATTCGCTTTCAATGATACACGTCGCAATTTTGCTTTATACGGTACTGCGGACATTGGCTATAAAAATTTCTTGTACTTAGGCGTAACAGGAAGAAACGATTGGGTTTCAACGCTCATTGCGCCAACTCAAGCTTTTGATGCTAGTAAAATTAATTTTTTCTATCCATCAGTTAATGCCAGTTTTGTTTTTTCAGAATTATTACCTAAGAGTAATGTTTTCAATTTCGGCAAATTGCGGATCAGTTACGGACAAGTTGGTGGAGGTGCAACGCAACCTTACCAAACTTATACGCCTTACGTAAAACCAGCACCAGCCGATGGATATACCAATGGTGTATCTTTCCCTTACAACGGATTAGTTGGTTATAGATTGAGTTATACAAAAGGTAACGACTTGAATCTAAAACCATCAACTACTTCAGATTTTGAAATTGGTACTGACTTAAAGCTTGTTGATAATAGAATTTCTATCAGTGGTTCATTTTATAATCGTAAAACAAAAGACGCAATTCTTTCTGTGCCTATTCCTTCAAGCACAGGATATAATGCTGCGGTTTTAAATGCAGGTCAACTTCACACTAATGGAGTTGATTTTACGCTTGGATTTATTCCTATTCGTACGCGTGATTTCACTTGGGATGTAAAAATTAACTTTACTAAATGGTCAACAATAGTTGATAAATTGGCGGACGGTGTAGAAAATCAGTTCCTCGGTGGATTCTCTAATCCAGGTATTTTTAATTTCGTTGGGCAACAATACGGGCAAATATTTGGAGGTGCCTATTCAAGAGCAAACGACGCGAGTGGCACTAAATTCGATGCGACTTTGCCTTATAATCCAAAAGGTGCAATTATTATTGGTGCAGATGGTTATCCGAACATTGATAATACTAATCGGGTACTTGGCAATCCAAACCCAGACTTTTTATTAGGTATCAATAATAGTATTTCCTACAAAGGATTTAGAGTTTCTGCTTTAATTGACATCAAACAAGGTGGACAAATCTGGAACGGAACTTTGGGTGCATTAAATAATTTTGGTGCTTCAAAAATTACAGCAGACCAACGCGGAACATCTACAGTTTTCCCTGGAGTTACTGAAAGTGGTACAGAGAATACAAAATCGGTTATTTTAAATCAAGCTTATTTCCAATCGAAAGGAACAAGTTTTGGTGCACAGGTAGAATCGTTTGTTGAAGATGCTTCTTATGCGCGTTTACGCACTTTAAGTATTGGCTATACGCTACCGAATGCATTATTGAAAACCATGAGAATGGAAGACTTTACTTTAACCTTTACAGGTAGAAACTTGTGGTTAAAAACAAATAACACAGGCATTGACCCTGAAACAAACTTAACCGGTAACGGTAATGCACAAGGCTTGGAATACTTTAATATGCCAGGCACAAAATCGTGGGCATTTGGTTTGAGCGTTAAATTTTAATCACTACTTAAAAATTTAAAAATGAAATTTAAAAATAATTTTCTTATTTATTTTGCTTTAGGCATTCTCGGGCTTTCTTCTTGTAAAAGTTACTTTGGTAACACAAACTTAAATCCGGATGACACTTTAGCAGCGGGTGCAAATACAACACTCACTCCAATAGAAACGACGCTTTCTTATACATTAAATGGTGACATTGCGCGTTATACCGGTATTTTTGATCAACATTTAGATGGTAATAACCGTCAATTTGCTGGTTTGCAGTTGTATCAGTTTACAGGAGGTGATTTTAACTCAGTTTGGGATAACCTTTATCTCGATTGCGGTAATAACATTAAAGCCATGGAAGCCATTACGGATGCAAAAGCTGCAAACACTTACAGTGGTATTGCCCGTGTATTAGAAGCGCACACTATAATGACCCTTACAGATTTTTATGGAGATATACCTTATTCACAAGCATTTCAAGGTTTGAAGAATACTGCACCGAGTTACGATAAACAAGCTGATATTTACACAACTATTTTTCAATTATTGAACGATGCGAAAGCAAAACTTTTATTGAAAGCAAATGCACCTGCGCCAGGTGCCGATGATATAATTTATGGTGGTTCTGCGGCTCAATGGACGAAATACGCAAACGTTTTAGGTGCTCGCGCTTATTTACATTTGGGCAAAGTTGACGCCGGCAATTATGCAAAAGCTTTAGCAGAACTTGCGAAAGGTGGTTTTACTTCGAGCTCAGATGATGCACGTTTCACTTATATTGCGTCACCAACGCAAGCTTCGCCAATGTGGCAATATTTGAACCAACGGGGTGATGCGGACAATGGCGCAAATTATATTGCACTACTAACAGCTTACTCAGATCCACGTTTAAAAACTTATGGTCCGCTATTTTTTGATGCAACTGGAAATATCGTTCATCCAATTTTTAGCAACCAAGCGCAAGCTGTACCATTAATAACTTTTACTGAACAAAAATTTATTGAGGCAGAGTGTAAGTTCAGAACCGGAGATGTAGTTGGAGCTTTATTGGCATATAAAACTGCCATTAAATCTTCTATCGTAGAATCGGGTGCAACGGCTGCTTCAGCTGATGCTTATATTTTAACTACAAAAGTTATTCCTATTACTGGTATTGGTTTAAACGAAATTATTACTCAAAAATATTTGGCTCTCTACATGCAATCTGAAGTATACTTAGATTGGCGTCGCACAGGCATTCCGGCTTTAAAGCCAAATGCCGGAACGGCTATTCCCCGTCGCTTTTTGTATCCACAAACAGAGATTAATTTAAATCCGAGTGCACCTAAAGGAGTAACTCTTTTTGACAAAGTATATTTAGATAAATAGTTTGTTCCTACTGTAATTTAAAAAAAGCGGTCTCTACATTTAGTGATCGCTTTTTTTAATGGCTAAAGTAGTTTAGTTGAATCTGAAATTGTGAATTACATTTGTAAAATTAATTAAAAGTAAATTCAAAGTTTATGAAAAATTTGTTTCTATCTCTCTGCTATTTTATATTTTTTCTATCATACAACCTTTCTGCGCAAAATACAGTCACTAATGCTCCAAATGAAAATGCTCTAATTGCGAGTGGAAACTTAGATGACGCTTTGACTGGCAGGCAATTAATTGAATCCGGTAGAATATCTGAGGTCGGTGGTTCACCTTTTTTATTTGAAAATTGGCAACCTGCCTATATTTTCAACTCTAAAGGTAAAAAAATTGAAAAATTGGTTTCCTCAAAAATAGATATTTTTAGAAACCAAATTGTCATGAAAAATGATTTGGGTAAAGAAATTTACTTAGATCCGTTAAAAGTATCGGGTATAGAGATAATAGATGATAAAGGAGTTAAGCGAAATTTGAAACGTTTTTCGGTAAAGCAAAACTATTTACCTTATTACTGCGAAGTGTTGTTTGAATCGCCAAAAATTATTTTAGTTTTAAATCACGTTAAGGTTTATAAACGCGCCGATTATGTGCAACGCGGTGTCATTGCAACCGGCTCGACCTACGATCGTTTTGAATCAGGCGATGATTATTATTATTTAAAACTTACTAACAAAAATTTTCAAAGAATAAATTTAACACGCGCCGAATTCATCAAACAATTTGAGCAGGAACAACAAAAGAAACTCATTGATTTTTGTAAGTCAAATGGTATTTCCAAAAGATTAAATAATTCTGAGGCTTTCTTGCTTTGTAATTTTGCCAGTGCACTTTAATGAATTATTCAAAGCTATTTATTTAGTAACTCCAAAAAAATTTTAATTAATTTACTGTAAGTATTTAAAATAAAATTAAATAAAATTAAGGCACAAGTTATTAGTTTTTTAAAACCAAATAAAATTAGTTTAAAATAAATTATCGCAAACTTAAAATAAAGTTTTCTAAGTTTGAATGCAAAAATTTAACTTTTTTAAAATTTTCTTAACTTTTCTTAATATTGATGCAAAAATAATTCACTCTTTTATTACATTTGTAATATTTTTATTTATTAGTTCTTAATTAAAAAAATCACAATTATATGAAAAAATTTTCACTCCTACTGGGAATGTTGTTTTTAGTCGTGAGTGCCACGTTCGCGCAACGCACCATCACTGGAACAGTTTTCGATGAAAAAGGTGAAACGCTATTAGGTGCGAGCGTTGTAGAAAAAGGCACCACAAACGGAGTAGTTACCGACGAAAACGGTAAATTCACCCTCAACGTATCGAAAGATGCACAAACTCTTCTCATTAGTTTTGCGGGTTTTACTACTAAAGAAGTAACTCTGGGAACAGCAACTGACTTAACCGTTTCTTTAACTTCTGCTGTTTTACAGGAAGTTATTGTAACAGGTACTGGTGTTGGAACTGACCGCCGTAAAGTGGCAGTGGATGTTCAAACAATCACCGCAAAAAATTTACCGGCTGCGCCTACCGCATCTATCGACCAAGCTTTGGTAGGTAAAGTTGCAGGTGCACAAATCTCTTCAGTAAACGGTACGCCGGGAGCTAAAGTGAGTATTTTATTGCGTGGTGTAAACTCTATTAATCGTGGTACAACGCCAATGTACTTGATTGATGGTGTTGAAATGGGTGCAACAGACTTAAACACACTCGATTTAAACTCGATTGAGCGTGTTGAAGTTGTACAAGGTGCTGCTGCTGCTGCTCTATATGGTGCGCAAGGTGCTAACGGTGTTATTCAAATGTTTTCGAAAAAAGGAAAAAAAGACCAATTAAATATTGATTTCTCTACAAGCTACACTACAAGCAGTTTTTTAAATATTGGTGGAGTGAAAAAGGCAAACCTTCACGGCTTTGTTACGGATGACAAAAACAATGTTGTAAATAGTAAAGGTGTTCCTTTAGCACTTGACCCTGCAACAGGTTTATTTCCACAATCATTGATTTGGAACTCAACTGATCCTACGGTTTTGATTAACAAACCTTACGACCAGAATCTAAAGTATTATGATCATTTTGCACAACTTTTACAATCAGCGCCAACAATTAATAATTCATTATTTATTTCTGGAGGTTCTGGTAAAGTTGATTTTGCTTTTGGCGTAGGCAACAACTATCAACAAAGTAATTTAGTGGGTAATGGTGACTATAATAGAACAAACGTAACTGCAAATATTGGTATTGAGTTAATTAAAGGTTTGAAGTTTAGAACTATTACACGAGGTGCTTACACAAAAAGCACTATCAATGATGGTGGTGGAAATGGCACTATTTATGCCCTTTTTAACACACGTCCATTTGTTGATTACAGCAGCAATACACAATTACCTGATGGCACTTATCCAGCACAATTTGGTGGTGCTACAGGTGTAAATGGTAGAAATCCATTCTTTATCAACGAATATTCTCACACTTTCGATCAGAAATTCGATTTGATTCAGGTATTTAACTTAAATTACCAACCAACTTCTTGGTTAGAACTTGATGCAAAATATGGTCTTAACTACGTAAACGATCAAATAAAGAACCTGTATGATCGTCAAACAGAAAATGCCAATGTAGCTATTACAGGCTCAACTTTAGGCAACTTCAACACAGGTGATGGTGGTGAAATTGACAACACTAACGTCAATGCCATTTTTCAAAACTTTTTAGGAGGTGCAACTTTGCGTTACGGATTGGGTAATTTTGTTAAGGCTTCAACCTATGGCGCTTTCGATTACAGAAATCGTACTTTTTCAGTCTATCAAGACTATGGTTTAAATTTACCATTATATACGCCAGTAACAGCCGTTCAAACTGCCGAACAACACATTGCAACAGATTTCAAAGAGCCTTTTGTAACTTATGGTTATTTGGTTGACCAACGTTTTGACTTTGGTGATTTTGGTGGTGTTTCAGGAGGCTTACGTTCTGATTATTCTTCAGCGTTCGGTGCTGGTTCAACACCTTTTACTTTCCCACATGCTAATGGTTATATTCGTCCTACGAGTTTTGGATTTTGGAAAAGTTCGGGATTAAATAATATTTTACCTGAGATTAAATTACGGGCAGCTTATGGCAAAGCAGGTATTCAACCGAATCCATTCGACCGTTATCAAGTTTTAAATACAAATGCTATTGGTGGTAAAGTTGGTTTTATTTTGCCTTCTACACAAGCCAATCCGAACTTACAGGTTGAAATTTCGACAGAAATAGAATTTGGCGCAGACTTTGGATTTAAGTTAAATAAAGGCAATTGGTTCAACGCTATTACATTCTCTCCAACGTATTGGTCACGTAAAACAGAAAATGCTATTGGAAATGCTGATGCAATCCCTTCATCTGGTTTGACATCAATCAGAGATAATATTATTGGTTTGGAATCACATGGTTTTCAGATGGTGACCAATTTAACTATTGCTGATACTAAAGATTTTCAATGGGATTTACGCACTAATTTTGGTGCTCAATCTTCAACAGTATCAAGTATTAAAGGTGGTTCAATCTTAGTTCAAACTGCCGCAGGTAGCACAGGTTATATTATCGAAGCTGGCACAAAAGTTGGTCAAATTTATGGTTATTTAGGTTTGCATGACGTTAACGCAGTAGATGCTAACGGAAAATCATACATTGCTGAAGCGGATAAAGCTAACTATGTAGTGGCTTCAAATGGTTGGGTCGCGAACAAAACAACCAAAGCACCCTACTTTACTACGAGTAAATACAGTTTTGGCGATCCGAACCCAACGTTCATCATGAATTTTATCAACAGTTTTACTTTCAAGAATTTCTTGAGATTTAATTTCCAAATTGACTGGATTCAAGGAAGCCACATTTACAACCAAACTAAAGAATGGATGTATCGCGATGGTATTCATGATGATTATACTAAACAAATTACTATCGATGGTCAGACGGGTGCATGGTCAGCTTTCTATCGCGGTGTATATGCAGAGCGCTCACGCAATGGTACAAAATCTTATTTTTATGAAGATGCTTCTTTCGTTCGTTTAAGAAATATTGAGGTTGCATTCGATTTGTCTAAATTCACAGATGTAAAATGGGCTAAGCGTTTAGAGCTTTCTATATCTGGTAGAAACTTGATAACTTTAACGAAATATACAGGTTTAGATCCAGAAATTAATTCATCTAACGCATCTGGTTTTGGTGGTAATGGTAGTGGTTTGAATTCGGCTTGGGATCGTGGCACAGACCATAATACTATGCCGAACTTAAAACAAGTATCAGTAGGTTTACGCTTAGGTTTCTAATTAATTAAGAATCAAGAATTTATTCCTACTTGTAGGGATTAATTTTGGTGATTAACTATTAATTCTCAATTATTAATTAAAATATTATCATGAAAAATATAAAGTTTTTATCTTTTTTGTTGATGGTGATTCTGATGGCATCTTGTAAAGATCAGCTTGATGTTAAGAACCCTAATCAGCCAACATTAAATAGTTTAAATACCGAAAATGGCTTACTTGCTTATGCATTAGGTGGTATTTACTACAATGGTTTTAAAAACACAGCAAATGCTGATGGTGTGCCAGGTTATTTTTGGGCTGGTGCCATGGGTTTTCATTCATCTATGGGTGATGAAGTAGGCGCTGAGGCAGCTAACTGGTATATGAATGAGGTAGGTTGTCCGGACTTCGTAACTTTAGACAACGGAACTAAAGTTGCTAATCCAAATAGTCCAGCTGCGCAATATACTTTAATACGCAATGTAAATGCAAAATCTCAGTCGAGTAGTAATCCTACTTTTCATGAATGGGTAAATATGTACTCTCTGAATAACGCTTGTAATGCCATTCTTTCCTTAGTAGATAAAACATCTTTTGCTGCTGGTAATGCCGACACTAAGAAGAATACAATTAAAGCTTGGTGCTATTGGTGGAAAGGTTTTGCCTATTCTCGTCTTGGTTCAATTTATTATGCAGGTTTAATCAACAATGATCCAAATGCTTCTTCAAGTGCTTATGTAAGCAAGGAAGCACTCATAGCTGAAGCGAATGCGAACTTAGACAAAGCTGCTACTATTTTGAGTGGTCTTTCTGGAGATGCTGATTATCAATCTATCTTAACAGCAATTATTCCGGATTTCGTTACAAAAGGCAAAGGTGGAATTTTCAAACCGGCTGAGTTTATCCGCAACATAAATACGCTCAAAGCACGTAATATTTTAGTCAATACACCTGTTTCAGCAATGACTGCTGCTCAAATGAGCAGTATTGCTACTTTAACTGCTGCTGGTATTGGTGCTACAGATTTAGTATTCACCGGTCGAACCAACTCAAATGGTGATATTTGGGACCCTCAAGGTGGCACAGTTGACTTGAAAACGTATGGCACACAAGCAGGAGCAGGTACTTATAAAATTTCGGAGCGATTAATGCAAGATTTCAAAAAAGGCGATTTACGCTTAGCGAATAATTTTGTTTTAGATACAAGCAAAGCATCACCCTGGATTGGCAATGGTGACCGTGGTAATGTTTTCAATACACGTTGGTACACAAAAGATGCTGGTTTTGGATTGAAAGACAAGTCGGGCACTTCTACTATCACACTTATAAATAGAGCGACTCCAGGTATAATGGAGTTTTATCTAGCGGGCACTTACGAAGAAAACGCTTTAATGGCTGCTGAAGTTAAAATTTATTCTGGCGATATCGAAGGTGGCTTGAAATTGATTGACGCGGTTCGTGCTTATCAAGGTGCTGATTTAACGGTCGTTGCAGGAACAAGTTTAACATTGGCACAAGCCAAAGAAGAATTACGTCTTGAGCGTCGTTCAGGTTTGGCTTTCCGCACTTTAGCTTTTTATGATGCACGCCGTTGGGGTGTAACTGATAAAGCTGGTGCTGGTCGGGCTAATTGTGTAGTTATTGACAAAGCCGGTAACTTAAACGTTAAAGCGACAATCAACTATAATTATTTAGATTATTGGGATGTTCCGGATAATGAGTTGGCTTTAAATCCTGCCGCAGCAGGAAGTGCTCCAACAAGTAATCCTAAGCAATAAAGTTGTGAGATAGCGATGCAGCTAAGTTTTCACTCCTTAAACTTAATTTCAAAAAGCGGCTACTCTTCGGAGTGGTCGCTTTTTTATTTTAGAATGCAATGTTTTTAAAACTAAAAGAAAGATATTTGCACATTAAATTTTCTTAGAAAAAAGCAATTATGTTTGAAGCGATAACGGATTTTATAAATCGAAAAATTTTGCGGACGGGGCGTGCGCGTTGGAATCATCAATTCGCAGAAGGGCATTGGGATGGTTTAAAAAATGAAGAAGAATTGGTGCGCCAAAAATTGGTGCGCGATTATTTTATAAAATATAAAAACGGGGGTTCACTTTTAGAACTTGGTTGTGGTCAAGGTTATTTACCCGAATTGGTTTTTGAGAAAAAATATTTTTCCGATTATCTCGGTGTAGATATTTCCGATATAGCCATTGCCGATGCAACATCACGCACCGCCGATAAAAATATAAAATTTGAACAAGGCGACATGAACACTTGGACTACAACGCGCACATTCGATGTTGTTTTATTCAATGAGGCAATTAATTATGCCAAAAACTGTGAAAATGTCTTACGCCATGCGCGCGAAAATTTTATAGCTCCCGATGGCTTATGCATTATTAGTATGCACGAGCACAAGCGCAGTCCAGAAATTTGGGCAGCAGCGCGCAAACTTTTTACGCCTTTAGAGTCAGAAATTATAACCGTTGGCATTCACTCGTGGCGCGTAGAAGTTTTAAAACCGTTGAAATAAATTAGGCGGGATAAAAAGATTTTATCGTTACTGATAAAACATAAAAACTTTGGCAATTTTATTGAAAGCGATTTATTTTTTAAAAATTAAATGAAGTACGGCAGTAGTAGCAAAAGTTTTAGCAAATACATCCGATACGGCAGTTCTATCTTGACTAACTAAAATACAATCTTTTAAACTTGGTAAGGAGCGATACATTTCAAAATTAGAAAATTAATTTAAGATTCAAGTGCTGCCGCTACTTCTTCCCATTTTTCCATTTCTGTTTCTAATTCTTTTTTCAATTTTTCGTATTTAGAAATAAATGCAGCAGAATCTTTAGACGTATAAAAATCGGTTTCACCCATGCGCTTACTCATGGTCGCCATTTCTTTCTCTAAATCAGAAATTCTTTTTTCAGAAACTTTCATCGCTTTTTCAAATTTCGATTTTTCTAAATCGTTGAGCTTTGGCTGATGGTTGACCGCTGATTTCTGATTGCTGACAGCCGTTTTTTGCTCCACTTCGCGCATATTATCAAGCTGACGTTTTTCTAAGAAATAATTAATATCGCCGAGATATTCGTACAGTTTTTTATCCCTAAATTCAATCGTACGATTGGTTAATCCGGCTAAAAAATCTCTATCGTGCGAAACAATAATAATCGTTCCATCGAATTGCATAATAGCTTCTTTCAAAACATTTTTAGAAATCATATCCAAGTGATTCGTCGGCTCATCGAGAACCAACAAATTAAAAGGCTGCAACATCATACAAGCTAATGCCAATCGTGCACGCTCACCACCACTTAAAACGGATACTTTTTTGGTGGCATCATCGCCAGAAAACATAAACGCACCTAAAATAGCGCGGGTTCGCGTACGCATCTCAGGTGGCGCAGCGTTGAGCATTGTTTCTTCTAACGTTAGATTGGGCGAAAGTGCTTCCGCTTGATTTTGTGCGTAATAGCCGACCTGCACATTATGTCCAAGTTTTAATTCACCACCCGTTAAAGATTCTTTATTAATTAAAATTTTTGCGAGCGTAGTTTTTCCTTGTCCGTTCTGACCGACGAACGACACGCGATCTCCACGATCAAGTTTTAATTCAATTTCATTCAAAATATTTGTTTCGCCATACGTTTTCACTAATTTTTCTGCTTCTACAACCACTTGACCAGAGCGCGGTGCTGTCGGAAATTTAATATTCATGGCAGAAATATCCTCATCATCAATTTCTATGCGTTCAACTTTATCTAATTGTTTTTGCATAGATTGCGCCATAGACGTTTTTGTCGCCTTTGCCATAAACCGATTGATAGTGCGCTCACGCTGTTCAATCATTTTTGCCTGATTTTTTGCCGCATTGTTTAATAATTCGCGACGTTCAGCGCGTAACTCTACATATTTCGAATAGTTGGCTTTATAATCAAACATTTTACCCAATTCCAATTCTAACGTACGCTTCGTTACTTTATCTAAAAATGCTTTATCGTGCGAAACCACAACAACTGAACCCGGATAATCGCTTAAAAAATCTTCAAGCCACATAATACTTTCAATATCCAAGTGGTTCGTCGGCTCATCGAGAAATAAATATTCAGGTTTTGTGAGTAGCATCTTAGCTAATTCAATACGCATTTTCCATCCACCCGAAAATTCATCGGTGGGTCTGTCAAAATCTTTTTCTTTAAAACCAAGACCTTTCAAAACTTTTTCGGCATTAATTTTAGCGGAATCGGCATCAATAGCATGCAATCGCTCCGTTGCTTCTGAAAGTTCATGAATAATATTCATGTATTCATCCGATTCGTAATCTTCGCGTTCCGTGAGTTGCTTATTAAGTATTTCCAAATGCGCTTCCAATTGTTTAACTTCATCAAATGCCGTCATCGTTTCTTCCATGATTGTTTTACCACCTGGCATGAGCATATCTTGATGAAGATAACCGATTGTACTTCCGTTGGGTTTAGAAATATTTCCGCCATCAATAGAAACGCGATAACCGGTAAGGATTTTCAACAATGTTGATTTACCCGCACCGTTTCTGCCTGCAAGACCAATTCTATCGCGCTCGCCAATAGTGAAACTTATATTATCGTAAAGAACACGTTCTCCAAAGAAAACTGAAAGATTTGAAACAGATATCATATCGAGTGAGTTATTCAGGAAATTCCTAAATGCGCCGCAAAGATACGAATTTTGTTGTGAGTGGTGGGTTTATGATGCGAAAAAATAAATTTTTAACATAAGGTTAGTCACTGCTTGCATTGAAATACGTTGGTTCTCCGATCGCTATCCATCTTCAAAAATGTAACTTGCAACGCTTTTGCATTTGTTCAGATTTCCAATAGCCTGAGTGATTTTTAACTTGGTATGCCAGCGAATATCTTCAATTATCATAAAGATTAACGAACCTGTAAAAATTGACCTTTCCAGTTTTTACAGTTAATTGTAACCCTGATTTATAAAGTTCTTGGTTTATTTCTGCTAAGTTACAATTAGTAAAATAATCAGGATCAATATTTAAAGTGTATTCATCTTTAAATGACAAGGGAATCTCTACAATATTTTTAGTGATTTTTTCCATTAACTGCCAGATATAAAAAGCAGTTCTATATTTGTTTCTGTTTGCATATAAATTTATGAAAGCATCTTTATTTTGATCAACTAATTTCTTTTGTTGTTCAAATTCTTCCTTTTCAAAAGTTACATTCTTTAGTTTAACGGCATTTAAGATAATTAAATTGAGATAATTTGTATCAATAGTCTCTAAAACAACCTTTAAATTTAAGGCCTTTAAAAAAATATTACTTAAGTTAAGCCTTTGATCAATTGTCGTATATTTATTAACCCTCGCATCTAAATCGTAATAAAATATGTGATTTACTTTAAAAAATCTCGATTCTGGAACTTCCAAAAAATTAGGAATCAAATAGTTGAGTCTCCCAGAAACAATAGAAGCGTCAGAAAAATTATATTTTATTTCTCTATCAGGCCATCTAAAAGCTTCTCTTGCACAACTAAAATGGTAGCTAAATGTATCTGATGAAATCATAAAAGTTGAATCTGCCGATCGGTTAATTTTTTCCCAGAAAGTCAAAATGTATGGATTACTAACACTTTTATATTTAAGCTTACCTTCTTTGTTTAGTTTAGAATAATGTATAAAATTTATTAAATCAAGACAATCATCCTTTGAAATAAAATTTACAAAAGTTTGAGATGACATCGTTAATGAATCTAAGAAAATTATAAGTAATAACAAAAAAGGTTTCATGATTTTAATTTGATAGATATTTTCCCGCTCGCTACAAGTCTTACGAAAATTACCAAAGCTTGTTAAACTATTTACCCATCTTCCAATAACGCAGACGCTTGTTTCAGTTTTCAAACTGAAACCTACTATTTTGCTGTCTATGACTGCTTTCT
>JAYVNP010000057.1:0-5294 GCA_043758385.1 Saprospiraceae bacterium
GCAGAATCGAATGCGTTTTATAAAAAAAACTTGGCAGCGGGGCAAAAAGGATTATCGGTCGCTTTCGATTTAGCAACGCATCGCGGATATGATTCTGACCACGCAAAAGTGCGGGGCGATGTAGGTAAAGCAGGCGTAGCGATTGATACGGTGGAAGATATGGAAATTCTTTTTCGAGATATTCCGCTCGATCAAATTTCCGTTTCGATGACGATGAACGGTGCAGTTGTTCCTGTATTGGCATTTTTTATTGTCGCTGCCGAAAAGCAAAATGTTTCACCCGCGCAATTGAGTGGCACTATTCAGAACGATATTTTGAAAGAATTTATGGTGCGCAACACCTATATCTATCCACCGAAAGGTTCAATACGTATTATTGGCGATATTTTTCAGTTCACAGCGCAGCGCATGCCGAAGTTTAATTCGATTTCAATTTCAGGTTATCATATTCAAGAAGCAGGCGGCACTGCCGATTTAGAACTTGCTTACACCCTCGCAGATGGTTTGGAATATGTGCGCGCAGGCATTGCAGCAGGGTTAAAGATTGATGCATTTGCACCGAGGCTCTCTTTTTTTTGGGGAATCGGGATGAATCATTTTATGGAAATTGCCAAAATGCGTGCGGCACGATTGCTTTGGGCAAAATTGATTCAACAATTTAATCCGAGCGATGCAAAAAGTTTGGCACTGCGCACGCATTGCCAAACATCGGGCTGGAGTTTACAAGCGCAAGATCCATTCAATAATATTGCACGCACTACTATTGAAGCGATGTCGGCAATTGCTGGTGGCACACAAAGTTTACACACCAACGCATTAGATGAAGCGATTGCATTACCGACCGATTTTTCAGCTAAAATCGCCCGCGACACTCAAATTTTTTTACAAAAAGAAACAGATGTAACACAAGCCGTTGATCCGTGGGGTGGTTCGTATTATGTGGAATATTTAACGCACCATTTAGCAGCGCGCGCTTGGGAATTGATTCAAGAAGTAGAAAAGCGAGGCGGTATGACTAAAGCGATTGAAGAAGGTTTACCTAAAATGCGGATTGAAGAAGCGGCTGCCAAAAAACAGGCGCGCATTGATACAGGCAGAGACCAAATTGTGGGCGTTAACGTTTTCAGAACGGATGATGAATATGCTTTTGACATCCGAGATATAGACAATAACACGGTGCGCGAAGAACAAATTGCGCGTTTGGTGCGCACCAAACAAAATCGGGATGCAGAGAAAGTAGCGGCTGCTTTAGAAAATTTAACACTTGCTGCAAATGATTCAACAAAAAATATTTTAGCTTGTGCTATTAATTGCGCACGCGAAAACGCCACGCTCGGCGAAATGAGCGACGCTTTGGAAAAAGTTTTTGGTCGTTATGTTTCAAATTCTAAGTTGGTATCTGCTGTGTACGCAAAAGAACATACAAATAATGAAGCACTTCAGAATGCACAAAAACTTTCTGACGCATTTTATGAAAAAGAAGGTCGCCGACCACGCATTATGGTTGCAAAACTCGGACAAGATGGTCATGACAGAGGTGCAAAAGTAATTGCAACGGGTTTTGCCGATATGGGTTTTGATGTTGATCTCGGTCCGTTGTTTCAAACACCTGAAGAAGCTGCGCGACAAGCCGTTGAAAATGATGTGCATATTCTCGGCATCTCGAGTTTGGCAGCCGGACATAAAACCTTGGTCCCTGAAACGATTGAAGCACTCAAAAAATATGGTCGCGACGATATTATGGTGGTGGTTGGCGGCGTCATTCCGCCGAATGATTATCCATTTCTTTTTGATGCTGGTGTTGCTGCTATTTTCGGACCAGGAACAGTTTTGACAAAAGCGGCGAGCGAGATATTGATGCTCATGTTATGAATTCAAAAACTCAAATTCTATGGCTATTTGATTTTAAAACTCCACTTTTTTTGATTAAATTTGCAAAGTTTCTTTTGGTTTTATTTCAAAAAAAGAAAAGAGAAGTCTTAAAGGCGATTTATGAACGATTTTATAAATAGATTATTAGAAAAGATAGATGTTTGTATTTCTAGAAATATTTTTTCGGATGAAGAACAATCGAACGTAGAACTTAAAGATTTATCAACTGGAAGTGATTGGAATTCTTTAAAAGAAACTGTTTGTGCTTACTTGAATACAGATGGCGGTTATATTATCTGCGGCATTCGAGAACGCGATAAGAAATATAATTTAACGGGTTTTTTGCGCAAAAATGAGACTAATTTAATAGAACTCACTCATAAAGTTTTTCAAAACGACAACGATATGTTTCCGGATTTAACTGATTTCGTTAAATTCGATTATTTATCATTTAGAAATAAAGATGTTGCTTTAATAACTGTTAAGTCATTGAGCGAAGACATAAAGTTCCTCAAATTTAAAAATGTTTATTATCAAAGAAAACTGACGAGTGATACCAAAATATCAGAGGGTCGCTTGCAACAACAAAGAGAATATAAATTAGAATTGGAGTATTCGAAAGAATTAACGCCCGTTTTGGGTGCAACTTTAAAAGATTTAAGCTTGGATAAAATCAACCAATTTATTACCCGCTTAAACCAAACAAGTTGGAAACTGAATTTAATACCGAATATAAAGTCTGCCAAATCTTTTTTAGAAAAGCGCCACTTCTTTGTCAACGATAAAGTCACAACACTCGGCTTGTTGGTTTGTGGCGAAGTACCATTTCAATTTTTAGAATATAGGAGTGAAGTGGATTGTATCTTTGATACATCGAATTCAATATCTAAAGATAAAAGAGATTTCCAGACAGATGTTTTGAATTTAATGGATGAAGCGTTTCGATTTATTTGGGGACATATTCGAACTGGAAGAGTTGTTGAAGATGGTGGTAAAATGGTTACTGAATACCCAGAAGAACTAGTCCGTGAAGTAATTAATAATGCTTTAGCCCACCGCGATTATACCATCAATAAGTTCGTAACTGTAAAAGTTGAACCTAATAAATGGTTGCAAATTAACAACCCTGGCAGTTTCAAAGCGCGATTAAAATTATTAAATACAACAACTGATATTCCGATTCGGAGAATAATTTCAGGAATGCCCGAAAGTAAAAATCCTAAATTAGCTTCTATTCTTAAATTGTTTGATAAAATTGAAAGTCAAGGGCGTGGAATGGCTTCACTGGTAAATGCTACTTTATCTAACTCAATAGATTTGCCTTATTATGATCTTGCTGACGAAGTATCTATTAGTTTAACTATTCCAAGTGGCAAACTTTTAGATGATCAAACTGAGCGATGGCTATCAAGTTTTGAGGAATACATAAATCAAAAACTTAAAGATACGATTACAACTGAACAAAAAATCATTTTAGCTTACTTTCAAAAATCTGAGCTGCTAAATAGCAGAAAGTTTTATACGATACTTTTAACCGAAAGCAATAATCATTATAATGCCATTGAGCAACTGAAAACTGCTAAGTTAATTTACGAACACGCTTCAAGTACCGAAAGTGCTTCTATTTTTGTGCTTGATCGGGTATTAATGAAGATAGATTTTAAAGATGATCTTATACAATTCTTAGGAAATGATTTCTTAAACTTTGATAGTATAGTAAAGCAAATTCTAAACATTATTTACCGTCACACGCGTTATAATTTAAAGGGTATTAAACCTGCATCTATAACCCCTGAGATATATTTTATAGAATTTGGAAAAATCATTGAACCTCGCACATACGAAACTTTAGGAAGAAAAATTAGAGCGATTTGCCGTAATTTGGAAAAGCATGGAATTTTAATTCGAGATTTAAAAGGCAATTATTTTCTAAATTTGACCAAAGGTATTTCTAAATCTGATCTATCTGATCTGTTAAACTAAAGTGGTGAGTGGTTAGTAGGGGTGTATTCAATACGCCCCTACTAAAGCACCGCTGAAATTACCCATTCTTTTTTGCAAAATCGCGCATTAAATCCGCGAGGAGTTGCACACTTTCAATCGGCATAGCATTGTAAATTGATGCGCGAAAACCACCGACGCTGCGATGTCCTTCAATACCGCTAATATTATTGGCTTTAGCAATAGCACCGAAAGCAGGTTCAAGTTCGCGATTGTTCATCGTAAAGCAAACGTTCATGCGCGAGCGATCGGCATGAGCGACATTACCTTTAAAAAAAGGATTTTCGTCAATTTCGTTATATAAAATCGAAGCTTTTTTTTCATTGTGTGCTTGCATAGCCGTTAAACCACCCATCGCTTTTATCCAACGCATAGTGAGCATAGATACATAAATCGGAAAAACGGGCGGCGTGTTGTACATTGATTTCTCTTTCACGTGTATTCTATAATCGAGCATAGAAGGTACGGTGCGTTTTACTTTATCGAGCATATCTTTTCTGATAATAACGCACGTTACACCTGAAGGTCCGAGATTTTTTTGGGCGCCCGCATAAATTAATCCGAAAGGAGAAGCATCAAATGGGCGCGATAAAAAATCGGATGACATATCGGCAACTATCGGAATGGGTGATTCAAAAAAGTTTTGGTATTGCGTACCGTAAATCGTGTTGTTACTTGTGATGTGTACGTATTGATCCGTAGTAGGTATTTTCCAATCGCGCGGAATATGATCGTAGTTCGTTGCTTTGCTCGAAGCCAAAATATTTACAGTACCGAATTGTTTCGCTGCATCAATCGCTTTTGCCGACCACGTACCAGTATCAACATAACTCGCCGATTCACCCTCGCCTAAATAATTCATCGCGACGGTAAAAAATTGCGATGAAGCACCTCCCGAAACCCAAATCACTTCGTACTTATCGCCGAGACCTAAAAGTTCTTTGACGAGCGCTGTCGCTTCTTCTTCAACGGCTACAATATCTTTACTTCTGTGACTGACTTCGAGCACACTTAAACCCGATCCGTTTAAACTCAATACGGCTTCGGCAGCTTCTTCAATCACTTCGCGTGGTAGAATGGCAGGCCCGGCACTAAAATTATGTATTTTAGTGGGTGTTGCTTTTTTTAAATTCGGTAATTGTGGAACGAAAATTTCAGACATCATACTCAGAGTGATTTTTACGATTAGGAATGTTTACAGAACACTTAACGTTTGATTAGATTTCAAGTTTTAATTTACGCACTTTATTTCGCACAAAATTACAAAGGTTTGGTTTACTTTGCACTAAATGCAGCTTAAATTTAGTTTCAGTTTATACTATGCAAACACTCACGCAAAATATAATTTCAAATATTTTAAAGCCACGCCTTGCCGATTCGCATAAAGGCAATTACGGTCATGCGCTTTTAGTTGCTGGAAG
>JAYVNP010000058.1:0-5252 GCA_043758385.1 Saprospiraceae bacterium
TCCTTCCAAAATTGCAAATCCTGTGGCGCTGTTTGAGTCGCCGTTTATAAAGTTTACAACAGTGCCAGTTATTTTAGCGCGCAACTGCGATGATTTCGCCGCTGATACACTGTATGTACTAAAACGCTTCGTTTGAATAATTGATTGAGCAGAAACTGTTTCGAAAACGCAGCCGCTTAATTCAGTTTTCAAACTGAATTTTGTTATTTTGGTATCTCCGATGCCTACTTGTTAGTTCTATTGAGTAATTTTAAAGATTAAGTAAAAATTGTATTTTCATAACGTTTGAACATATTTTTTTTCAAAGTAGTTTGGCATTGAGGATGCATTGATAAAATTTCTGAATTTCTCATTTCTTAGGGTTGTCGTGTAAACATATAATCTAGCTCAGTTTTAAAAAGCGGTCAGAGATATGAGACCGTAAAATACTATGTTTCAGTCTGAAAACTGAAACAAGCGACTGCATTATTGTAAGCTGGGTAGTTAGTTTAACAAGCGTTAGTAATTTTCGTAAGACTTGTAGCGAACGGTGATGGGTAGATAGTTTAACAAGATTTGGTAATTTTCGTAAGACTTGTAGCGAGCGGGTAATTTGAATCGAATGGTTCAGAAGCGCGTACCAGGTGCCAATTACAAGACTATCAATTACGATGTGCGCGATTTACCCGCTTTAGTGCAGGATGGAAATATGCGCGCAACGGCAACAAATAAATATCTCGGTAGCAAATTCGATGTGTTTGGAAGGATGATTGCAACGGGTTGGGTGTATTCGAATAATGCAGCAGCAGATGCCTTAAATCCGGTTGTTATAGCATCAACTGATTCTCTGACTATCGCTGATTATTATCCGAACAAATCGTGGGTGCGAAATCAAGGTGCAAAAGTTTTGAAAGCTACAGGTGTTTCAACGCTTAGGAATTTTGTTTGGAGTTTTACGGATAGAAATATTCCAACTGCATACAGAGGCAATCCGGGTTGGGTTGGGAAACAGCATTTATTGTCGCAAACTCTGGACATGAATACTTATTCTCTAAAACCTGATGGTAGAATCGTTGATTCTGATAACGATCATTATGGCGTTGATTGGTTAACAACGGCATTTAACGGTGCGCAATTCCCGTACGGTATTTATCGGTATGTATTCAGTTTGGATGGTACGCAAGAAGTGCGCACTACGACCAAATCTTTTTTTGATAATGGCAACAGATTAAATAATGTAGCGTTCGATTATGCTGTATCGGGTGCAGGTCCGAATAACTCGAATACGCCCGTTCTATCTAATATGGTGTACAATTATAAAGATCAGTTGACGCGTAAAAACATAGGAGCAACAGCTGCGGGGAATTATTTGCAAAATATTGATTACAGCTATAATACGCGGGGTTGGTTGACCAATATCAATGGTTTGCAAATTTATCCGGGCAATAACACATCCATTCTGACTTCGAGTTCTAAAACAACGGCAACTCAGATACAGAATTTAGCGATCGTACCTTTCTTATCGCAAGCTACACGTGATAAAGCCTTTTTAGAAAAAGCAGAAACGATGGCACCACTTTTAACCGATGTCAATGCCGATTTATTTAACGAGGCAATTTATTACAATGGTGCAGATGCGCGTTTTAATACAGCTTCGCAATATAATGGCAATATTCAAGCCTCCGCCTGGCAAGTAGCCAATAGAAATCCGCAGGCGTATAGTTATATTTATGATGACCTTGATAGATTAACCAACGCCACGAATTATGATTTGCAAACAACAACAGGCGTAACTTATGGCTCGACGAATACCACATTTATTGCGCAAGATAAATTTGATGAAAACATGAGTTACGACAAGCGCGGTAATATTACTACGTTGAACCGTACAGGTTTGCGCGTGCCAGATTTAACAAGCACTGACCAGGTTGCAGGTTCGTATGGAACAATTGATGTTTTGACCTACACTTACGATAACCAAAACCACGTGACAAAAATTGTGGATGCCGGCGATGCCGTAGCTTTCACAAAAGGGTTTAAATTTGCCAACACAGCTGCAGGAAATACAGATTACACCTACGATGCCAATGGCAATGTAGCGAGCGATGCCAATAAAGGCATCACAAATATTGTTTACAATTTCTTGAATTTGCCACAAACCATTACTTTTGCAAATAGCAATGTCATACAATTTGTGTACGATGCGTACGGTGCTAAATTGCGCAAAATAACGACGGATAATACGGTTTCGCCCGCTGTCACTACCACAACCGATTATGTCAATGGTGTTGAATACAAAAACAGCGTTATTAACCGCATTGCGAATGCAGAAGGGCAAATTACGCGCACATCAACGGGCAGCTACTAGCGCGAATACGATTTAAAAGATCATCTCGGCAATACACGCGTTACTTTTAGCGACCTAAACAACGATGGTTTGGTTGACCAAACCGAGATTTTACAAATAAACAGTTATTACGCCTTCGGTTTGAACATGGAAATGAACACCAATGGTGCCAAAGGCAATAACAAATACCAGTACAACGAAAAAGAATGGAATGATGATTTTGGCTTGGGATTGAATGATTATGGTGCACGAATGTATGACCCTGCGATTGGTAGATGGAATGGTGTTGACCCATTGGCGGAAAAAATGCGCCGTTACTCACCTTACAATTATGGTTTTGATAATCCAATAAAGTTTATTGACCCTGATGGGATGATGGCTGAAATGTCAATTGGAGGAGGTGAAGGACATACTGGTGAAGCTATGCCTGATGACAGAGGGCTTCTTAACGATGCTGAGAAAAAAGATAATTCAAATAGAGCAGAAGGAGCTAGAATAAGGGCAAAAAATGGAAATCCGCCTGGTGTTTATGTAAATGCTACTGGTGATATAATAACTAATTCTTCAGATAAAAATCATCAAGAAGTATATCTAATGATTAATAAAGAAATATTTTTAATAGGGCAGATCGGGGGAACTATTTATGTTGATTTAATTTACAGAAATTTATTAGATCAAAATATAGCGATATCTAAGAATATATTAGATCCAAGACAATTTCGTGATTATGTTACAAAAGGAGGAATATGGGATTATAAATCGCGTTATAATCAAGCAGGTAGATCAAATACGATTTTTGGTTACGTTAATCTCGGGTTAAAGAATAATACCAATTTCTCTTTTCAAGGTAAAATTATGGAAGCACAAGATATTGGTAATCACCATTTCGGTGTTGTTGGTAGTGCCTGTGGCTTCCCTTTTCCAGAACACTTAATGTTAGTACAGGCAGGATTGGCGCAAATGAGAGATGGGACATCTAAACCAGAGTGGCAAGTATATCACGAATACATTAATCAAAGTGGATATCATAAAGACATGATGCCACCATACGGAGATGACCCAAGAGATCAATCTTGGATTAAGGCAGGCTTTAGTTATTGGAAATCGAATTCAAAATCTAACCGACCATAATAGGTAAATTCAATTTTCAAGAGATGCAGGTTATTTAATTATTTTTCTTCAAAATTTTTATTTTAAATTTATGAAAATTATTTCGTTGTTACTCTTATTCTTTTTTACGCTTTCAATCATTTCATGTGGGCAGGATTTATTAGAAACCAGTGCTGAAACATTAGGGTCGTATGATATTGGCAAGGATAGTTTTTATATAAATATTGCCAAAATAAACGGCGGCGCAACATCATCAGATTTTATGCAAATAAGAAGAGTGTTTAAAGACAGCACTTTCGAAGTGATTAAAAATATCCCAAACGTTGATTCTATTGTAAAGTTTACTTTTAAAAATGATACTATAAATCTCATAGCTAGGGGCAAACTAAATGAGGATTATATTTTAAGTGATTCTCTTGAATTTTCAGTCTATGATTTTTTTACCAGACAGAGATTTAAAATCAGAAAAAATTAGGAGCGTATTAAACAACCTAACTGTCCTAGTAATGATAATAAATGGTTGCCGCTTGTTGGAATATATTGCAGAAGCTCTTTACGGCAACCACAAACAAAATTTTACAAAATCTAATTAAAAAACTATGCAATTCAATAAACTACACGCTGCGTTTGTGGCAGCACTATTTTTAATAATAAACGGTTTAAGCGCGCAAAACACCGCGCAAAATAAGAAAGACACGATTGTGCTTTCGGTATACAACACCAACCAAAGGTTTATGCTTTATCCTGCACCGTTTGGTGGTGCCTTAGGTAAAACAAAATTGCTCACAGATTTGGTGGCAGCTTATGATACGATAATGATAAAAAAAGAAGACACGCGTAAAGACACATCTAAAGTGCCTTCAACACAAAAACGGTGGCTTATTAGCACCGAGCGCGGTTGCGATAAAATTGAAGGCGATGTGAAAGGTAAAGTTGCCATCATTCAGCAAAATGCCGCGTGCGATATTTCTAAACAAATGCTTTTGGCGCAAAGTAAAGGTGCGAAGGCAGTTATTATTGTACATAATACGAACAGCAAAGACACAGTTTGGCTTGATTATAAACAAAACTACGCTTACGCCAAACAAATTACTATTCCTTGCTACACCGTTAGGCAAGAAATGGGTGTTAAAATTTCTCAAATGTTGCCAAGCTTGGTGGGTATTGCACGAAAAGATACATCCACTATTCCTATTCAAACTCTGAAACAGAATATAGATTCTATCGTAAACGCTGCATCTGCGCCTTATGTACAACAAAACAAAGATTCTATTTTGGCATCGCAACAAGGTTGGGTGATTTCTCCCAATCCTGCCGATGATGAATTGACGGTTTTGTTTAGTTTTTCATCGCCACAAAACGCAACGCTTCAGGTTTCGAACACTACGGGTGCAACTATTCAAACTCAAAAACGCGAGAATGTGCAATCTGGCACGTTCACAATTGATGTATCGGCATTTCCGACGGGTGTGTATAACATCAATTTACAACACAGCAACCTAAATATTTCAAAACAAGTGTGGAATGAAACTAAACGTTTGTTAGTGACGCATTGATTTATGATATGGTCTAAATAAAAAGCACGCAAAATTAATTATAAATTTGTGTGCTTTTTTTATTGGACTATTTCATAAATCAGTAACTAAAAGCTCGCTCTAATCTGCATTCTTCCAATATGCGAAACAGGTGCGATGCCCAAGTTGCGACCTTCATAACTCAGCGAAAGCAATAAATTTTGTGAAAGTGATTTATCGTACGTCAGATTCCAAATAAAATTATTGCCGTTCTGAAATCCTTCCAAAATTGCAAATCCTGT
>JAYVNP010000059.1:0-40222 GCA_043758385.1 Saprospiraceae bacterium
GCACTTAACGTAGATGAAAGCGGTTTAGATGAAATGGATAATCGCATTTTAAGTGCTATCATTCTTAAATTTAAAGGGGGACCCGTTGGTTTAACAACTATTGCAACCGCTGTAGGTGAAGAAGCGGGAACGATTGAGGAAGTGCATGAACCTTTTTTGATCATGGAAGGTTATATTCAACGCACTGCGCGCGGCAGAGAAGCGACGGCAAAAGCCTATAAACATATTGGCGAAGTACCTCCGCCGTTAACGTTAAACACGCTTTTTTAATAGCTGAAACTATTAACTGTGAAGCGACTTAATAGGTTTTAAGAATACCTCAACAAAAAATTGTATTTTTGCGCTGCAATTAAATTTTAAATAAATTCATGTTAGATAAACTACGCGCTATTCACGAGCGTTTTATGCACCTTGAAGAACAACTCAGCGATCCAAGCGTTGCGAGCGACCCAGAAAGATTCAGAAAAATTAATAAAGATTATAAAGACCTTAAACCCATTGTTGATGCTTACCATACCTATTCGCGCACTTTAAACGAATTGCAACAAGCAAAATCTCTTCTGAACGATCCGGAAATGGCAGAATTTGCTAAGAGCGAAGTTTCCGAATTGCAAGATCAGCAGGAAGCGTTAGAGACACAGATTAAATTATTAATCGTACCGAAAGATCCAGAGGATTCTAAAAATGTTTTATTTGAAATTCGTTCAGGCACAGGTGGCGATGAAGCCTCACTTTTTGCGGGCGATTTAGCGCGAATGTACCAACGGTATTTCGATAGAAAAAAATGGAAAACGGAAATCATGGAAGTTTCGGATGGAACGATGGGTGGCTACAACAAAATTGTTTACGAAATTCAAGGCGAGGAGGTTTATGGCACTTTAAAGTTTGAATCCGGCGCACACCGCGTGCAACGCGTTCCGGATACGGAAACAAAAGGTCGCGTGCATACTTCGGCAGCAACTGTGGTGGTTTTACCAATTTTAGAAATGGAAGACGTGCACATCAAAAAAGAAGATTTGCGTATAGACGTTTTTCGTGCAAGTGGCGCAGGTGGACAGCACATTAATAAAACAGAATCGGCAGTGCGCATAACGCATTTACCAACGGGTGCTGTTTCGGAATGTCAGGAAGGACGCTCGCAACACCAAAATAAAGAAATTGCAATGCAGCGGTTATATAATTTAATTTATAACGCACAAAAAAAAGAACACGATGATAAAATCGCCTCAAATAGAAAGTCTCTCGTAGGTTCGGGCGATAGAAGCGATAAAATTAGAACGTATAATTATCCGCAGAACCGATTGACGGACCACAGGATTAATTTAACGCTTTATAGTTTAGAAAAAGTTTTGGAAGGCGAAATTGATGAAGTTATTGAATCGCTTATATTGGCAGAAAATGCTGAAAAATTGCGTGGCGGTGATGAGGATTAATCAATAATGTTGTTAAATGCGTTTTGATATTGTGGTTTTTGAAACGCATTTTTGAAACAAATAGTCCCTAAATTTCTACAAAAAAACTTAGCAACACCCCTAAGAAAAAACCAATCATCGAAATTTGTGCTGCTAATTTAGCATTTTTGGGATTTCTGTTAAAATTTACGATAAAAAAAATAATGCCTACCAAAGGCACAACGAAAAATGAAATGCGTAACCACATTGGTAACGTTACTTCAGGTTTTTCATCCGGTGAATCGAGTTTGTCATTAAGCATACATTTATTTTTTAGAATTACATATCAGGTGAAATACCACTTAAATTATCTTCTAACCTTAAAAGGTAGCGTTTTTTTAAATAATAACTCCTTACATCGTCTAAATGTTTTGTCTCAGAATTATTTTTATCATAGGCGCGCACAAAAGGCGTTACGGTTTCTAAAAATTCTGTTTTTAGTGCGTTCAATCGGTTTTTTAACGGTTCAATAATTTCTGCATCTTTAGAAATTTTTGCGTCATCTATCTCTTCGTTAAAGTCGAGCATCTCCATCAAAAAATCTGGTGGTAATGTGTTTTTGTTTTCTTCATTCAAAACATTTTCAAGTTCTAAAATATATTTCACTCTCGCATCGAAAACAGAAAGTGTTTTGTATGCTTGCGTGTTGAATACCGATTTTTCGAGCATTGCATCGCGTGTTTTTTCGTCGGCTTGTGTATGAAAATCGGGATGCAGTTCGCGCGAAAATGCGAAAAATTTTTTTTTCAATAATGCTTCATCTAAAAAAAACTGTTTCTGAAGTTCAAACCAAGCAAAATAATTTTTTTCTATGTTCATTCTAGCGTATTTGTAAATTTTTAAAAGATTAACGCATTTATTTTAGAACCAAGTTAGGATGAATTTGCTATTTTTATATCGAGTATCTGATATTACGACAAGTAGGGCATCAGTTTCTTATAAATAAAAAAGCAAAGCCGCTGCAATTGTCATGACGACTAAGGTAATAAAACCCAAAATATTTGAGAGACGTGAATTGGTATGTCTTCCCATAATTTTTTTATTATTGGCGATGTGAATTACAATAGCAATTAAAACGGGTGCAGTTACGCCATAAAGAATTGCAGTGTAATAAAGCGCTTTAATCGGACTGATACCGAGAAAATCGAGCGATAAACCAACCAAAAGTGACGCAATTATGGTTGTATAAAATCCGCGTGCTTGAGAAAATTTTTTATTCAATCCCGTTTCCCATCCAAAAGTTTCAGCCAACATATACGATTGAGAACCCGCTAAAACCGGAATAGCAATTAAACCCGTTCCAATAACACCCAATGTAAAAAAAATAGTTGCGAACTGACCAGCTAAAGGTTCTAACGCTTTTGCTGCTTCATCAACAGTATCAATATGCGTGATGCCTGACGTATTTAAAACTGAAGCCGCAGTTAAGATTATAAAAAACATAACCACATTTGATAGCAACATTCCCACATTAATATCGGTAGTCATGCCTTTCAATATATTTTTATTGACTATTAATTTTTTGTTCAGATTGCCAACTTCTTCTGCTTCCATGGTTGCTTGCCAGAAAAAAAGATATGGCGAAATAGTTGTACCAAGAATAGCTACGAGAATTGAAATAAAATTTTTATCGAGTCTGACAGTAGGTATAAGTGTATTTTTTAAAACGATGCTCCAATCCTGCTTAACCATGAACGGAACAATAATATACAGCAACAGCGAAAGACACAACCATTTTAAAATTTTCGCAATCTTTTGATAGGGATAAGCTATAATAGCAACCAGTAAAGTAACTGAAAACAAACAACTGAAAACAAAAATCGGAATTTGCGGAATCATCATGTGCGCAACTGCGCCCATTCCTTGAATGTCGGCACCAATATTTAAAGTTATTGCCGGTAAACTAAATAAAAGCATGGCGTACAAAACGGGTTTCGAGTAATGGTCGCGCAAAGTAACGGTTAACCCTGATTGCGTTACCAAACCGATACGCGCGCACATTCCTTGAATTGCTGCCATTAACGGAAAAGTTACGAGTGCCGTCCAAAGAGTTAAATAACCAAATTGCGCACCCGCCTGCGAATATGTTGCAATACCAGATGGATCATCGTCGCTCGCCCCTGTTACTAAACCCGGACCGAGTGTTTTAAAAAAAATAGTTACCGATTTTGAAAATTTTGACATTAATTTAAACCTTTGCCTTTGAGAATTTAAATTTTGGAAAATTTGTTACACACAAATGAAATTAATTATTATTTGCACTGCTGGTACAAATTTCAACAAGATTGTTACATTTGCTCTACATTATCTAATAATTTAAACGAAATAAATTTTTCAATTAGAAAACTTAAGAAAAATATGATCACTGAAGAATTAGAAAGACTTCAAAAACTCCAAAACGATCACTTACAAAAGCTACAACAAATTTTAAATGATACGGAAAAAGAACAGTTACTTGTAGTTCATAATGCAACACATCCTTTAGAAACCATTGAAACTTATGGCGAAAAACTTTCAGACAAAGTCGCTAAATTTGGAGGTAGCTGGAAATTTATAATTGCATTCGGTATTATTTTAACGCTCTGGATTTTTTTTAATGTAGTTGCTAATCATCTGATTTTCGATCCATATCCGTTTATTCTCATGAATTTAATTTTATCTTGCATTGCAGCACTGCAAGCACCTGTAATTATGATGAGTCAGAACAGACAAGAAATAAAAGATAGGAAGCGGAACGAAGACGATTATTTGAGCGAGTTGAAATCTAACACTCAGATTCATTGCATGAACGAAAAATTAAATCTGCTCATAGAAGACCAATTCAGAATGGTTTATGAAACGCAATCCAAACAATTAAAAATGCTCGATGAAATTACTATTAAAATTGAGGCTATGAATAAAAAATAAGAATTTAATCCATTAATTGCGTTAAATTGTATTGATCTTTTAGATTCACTGTTTAGTTTCATAGGATTGCGAACTATCGCTATCTGGTTCTTGAGCAACACCCGCAGTATGGTTCCTGATTATAAATATTAAAACAAAGACAACTATTAAAGCGAGTCCAACCCAAAGCATATTTTTTTTGAAGAAAACTAAAGTTGCATTCGGCTTTTCTTGATAGTTATTACTGATACTTTCATTTATAGTTGAGTAGGATTTAGGTGTAGTTCTACTCGCGTTAGATGAAGATGTTGTACTTGCATAGGCAGGTTGATAAGGTGTAGAAGCGGAGCTTTTAGCTTCGTCCAATAAAATAAGTGTCGCTTTGGTAATTTTATTTTTCTCAATTTCATAATCCGTATTACTAATATTACCCAAATTATAGCTTCTTTCATTGCTATTAAAATGTGCCAAACGTTGCGCTATTTCGTCATTTAAATACGATTCAGAATCATTAGACCAAGCATTAAGTTTTAGTAGTGCTTCTTTTAGTTCGCCATCGATAATTTTACCGCGTATTTCTGAAAATAATATTGATAATTCAGCCATTTTGTGTATTTATTTGGACAGACAAAATTAATTAAAATTTTTTAATAAAAGAATTTATGCGTCGAATTTTAAAGATTAAATAAGTTTTTTAGGTTTTTAGAAATAATGTTAGTGCGAGCCAAGGCGCTCTTACTAATGCTTCTGATCCATCTAATCCGTATTATAACAACAAAAGAGCAGTGTATCAGCCTAAAAATAGGAAATCAGAATATACACCATTATTTTAGCTTACCCATTACGAAAAAAGCAATTACAGCAAAACTTTAAGAAATTTTTTAGTTTTTGTAGGAATAAGGCATTCTCTGTTTCTACTTGTAAAGTGTACAAACTAAAATAGGCTGCCTTGCGAGCAGCCTATCTATTATAATTGGGTGATTTACTTTTAATTTAAGGATTCAAAAATGAACCTTTGAACATTTGGGTTAAAAAATAAACCCTTGTAATAATTCCTATTTCACTTCCTCGTACGTTGCATCTTCTACGTTAGAATCTTTAGCAGCATTCGCAGTACCTTCGTGTTGTTCATGCGGTGCGCCATTTTCTGTTGCACCAGCCGATTGTTGTGCAGCATACATATCCTGAGAAGCATCTTGCCAAGCAGCGTTCAATGCTTCAAAAGCAGTATCAATATTTTTATCGTCTTGACCTGCGTGTGCTGTTTTTAAATTAGCCAAAGCTGTTTCAATAGCGCCTTTCTTAGCCGCCGGAATTTTATCGCCATATTCTTTCAATTGCTTTTCGGTTTGGAAAATTAAACCGTCTGCTTGATTAACTTTTTCGGCGCGTTCACGCGCTTTTCTATCGCTCTCAGCATTAGCTGTTGCATCATTTTTCATTTTTTCAATCTCTTCTTTCGATAAACCTGTACCTGCTTCAATGCGCACCGTTTGTTTTTTACCCGTTCCTTTATCTTGTGCCGATACACTGATGATTCCGTTTGAGTCAATATCGAAAGTGACTTCAATTTGCGGAACACCACGCGGTGCAGGCGGAATGTCGCCAAGAATAAACCGACCAATCGGGCGATTATCGCGCGCCATAGGGCGTTCGCCTTGCAATACACTCACTTCAACACTCGGTTGATTATCGCTCGCAGTTGAATATACTTTGGATTTTTTTGACGGAATTGTAGTATTACTCTCAATAACGACATCATACATACCACCCATGACTTCAATACCAAGTGAAAGCGGAGTGACATCTAACAGTAAAACATCTTTCACATCACCTGTTAACACACCACCTTGAATAGCTGCACCGAGTGCAACAACTTCATCAGGGTTAACAGTTCTGTTCGGCTTCTTTCCAAAAAATTGCTCAACAACTTCTTGTATTTTCGGAATACGCGTTGAACCACCGACTAAAATAACTTCATCAATATCTGCTGCTGTCAATCGCGCATCCTTCAATGCCTGACGGCATGGCTCTAAAGTGCGTTGCACTAAGCTATCCGCTAACATTTCAAATTTAGAACGCGTTAGTTTAATCACTAAGTGTTTTGGCACACCATCAACAGCTGTTACGAACGGCAAGTTAATTTCTGTTTCTGCCGAACTTGAAAGTTCAATTTTTGCTTTTTCCGCAGCATCTTTCAAGCGTTGTAACGCCATCGGATCTTTGCGTAAATCAATATTTTCTTGTTGTTTAAACGCATCCGCTAACCAGTTAATAATAACTTGATCGAAATCGTCTCCACCGAGGTGCGTATCACCGTTTGTTGATTTTACTTCAAACACGCCACCACCGAGTTCAAGAACAGATATGTCGAATGTACCACCACCAAGATCGTACACAGCAATTTTCATATCGCGATTGCGTTTGTCTAAACCATACGCTAAAGCCGCAGCCGTCGGTTCGTTTATAATTCTACGAACGTTTAAGCCCGCAATTTCGCCCGCTTCTTTCGTTGCTTGGCGTTGTGAGTCATTAAAATAAGCCGGAACTGTAATAACAGCATCCGTTACACCTTGACCAAGAAAATCTTCAGAAATTTTCTTCATTTTTTGAAGAATCATCGCTGAAATTTCTTGCGGTGTGTACATACGTCCGTCAATATCAACGCGCACTGTATCGTTATCGCCGCGCTCCACTTTATACGCTGCCTTTTCTACTTCATTTGTTTTTTGCGCTTCTGAGTAACGCTGACCCATAAAGCGTTTAATAGACGCCACCGTTTTAGTTGGATTAGTAATTGCCTGACGTTTTGCAGGATCACCAATCTTTCTGTCGCCGTTCGCAACAAATGCTACAACCGACGGCGTGGTGCGTCTGCCTTCGTCGTTCGCAATTACAACAGGTTCAGCACCTTCCATAACTGCCACGCAAGAGTTGGTTGTTCCTAAATCAATTCCAATAATTTTTGCCATGTTGTATTTTAAACTTTAATTATTTTTTATTCTGTTTTAATTTCAATCTTAATAATCAAAGTATGTACCATTAGAGTTTTTCTGACAAAATGAATTGGTTTGAGTGGAATGGAGAATTTTTTGATTCTTTTTGTCAAAGGGATGGGTGAAGTGGCTGACTAATTGGCAGAGCGTTCTGAGAGTAAAATGTAAAAAATATACTGATAGGGCTTTGATGTATGAAACCCATAAATAAAAAATGAAAAAATAATATGACAAAATAGAAATTATTTGTAGAGTTTTAAAAAGTGGTATAACCAACTTATTTTTATCAGTGAAAGATTTTCCGCATTCGAAAATCTGTTTAAAATTATTTGTGAAACTCATTTCTGAAAAAGTCGAAGCAGTTATTGCGAAAGAATCTGTAAATATAAATACGCCGGAGATTAAAAAAAATATTGAAACTTTAATTCTCTTGAACGCATTGCACAATACAGGTTTAATAAAAAGCCCAACGTATAATTTACATTTAGTTGACACTTCGGGAAAATCTTATCGCCCTTCCTTTTACAAACTTAATTCATTTTAGAATTCTTCTCTTTTAATTTGAATTCGCGAATTAATTATTTATGCATACATTTGTAGAAATAAATAATGTGAAACATGGATTTAAATTTCTCCCAAAGAATGGGTTTAACACCTAGCACAAAAGCAATTCAGATTGCCAGTATTGATAAGGATTTATTAAATGGGCTTTGGAATGTTTTTTATTCAAGTTTAAATACGTTAGACTGGGATATTTTTGAAAGTTATTTCGAAGCTCTTTGGGTAGATTATTATAAGAATAAGTTGGATGAAATTCCAAGATCTAATAAAGAAAATATAAAAGAGTATTTTTGTGGAGATTTAATTTTCTTGTGGTACAAAAAATATAATTTTCTTGAATTTTATCATAAATTTCTTATTCAAGTACCTTCACGTTACAAAATTGTGCCCGAGTCTAAAGAAGCATTTGAAGAAAATTTTAACGACTATCAAGTAAATTATAATAATAATTTTACTTATAAAGATTTACTCGAAAGTACCTTAAATAAAAACCTTGAGCTTGAAGGTTTAGCTTCAGACTTTGAAAAAGGTTGTAACAAAATTTTAGAACGCGAATTTTCCGCATATCATTTTATAAATGGCAAAATTGCACCAATAACAAACCCAATAGAAATTGAAGGCATTGCAAACGCTTTAAACGGAACGGGAAAATATTCGGCATTTAAAGGCAGTAATGTGCATTTGTCGCGAAGTTTAGAGTTACTTTCAGATAAACAAAATCCAGATTTTCGAAACTCGATTAAAGAGTCTATTTCAGCAGTTGAAGCCATCGTAAGGACAATTCATGGCAATTCAAAAGATTTTGGGCCTGCGATGGAAAAAATTAAAGGCAAACTCGATTTACATAATCAACTCGCAGCAGGTTTCATAAATCTATACCATTACTCTAGCGGTGCAGATGGTATTCGACACGCTTTAATGGCTCAAGAAGAAAAGTGTGATTTTGATGATGCCAAATATATGTTAGTTTCGTGCAGTGCATTTATAAATTACCTCATTGCAAAATGCGTCAAAGCTAAAATTCCGTTGGAGTGAATTTAAATCGTAAAAGTCTCGTTTCTTAGCTGCTTCTATGCTAAAAACTAAGAATTGAACAATCTTTTAATTTTCTTCAATAGATAGCTACTAAAGGTTTTTTTTATATTTTTCTATGACTTGGCTCACTTTTTCTTCGCTGGTTTTCAAATATTTTGCAATTGTTTTAACAGGTACGTCATCTTTAAACATTTCAATGATGGCTTCATTTTGATGTTCTTCTCTTCCTTTCAGAATTAAATCCTGAGCATCCGCCATTTGTGTATGTTGCTCACTTGCAATATCTCTCAATCTTTTTAAGTACACATTATATTCTATTCTTTCTTTTTCAGACAATTTCATTGAGTCAAGTTTTTTTCCTGCCTCTTTCAATCCTTTTGCTGAAAAGGTGTCTTTCACTTCAGAATTTTTCAAGAAATATATCCACTCATCTAATTTATCGTTTACCAGGTTTCCAAACATACTCACTTTAATCACCCAATATTCAGGATATATTTGATGAACTTCTGTTTTGTTGTATAGGGCTATCTGTTTGTCCGAAAGTGTCAGTATATCGCCTTTGTGAATGCCTTTGAATACATTTGTTCCATGATATACATAGTCTTTCCCTTGTCCCAAATCAAAATAAGCAATAGTTATTGAAATAACTTTTTTCACATTGGCGTAAGCATCGCCTTCTTTAATGTGTTCTGTTATCACTTTTGAAGTGCCAAACAACATTCTGTGGAAGTAGTCAAACTCTTTGCTATTTTGTATTTCTATAATGACTAATTCCCCGTTGGAATTTTCTACTAATATATCTACCCGATTATGCTTGTCATCATCGGTGACTTTATTGCTTTCACTGTCTAATATTTGTTTAATTTTGACGTCTTCTTTGAGTAACTCAGACAAGAATCCTTCAAGAATATCGAAATTGGATTTATTTATTAAAAGCCTTTTCATTGCCCAATCAAAGCGAATCAATTGTTTTATCTTCACAATTTTCAATTTTAAACAATTTTACGCAATTTTTGACTCATTTTATGTCTGAATTTATACCAGAATTTTTGCCTAATACATCATACAACGTTGTTGCCTAAACTTTAATTACAACCTTTTCCGTTTTTTTCTCCATCTTCTTGCAGATTTCGTTATTAATTACTACTTTTGCGCCGCTTTAAGAAGAATTGTTACCTCTTCGGCGAGCAAGATTGTTCGTTTCTGTTTTCTCGAATTCTTTTTGAATTTGCTTCCCAAAAGAAAATAGGTTCGGAATCACATTTATAAAACGTCGTTTGCATGGCAAAGGAAGTCGAATTTAATATTAAATTGCAAGTAAAAGGCGGCGCAGCTAATCCGGCGCCACCAATTGGTCCTGCGTTGGGTTCTAAGGGTGTAAACATCATGGAATTTTGTAAGCGTTTCAACGCTGCTACGCAAGATCAAGCGGGAAAAGTTTTACCTGTTATTATTTCGGTGTATAAAGATAAGTCATTCGACTTTGTTATTAAAACACCACCTGCTGCGATGCAACTTTTAGAAGCATCGAAAGTAAAAGCTGGCTCCGCTGAACCGAACCGTAAAAAAGTAGGTAAAGTAACTTGGGATCAAGTGCGTGTTATTGCCGAAAACAAAATGCCCGATTTAAATTGTTTCACTGTTGAATCTGCTATGAAAATGGTGGCTGGCACAGCGCGCAGTTTGGGTATTACAGTGGAAGGTACTGCACCTTGGACAGTTTAGTTTCACACAATGAAGGAATTAAAAAATGAAAGCATTAAGGAATGGCTAATTTTTATCCGCTTCTTGAGCCTCTAATTTTTCTTCAATTATTATTTCACAAGGGAGTCAATTTATTTTGACGTTTGAACCTTAAACTATTTTTTTATGCCAGTTAAAGTTTCAAAAAGGCGCGCGGAAGTTGCTAAAAAAGTTGATCCAAAAAAGTTTTATACTTTGGCGGAAGCAATGGATTTGGTGAAAGAAGTGAACACCGCCAAATTCGATGCATCTGTTGATGTACACGTCAAACTCGGTATTGATCCTAAAAAAGCAGATCAAGCATTGCGCGGCACTGTTTCATTACCGCACGGTACAGGTAAAACTAAAAAAGTTTTAGTTTTAAGTACAGCGGATAGAGAAACGGAAGCGCTTGCAGCCGGTGCTGATTATTTCGGTCTGGAAGAATACATCAAAAAATTTCAGGAAGGTTGGCTCGATGTGGACGTTGTTATTGCAACGCCCAACGTGATGGCGCAATTGGGTAAAGTAGCACGTGTTTTAGGACCACGCGGTTTAATGCCGAATCCGAAAACAGGTACAGTTACTGTGGATATTACTTCCGCTGTGAATGAGGTGAAGAAAGGTAAAATTGCTTTTCGCGCCGACAAAACAGGTGGTATTGTTCATGCTGGAGTTGGTAGAGTATCTTTTACGCCCGAAAAATTACTCGATAATGCAAACGAACTCATTTCTACACTCGTTAAACTTAAACCATCATCCTCTAAAGGAACGTACGTAATATCTGTAACGGTTGCTTCAACTATGTCGCCAGGTATAAAAGTTGATCCTAAAGGTATTAAAGTTTAAGTTCTAATATTTTAAAATTATGACGAAAGAACAAAAAGGTGTAGTTCTGGAAGCGTTGAGAGAAAAGATAAAAGCCAGTCCTTTTTTCTATGTTCTCGATCCGACAGCGATGACAGTTAAAGAAACTAATGATTTGCGCCGTCAATGCTTTGCAAAAGGTATTGAAATGCAGGTTGTTAAAAATGCTTTAGCAGTGTCAATTATGCGCGACCTTCCAGCAGAAAAAAACTATGCTCCGTTGTTCGAGGCGTTTAGAGGTCAGTCTGCACTTTTATTCCACGAAACGGCAAATGTGCCGGCGCGTTTGTTAAAAGAACTTGCAGATAAAGGCAAAGAGAAACCGAAGTTGAAAGCAGCGTATGTTGATTCGGCAGTTTTTTTAGGCGAAGATCAATTAGAAATACTTACCAAACTCAAATCGAAAGAAGAGATGTTGGGCGAAGTTATCGGATTGTTGCAATCTCCTGCTAAAAATGTTATCAGCGCGTTACTCAGTAGCGGTCAAAAAATTGCTGGACTTGTTAAAGCACTCGAAGAAAGAGCAGCTTAATTAGTTGACAGTTGTTCGTTGTTAATTGTTCGTTCGCGAATTCACCTACAATCAATAACTCTAAACAATTCATTAAATTTATTTTTTTATTCCATTTTAAAAAAGAAAAATCATGGCAGATATCAAAGCACTCGCAGAAACTCTTGTAGGTTTAACTGTTAAAGAGGTGAATGAATTAGCAAAAGAATTAAAAGATACGCACGGCATTGAGCCAGCAGCAGCAGCACCAGTAATGATGGCTGGCGGCGGCGGCGGCGGCGAAGCTGCACCAGCAGCTGTTGAGCAGACTGAGTTTGATGTTATTTTAGAATCATCTGGCGCAAGTAAGTTGAACGTTGTTAAAGAGGTTAAAAATTTATTAGGTCTTGGTTTGAAAGAAGCTAAAGACTTAGTTGATGCTGCGCCTTCAACATTGAAAGCTGCTACAAGTAAAGATGATGCAAACAACATCAAAACTGTACTTGAAGGAGTAGGTGCAACCGTGGTTATCAAGTAATTTGATTACGATTTACTATTCGAATTAAAATAAAAAAAGCCTCAGTGAAAACTGGGGCTTTTTTTTCAGTGTAATTATCTAACTCTTTAAGCTGCTCATTTTAAAATCGGATGACAATTTTTGATACGTTGATAATCTCTTTTAATGTTAAACTTAAAATTAATATACTGGCAATCAAAATAAATTACTTTTAACTGAGCAAACCTGCTATGGCTGCCGAAAGATAACTCGTTAGGGTTCCAGCCAACAAAGCGCGTAAACTGAGCTTTAGTAAATCATCGCGACGCGAAGGTTCAATACCTGAAATACCACCAATTTGAATACCAACCGAAGAAAAATTAGCAAAACCACAGAGCGCAAAAGTTATAATCGTAATTGAGCGCGGATCTAAAGTACCACCCAACATACTCCTTAGTTTGGAATACGCTACAAACTCGTTAGCAAATAATTTTATTCCCATTAATTCACCGGCTGTACCTGTATCCTTCCAAGTTACACCCAATAAATAAGCAACACCCGAAAATGCTTTGCCAATGATAGCTGTGAGCGTTAGATCATTTATTTTAAAAAAGTAAGAAAAAAATGCAGCGGAAGTATAATCGAGTAAACCTAAAAGCGCAATAAAACCAATGAGCATGGCAGTAACGTTTAGACCAATTTTCAAACCATCGCTACAACCCGATGTAATAGCATCCATTAAATTTGAAAATTGTTTTGGCACCGTCATTACAACGTTACCTTTAGTTTGCGATACTTCGAGTTCGGGATATAGGATTTTTGAAATGGCGAGTGCACCAGGCGCAGCCATTATACTGGCAGCTAATAAATACGAAGCAGGAATGCCAAACGAAATATACGTAGCCATTACACCGCCAGAAATACAGGCAAAACTTCCTGTCATGGACGACATTAATTCGCTGCGCGTCATGGTTTTTAAATACGGTTTTATCATCAGTTGCGCTTCTACTTGACCCACAAACGCGCTTGCAATATTCGATAAAGCCTCCGCGCCACTTACATCCATTAACCATTTCATGCCTTTTGCTAAAATAGAAACGATAAACTGCATTATTTTTAAGTAGTACAAAATATTAACGATGACAGCTACAAATAAAATTGTCGGAATAACTTTAAAGAAGAAAATAAATCCGTTATTATCGCCAAAAACTTTACCGAGTAGTTGCACGTTCACCATGTTGCCGAAAACAAATTCCGCACCTTTATCCGAAAATTTTAAAATACTCGTTACGCCATCGCCAACAACTTTAAACATCGCCGTACCAGCACTCGTTTTTAAAATAAAAAGTGCCAACGCCCATTGAAGGAGTAAACCCGTAATAACGCTTCTGTAATTAATGGCTCTTCTATCTTTCGAAAATAAAAAGCAGAATCCTAAAATGCACACAATGCCAAAAACGCCGATAAATTTTTCCATGCAATTAATATTTGATTCCTATGGAATCAATGTTTGACCAATATTAAGTTTGAATCGTAAAAGTAATTGTTTCGAGCTAAATTTGTAAAAAATAAATTCAAAATGGAAAAGAAACCAAGACTCATCGGTTTAATTGGTGCTACGGGTTCGGGCAAAACAACTTTTATCAATACTATAAGCAAGCGTTATTCACCCGATAAAGTTTGTATCGTCTCGCAAGATGAATATTATAAACCGATTCATGAACAAGAAAAAGATATTAACGGCATCGAAAATTTTGATGTTGCTAAGAGTGTTGATAAAAAATTATTGCTAAACGATTTAAAAAAACTTCTGAACAATGAAGAAGTTGTTAAAGAAGAATATACTTTTAATAACACCGAAAAAAAACCTAACTTCATCACGTTTAAACCTGCACCAATAATTATTGTAGAAGGTTTATTTGTGATGCACTACAAAAAAATTCGCGAATTGATGGATTTAAAAATTTATGTTCACGCTTCCGATCATTTAAATATTATACGCCGAATTAAACGCGATCAAGTTGAACGCGGTTATCCGATTGACGATGTTTTGTATCGTTATGAAAACCACGTAATGCCCGGTTTTAGAAAATACATCGAACCTTACCGCGATGAAGCCGACATCGTTATAAATAATAATAAAGGATTTGAAAAAAGTTTGGATATTTTTTGCGCTTATATTGATTCGCAAATTTGAAAAATTTTTATCAATCGTACAAAAATAATGAAAAAATCAATTTTTACAGTTTTAATTTATTTTGCTTTTCGCGTATTCACTGCGCAAGCGCAAGTCATAAACATTGAAGATATTATTTTACGACTCAACGATAGTATTAGTTTTTCAGGATTTATAAATGCTAATTTTTCAATCGCTCAAGCCACAAATCGTGTTGTAGTTTTCCACAACGATTTTCAAATTGAAAAACGCGTCCGCAGACATTTTTTTTTGGGCATCGGCAGTTATAATTTTATTAGTAGCGATGCTAACGATTTTATAAACGATAATTCTTTACACCTTCGTTATAATTACGAATTTCATCACCGCTACTTCGGTGAACTGTATGTGCAAACACAAAATAGTCCGCTCTCAACTATTATTGCGCGCAATTTAGTGGGCATTGGCGCACGTATAAAAATTCAGCACGGCATTGTTTTTCGTTCGTATGTGGGTGTAGGTTATATTTATGAAGCTAATAAATTTTTAGGCGATTCAGTATTTTATAATTACAATCGCTTGAACACGTATCTTTCTTACAACTGGGATATTACGCCCGTTTTACGTTTGGTTCAAACTTTTTACTATCAACCTAATTTGGCAAGTCTACATAATTTTAGAATTTCAACAAAAGCATCCTTAGTTTGTAAAATTTCAAAACATTTTTCATTCAACTCTACGCTAAATTTAGAAACATTGAATATTCAGATTGTGAACGATCGTAATTTACGCAAAAATGCTTACACTTGGTCGAATGGTTTGCGGTACGATTTTTAAGTAAGTTTAAAACTTTTTTCTGAAAAAAACATTAAGAGTAAGGCAAAGCAAACTAAATAAAAGTATTTACTTTGCGTTTTCTTAAAAAACACCTTGACTGTATATGCAACCCACAATTAAAACACTTGGCGAATTAAAAGCCTCAGGATATATTTCGCGCAGTGTGAAAGTAGAAATGCGCGACAATTTAATCACTGCCCTCAAAGAAAATCGCTCGGCGTTTGAAGGTATTTTAGGTTTTGAAAACACGGTTATTCCCGATGTTGAACGCGCCATTTTAAGTCGTCACTCCATTTTACTTTTGGGCTTACGTGGACAAGCTAAAACGCGAATTGCGCGTTTGCTCACAAATTTACTCGACGAATATACACCCATCATTGCAGGTTCGGAATTGAATGAAGATCCGTTACATCCTATTAGTTTTAACGCCAAAAAAATGGTGGCTGAACTCGGTGATGCAACACCTGTAACTTATATGCACCGTTCGGAGCGTTATGTTGAAAAATTAGCAACACCTGATGTGAGTGTCGCGGATCTCATCGGTGATGTTGATCCAATTTTAGCTGCAACTTTAAAATTGCCTTACAGCGATGAGCGCGTCATTCATTTTGGTTTAGTACCACGTGCGCATCGTTGCATTTTCGTCATTAACGAATTACCCGATTTGCAAGCGCGTATTCAAGTTTCGCTATTCAATATTTTGCAAGAAGGCGATATTCAAATTCGCGGATTTAAATTGCGTTTACCACTCGATGTAGAGTTTGTTTTCACTGCTAATCCAGAAGATTACACCAATCGTGGTTCAATTATTACGCCTTTAAAAGATAGGATTCAATCGCAAATACTAACACACTACCCGGAAGAAGTAGAAATTTCGAGAAAAATAACGGAACAAGAAGCCAAACCGACTACTGAGCAAAAGCAAATGGTGCACATACCAGAAATTTTGCGCGACTTACTCGAAGAAATTTCTTTTCAAGCACGTGAAAGCGAATTTGTAGATTCTAAAAGTGGTGTATCGGCGCGTTTGAGTATTTCTGCTTTAGAAAACTTATATTCCTCCGTTGAACGCCGATTAATTTTAAATCGGGAAAAATCGGGAACTGCGCGTGTGAGTGATTTTTGGGGAATAATTCCTGCTATAACCGGTAAAATAGAATTAGTTTATGAAGGCGAGCAAGAAGGTCCGTACAATGTAGCGATGGCTTTGTTCAGTGCAGCATTGAAAGTAGTTTTCTTACAATATTATCCAAATCCTGAAGAATTAAAACGTAAAGCAGATAAAGACCCTTATGGTGTTGTTCGCGCTTGGTTTTCGGGCGGAAATTCGGTTGAAATTTTAAATAATCTCACAGAAAAACAATTCAAGAAAGATTTAGATAAAGTAGCAGGTTTAAAAAAATTAGCAGAATCTACGAATTGTAAAGAAGCTGAAGTGTATTCATTCATGGATTTGGCTCTACACGCAATGGCTGAGTACCAAATTGTAAATAAAGAAATAGTTGACAAAGGTTTTAATTTCAACGATTTACTCGGCGATTTGAATTTGTAGAAGCGTAGTGTATCGCATTTTTTTATAACACCATCATTTTTAAGAGGTGCAATAGTTGCGCCTCTTAAAAATTAACTACAAATGCAATACCTGTTACAGAACCCGTTGCAGAAAGTGGCGTATCAATAAGTTTAGGTTTAAACGAAACTTTTAAATCGTCTTTTACATCGAAATGCGCAAGGTGTGCCGTGGTAAACGCTTCTAAGCCAGAAAGCAAATAACCGATGCCCGTGAAAATATAGGAAAGCTCCAAACTATTGAAATAAGAATCGCGCGCTTGCCGAATTTGATCGGCAGAAGCACTACCGATATAAGGGAAAACAGATGTGTCTAATGGTAAACTATTCCTAATATTGTAATCATTTAACTTCAAGTTAGAATAATATTTGTTGTTTACTACTATACGCTGAATGCCAAAAGCCAATCCGCCATATACAATAGGTAAGCGAATCCAAAGTGCTTTATTATTATAAATTTGTCCACCGCCCGGAATAATTGCCCACTTCCATGCCTTCTGTGGATCGGGAAAACTGTCGTTAACGCGTTTAAGTTTGGGTTTGGGTTTAACGGCGAGTTTCTGCGTTTTCTTTTTAGCAAGTGTAATAGAATCTTCTATTTCTACGGAACCAACAATTGGAGCTGGAATTTTTTCTTGCGCATATATTTCTGTTGCAAAAAAAATGAGAATAGTAAAGCTAAGAGAAAATTTGATTAATTTTTTTAGGAGCATATAGATTTCTAATTTTCTTTTAGATGTTTAGAAACCTATTAGGTTGCGAAACATCCTAACAGGTTAGCGATATTCTATTTTTTATCACCTTCAATACACTCTAACAAACGCTGAAAATCTTCTTCCGATTTAAAATTGATAGTTATATTACCACTGCCATCCGATTTGCGTTTGAAATTCACTTTAGAACCAAAAAACGAATTAAACTGCTGCACCGCTGCTTTATAATGAATATTAGTTTCTACTTCTGGTTTTTGAGTTTTAGAATTTTTATTTAATTTTTGTTCCGCGTAATTTTTTGCAAGCTCTTCCAGTCCGCGCACACTAATTTGATCTTTCAGAATTGTTTGATGAAGCGACATTCTAAACGCCAAATCATCTATGCCAACTAAAATTTTAGCATGACCTGTCGAAACTTTTCCTTCTTTAATAGATTTTTTAATGTCGGGCTCAAGTTTTAAAAGACGTAAAGAATTTGTAATGGTTGAACGATTTTTTGAAACGCGCTCGCTCATTTGTTCGTGCGTTAAGCTGCATTCATCTATGAGTCGCTGATAAGTGGTTGCAATTTCAATCGGATTAAGTTCTTCGCGTTGTATATTTTCAATCAATGCCATTTCGAGCATTTCTTGATCGTTCGCTAAACGAATATACGCCGGAATTTCTGTCAATTCCGCCATTTTTGACGCGCGAAAACGTCGTTCACCCGAAATAAGTTGATACTGATTATGTGCTAGCCGACGCAAAGTTACCGGTTGAATTAATCCATGTATTTTAATTGATGCAGCAAGCTCTTCGAGTGCTTGTGTATCGAACGCGTTGCGCGGTTGCCACGGATTTGTTTCTATGTGCTCTAATAAAACACTCGCTGTGGTGTGCGAAAGTTCGCGCACAATTTCTTTTGCAGCTTCCGGACTTTTATTTACTTCCGTTTCAATATTTCCTAATAGTGCGGCAATACCTCTGCCTAATTCCGATTTTTTGACTTTCACAAATTAGTTGTTAGTTATTAGTTGTTAGTTGATGGTTGTTAGAATGCTGTAACGTTCGTTGATAGCTTAAACCTCTTAAATTATCAACTAACAACTATCAACTAACAACTAAATTTGAGCGTTGAACGGTATCTTTATTTCTAATTAAAAACTCTTTACACAAATTTAGAAAATTGGTTGCGCCTTTCGAGCTTGCATCGTATTGAATGACGGATTTATGTGCATTCGGTGCTTCGGAAACTTTTGCCGAACGATGAATGATAGTTTCAAAAACATAATCTTTAGAATGTTCGCGCACTTGATCCACTATAATATTGGCAAGCCGTAAACGCGGATCGTACATAGAAAGCAGTAAACCTTCGATTTCTAAATTTGGGTTTAAAGATTTTTTAACCATATTGATCGTATTTCGCAATTTATTCAATCCTTCTAAAGAAAAAATTTCGCACTGCACCGGTATTAAAACCGTATCGGCAGCTACTAACGCATTGACTGTTACTAAACCGAGCGACGGTAAACAGTCAATAAAAATATAATCGTATTTGTCGCGAATTTGAGCAACACATTTTTTCAAAACATACTCGCGCTGCGCAATATTGATGAGTTCTAAATCGGCACCGACTAAATCTATACTCGACGGCAATAAGAATAAATTGGGTGTTTCGGTCTGAACAATCGCATCTTCTATTGGTGTATTATTAACCATGCAATCGTAAATAGTATAGGTTTCATCGTCGGCAAAAACATTTAAACCCGATGACGCATTCGCCTGCGGATCGCAATCAATCAATAAAATTTTCTTTTCTAAAATGGCAAGTGCGGATGCTAAATTAATAGCCGTAGTCGTTTTTCCGACGCCACCTTTTTGGTTTGCAATCGCTATTACCTTTCCCATAACTGATTTTTGAAAATTATTTATTAGCCTCTACCCTATTTTTGAGTTCATCCTGCAATTGTGTTGCCGTTTTTCTGCTTCCGTCGTGACTCCATCCCGGAGCTTTAAAAATATAATTAAGCTTGGTTTGTAAGTTCAAATCTTTTCGTTTAATATCCGAAAAAATATTTTTCCATTCATAAAAAATAACATCCAAAGGATTGTTTAATTTTTCTTTTTTAAGCAAACCATACTCCGTTTTAACGTTCGGCATTTCTTCCGCAAATGTACCGAAAATTCTATCCCAAACTATTAAAAACATCCCCATGTTTTTATCTAAATACGGAATATTACTCGCATGATGTACTCTGTGATGCGCAGGTGTTACAAAAAACCATTCCCAAACTGGAATTCTACCGATGTATTGCGTGTGTACTAATAAACCATAAATTTGTGTAACGGAATAAATCAAGAAAAAATCGAGTGGTTGAATGCCGAGAAACGATAGCGGCAAAAAGAAAACGAACCGAAACAAAGGTTCAAAAACGGAAGAACGAAAACCTACCGAAAGATTATAATGCTCCGATGAGTGATGCGTTGAGTGCGTTGCCCAAAAAAAACGAGAGGAATGTTCTAAGCGGTGTAACCAATAAAACATAAACTCCCAACCAATAACTACCAACGACCAATAAATTATAGGTGAAGAAAGTTTGAGTGCTTCTGTATTAAAAAATCTAAATTCAAAACACTTATTCAACATCAAGAGCGTGAACAGACGCATCACTGCATCGAGCGAAGCATTCAAGAGCGTCATTATTAGATTTGTAACAGTATCTTTTACAGAATACATATTTTTCTGACCTTGATAATTGCTCAGAAAAATTTCTAAAAGTATTATAAAAGCGTAAGTCGGTACAGTTATAGAAAGCAAAGTTTGCTCAAAATTATTAAGTATCGGCATTTTTTAATGATGGAGTTAAGGAATGAAAAAATGAAAGAATGAAGGAATTAATTCCATTCATATTCATCGTTAATTTTAGGCAATAGAAGTTCTAAACCAGCATCTGTAAAAACTTTTTGTGCATCTTCCGAGTCAATTTCTATTTCTTTAAAAGTATCGAAATGGCAACCTACAATGGTTTGGCATCCGATAAAATCGGCAGCAGTAACGGCGTCTTTATAACCCATTGTATAATTATCGCCGATAGGCAAAATAGCAAAATCGAGCGCAGGGCACGTCATTGCAATGAGTTGCATTTCTAAAGTTAAGCCTGTGTCTCCAGCATGATAAAACGAAATTTCATCGTTATAAATTACAAAACCTGCCGGATTGCCACCATAACTTCCGTCCGGCAAACTCGAAGAATGCACAGCGCAAACACATTTTACAGTTCCAAAATCAAATTCAAACGAGCCACCAATATCCATTTTATGAACATTTTTTAATCCTTTAGCTTCAAACCACTTACCAACTTCATTGATTGTAATAACCATTGCGTTGGTGCGTTGCGCAATGGCAATTACATCTGCAACGTGATCAGAATGTCCGTGCGTCACTAAAATATAATCAACCTCCAGAGTGTTTATGTCAACCAAATCTTTTGCCATCGGATTAGGCGTAATAAAAGGATCGAAAAGTAAATTTTTACCTTTTGTATTTGCATTGAAAGTCGAATGTCCGTAGTATTTTAAGATCATAGTAAAAATTCAATTAAAAAATCAATAAATTTTATGTTTTGGAATGAAATAATTTTGAAAAGATAATCGTCATAAATGTTTTCAATTTTTCCTTTTTACTTATTTCTTGGTCTCTATTACTTTTTCAAAAGCCTTTTATAAAAAATCATATCGGTGCGCGGCACTGCACCTTCAATATTTAAAGCACGACACATGGTAATCAATTGTCCGCGGTGCATTGTGGAGTGATTAAACGTGTGCATAGCATAACTGAATGCAGTATCATCAAATTTGCCGGATATGTGCGAAACAACTTCAATTGTAGAATCAAAATAGGATTCAGGTTGCGCGCTTACAAAATCAAAAATATGTTTCGATACACTTTTCCAGTTTTCTAAAAGCGTTTGTTTATCACCTAAAAAACCATCGCTGATAAAAGTTGTTGGCGAATGTCCTTTCATACGCTCCAACCAAACGTGTTCAACACCCCAAATATGCAAAACCGTTTTTTGTAAAGATGGAAAACTGTTATGTACGTGCTTCGTAAAAATGGCATCATCCATTTTTTCAAAATAATCAGCGAATTGCGTGTCTGCCCATAAATTGTATGCCGCGTAGTCAGTAATTATCTTTTTCATTCAATAGATATTTAAATTTGCACAAAATTAAACAATGTACGCCATAAATAATAAAATCTTCGATTTAAGTACGCCTAAAATAATGGGAATACTCAACGTTACACCCGATTCGTTTTTTGACGGTGGAAAATATGTTTCAGAGAAAAATATTTTGACCCAAGTTGAAAAAATGTTGACCGATGGCGCAGACATTATTGATATCGGCGGAATGTCAACGCGACCAAAAGCTGAATTTATTCACGAAGAAACTGAAACAGCGCGTGTATTGAATGCGCTCAAAATCATAAAAAAAGAATTTCCAGAAGCTTTAATTTCAATTGATACTTTCAGAAGCGCCATAGCGCGAAAATCTATACTCGAAGGAGCACATATTATAAACGACATCAGTGGCGGAAGTTTTGATGCTTTGATGTTTCAAACTATTTTAGACACAAAAGCTACATACGTTTTAATGCACTCGCGCGGTACATTTGAAACAATGATGCACAAAACGCTTTACAATAATTTAATTTCAGAAGTATTGGATGAACTGGTTTTAAAATTGCGATTTTTTAAAGAAAATAATTTTAACGACATTATAATTGATATCGGGTTGGGTTTTAGTAAAACAGTAGAACAGAATTTTGAATTGTTGAGAAACCTTTCCGTTTTTAAAACCATTGAATTTCCTCTGCTCGTGGGCGTTTCGCGTAAATCTATGATTTGGCGAACGTTAAATATTTCTTCATCTGAAGCATTAAATGGAACAACCGCACTAAATTTTTACGCTTTACAACAAGGGGCACAAATTTTACGCGTTCACGACGTTTTAGAAGCGCACCAAACAATAACACTTTTTAAAAAACTTGGGATTTAGCACACAATTCTAAAATTTAATTTGTTAATACAGAAAAATTTATTCAATTTTGTATTTTAAATTCATCAACAAGTCACATACTATAAGCAACTTCCATTAAATTCACGAGCGCATTTTGCGTTTAATGCTTATGGTGTATGATTGAGACGATGGAACAAATGAGCGAAGAGGGTATAAAAAGAGCGGCGCTCGGCTTTTTGAAAACGTACTATAAATTTCGCCCAAGGAGTGGCGAAACAAAGGTAAGTTCAGATAATTTTCATCCGTCGGGTATTGTGGCGGATGGGTTTTTGGAGTTTCCGGACGAGAACAATAAAACTTTTACAGCAACTTTTGAGGCTACATCGAAGGAAAAAATTAATGAAGTAAAGTTTAGTACGCATGCCAATGATTTATTTTGGGATGCTTTTGTGTTTGCTACCATCGGTACATTGATTTTAATGTCAGGGGTTTGGAAGTTTAATCTGCTATCGGAAGGGTCGAGTTTTAATATAGTGGGAAGTGTGGTGCTGATTTTTTTATTGTCGAGTGCACTGGGTTTTGTATTCTTTTTTTCTAATAAATCGAGTTCAAAATATCGATATATTTATGCGATTGAGCAATTTAAACGCTACCATGCAGATGAACAATGGATCGCGCTGGGAGCGAATGTTTTTGATAATTTGGAAGATGCGCATTATGTGGAGCTGAGAAACCAGTGTATTAAAAATGGGGTTGGTTTGTTTTTGGTAGCGGGGATTGAACATATTGATTTGAAAATTACGCCCGCGCGCGAAGAAATTTTTCAGAATCATAGAAAAAAATTGAATTTTTCGCATGTTGAAAACAGCGAAAATGCAAACACATACACGGATTATGCGCGGTTTTCCAATCAGCATTACGCGCAAATAATCATGAGTTTCGGTTCGCTTATTTTGTTGGGGACTTTGTTTTACAGTCAAATGGCGCAAACAGCAAACAACGTAATTTTTGCACCCGATGCGCGCGGCAAGAATCTCGAAGCGCGCGGCGCGACAGCTCCCGAAACGCACGATGTTTTTGTTTCGGAAGAAAATAGATCAGCTATCAGTCATCAACAATCAACAATCAGCAATCAGCAATCTGTTCGTACGAACAATGAACAACGAACAACAAACAACGATGTTGGTTTATACGTTTTTGTGCCAGGCGCCGATTATGTATTGTACCCCTGTGAGCGGGTAAATATTAAAGGCAACAAATTTATTGTACAGGATAGCGAGTTTTCGACGTTTGAGGCGGCTAAAAAACGGATTCAGGATTTAGCGCAATTTGAACTCATCGCGAATTGTATTTCGTTAAAATGTTTAAAAAAAGCCACTCCAGGTTATACCGTGTACTTCGAGTTTATCTATAAAAGTGAAGAAGATGCAACGGCTCGATATACTCAAATTAAAACGCAGTTTCAACAATATAAACTTTCGACGGCAGGACTGAAAACGAGAATGCTGATATTTTAGCATTCAGCCGTCACTACTCAAGTTTCTGCTAATTGTAAATAAGTATCAGACAAAAACTAAAGGTAAATATTTTTTACCTTTGTTGACAAATCACTTTAGGGGCAGGACACTTACTATCACATTAACGGACGCACAATGCAAAGCGCAACAACACGGCTATGAGACCAGCATATTGAGTTCTCGATAAATTGCCCTTGAAGATTTCTAAGCACTCCATGAAAGTATTGGGTAATGCGAGAATACATACTACCCAAAATTAAAAGAACGACTAAAATATTGTCAAAATAGAGGTTTGTATATTTTCTATTTACCGCCCTATTATCCACATCTAAATATTATTGAACGACTTTAGGAAGAATTAAAAGCTCGATAGTTGAAACCAAAAGACTATAATTCTTTTAATGAATTATGTTATGCTGCCAAAGCAATTTTAAATGCTGTTGGTAAACAAATAAAAATTAATTTCTCTCAATAATTCCAATTAATTCTTTACCCATACTTACCTTCTGAATTTGTTGAAGTATCTTTAGAGTAGGTAACAAAGAGTAGGCTCAACAAAGAAATTAAAAATGACTTCATAAATACTATTTGTTTAAACCCTTAAAATATCCACTCTTACTAAATAAATCTATATATACTGGTGTCATTTTCTCATTATTCGTTTCCTCGTTGTGGTTTACGCCATCTACTTAAATTTTTTGTTCTGGATTCCAAACACGGCTTTGATAGCATTGTTGCGAAGTAACCTTCAAGAAACCATTGCTCAAACCGTTAACATCGGGGGAGGTGAAATAAGTAGAAGGTTGATAACATTGAGACTAACCAGTAAATTAAGCAGGGTATCCTATTTCTAAAAGTAATCGCTTTAAGTAAGGATAAAAATTTAACAAGATTAGTTTGAAATGCACTAACATTTATTTTCAATTTGCAAAACGGAATTTTGAATATCAAAATGATGTTCTAAAATATCGTTAATTTCTGAACGCAGGTTATCTGTTTTGTCAATCGTTAAGTTTTCATCCACTTGAATATGCGCATCTAAAAAAAACTCGCGCTCATTCATTTGCCAAACATGAACATCGTGTACTTCGCACACGCCAGGTATTTCTAAAATATGATTCGTTATGTCTGAAATACTAAAATTAGATGGCGCACCTTGCATTAAAATATTAGACGCTTCTAAAAAAATATAATACGCTGCGCGAATAACAAAAACGCCAATAATGAGCGTTAACACCGAATCAATCCAATAAATTTGAAAATATTTCATCAAAAAAGCACCCACTAAAACGCCCACAGAGATAAGTGCATCACTCAATAAATGCAAATAGGAAGAGCGCAAATTCAAACTTTTTTCAGCGTCGGCGTGAAGCAACATTGCAGAAACAGCATTGGCGACTAAACTTATAATCGCAACCGGAATCATGACCGAAGTGTTAATTTTTTGAGGATAAATCAGTGATCGAAAAGCCTCGAAAAATAAAAAAACAGAAATACCTATTAAAATAGCGGCATTAAAAAGCGCGACTAAAATTTCAGCGCGTTTATAACCAAATGTTTTTTTGTTATCTGCTGCGCGTTTACCAAGCCTGATAGCCACAAGAGATGAAATAACTGCTACACTATCCGAAAAATTATGAAGTGCATCGCTGATTAAGGCTAAACTACCCGAAAAAATACCTCCCAAAATTTCGGCAAGGGTAATAATTAAATTGAGTATGACAACAAAAAATAATTTCGTTTCGCTCACGCCTTCTACTGAATGACTGTGAGAATGCCCATGTGAATGACTATGTGAATGACTGTGCGAATGATTGTGTGGCAAAATTTTTAATTTTAGTTAAATATAATTACGCAATTTAGCAACTATACAAGAAATAAAAAAACTGTTTTGTCTTTACAAGAAAAATTTTAGGCTTAAAGAAATTTTTATTGCTGATTTTAAGACTGAAAGTGCCGTTACAAAAAAATTAAAACCTTGACACATATCCAAAATGTGTTTTAATGCGCCCGAAATCAAAATCAGTATTTTGAAATTTACCGACACCAAAAGTGACAGAAAAGATACCCGCTTTTGAATCTATGTGCGCACCTAAACCTACACCCGTTGCAAAATATGTATCATTACTGATGCGCGAATTGTTTCGGTATGCTCCAAAATCGTAAAAACTCATGAGGTAAGTATTTTTGCCTGTTAATAAACGTAACTCTAAAGTGCTCAATGCAAATTGCGTTGCCAATAAGCTTTCTTCATCGAAACCACGCTGCAATCTATTTCCGCCAAGCCGAAATAATTCGCTCGTTCCCCATTGGTTTGTTCCTAAAAGTGCAGCGCCATCTATCTGCCATTTCAAAGTTGCACGACTTGCCAAAGGCAAATAATATTCGGTATGAAATTCGGGTTTGAGTATGGTTGTTTTTAAACTGACGGTATCATAAAGACTTTCAAAACTGAATTTAGTATCGGCAGTATCGCGTAAACGCAAAACATCTGCATTTTTAGAAACCGATCGCTGTCCTAAACCTATTTTAAAATTAAAAATAAAACCTTTGTAGGGATTGGGCGGATAATCTAATTTTTTGTATTCGTAAATAAAATTGATAAATGTATTCGTAACATCAAAATTGGCAGGTAACTGTCGCGTCCGCAGAACAGTTGATGTATCAATAATTAAATTAGAAGCCGAAAAAATATTAGCTTGCAATTCAACTTTTGAAAAAAAATCAAGTTGAGATACAATGCCTAATTTCGTATTAGTTTCTATGTAGGCTGAATCGCGCTTGTATAAATTAAAAGCAGCGTTTACGCCAAAAGGTAAATTAGGAATAAAAGGCAGTTCAAGATTTAGTTGCAAATGCGGACTTTCGGCGCGCAAATTATCGAATCGCGCCGATACTCGCTCACCCCAATTCCAATAATTAAACATATCGAACTGGGCATCTAAAGTAATTTGAAATTGCGTTGAACCATCAATTCCAGTAATTGGTTGAACACCTATGAGACCTGAAAAACGCAAATCGCGTTTACTTTCTAAAAAATATTGCACATTGGCGCGTCCGGTTTCAAAAAAATCAATCAAAGTTGGTTTTAATTCTTTTGAATAACCTGATACGTTTATACGTTCAGTGACATTATTAACTAAGTCTTGATTGAACGCTAAACCTTTTTTTAGCGGTACAATTATTTTTTTTATGGGCGCAGCCACGGTGTAAAACGCATCTTTACGCTGCGAAGGGTTATTAAAATAAACGGAATCGAGGATAAAAAATTTATTATTTTCAACTTCTCCGAAAAAAATGAGTGTATCGAAAGTATAATTTTTAAGTTTTAATTCTAATGTGGCAAAAGGAAAACCATTATTATTGTACCATCTGATGATGCGTTTTTCAAGTTTATCAATTTCACTGACATTAACAGCTATTAAACTATCGGATGTGAAAATAATTTTTTCATCACTCGCGCATTTTGCTTTCAAATTTTTTATGTCAAGAAAAATATTTTTTATTTTTTTGCCAAGATGAATTTTTGCAAAAAGTTTTTTCTGAAAACTATTTTTAGAAAAATAAAATGAATCGCATGAAATTTCTAAAAAATTATTTTGTCGCACATTAATTATAAAATTTTTTAAAAAAGTTTTTGAAGCTGTAGAATCAGCGAAAATTTCTTTTTTAAAATTTTTAGTTTGTGGCTCAGAAAAAAATAAAACAGAATCAGTTGGTGTTTCAAAAATAAAATGAATAGTGTATTGCGCTTTGAGTTCTGGAGTTAAAGAACAAAATAAAATTATTAAAGCAACTATAAAATTATTTAATTTCATTCAAACCATTTAAACATTTTTCAACATTTATGTAAATTCTTTGCGCAGCACCGACGGCAGAAATTTTCTCGAACGTATTTCCAGTAACTGTTTCGTACAAATTAACATAACGTTCAGAAATTTGTTTTACCCATGCTGTTTTCATTTCTGGAATGTGCTGGCCATCTAATCCTTGAAAATCGTTTTCAATCAACCATTCGCGTACAAATTCTTTTGAAAGTTGTTTTGGTTTTTTTCCCGACTGAACTAACGCCTCAAAACCTTCGGCATGATAATAACGCGAAGAATCGGGCGTATGTACTTCGTCAATCAAAATTATTTTATCGTTCCTCAAACCAAATTCATATTTCGTATCTACTAAAATTAAACCGCGCGCCGCAGCCATTTCTGTTCCGCGCTGAAACAAAGCGTGCGTATATTTTTCGAGTTGTGCGTATTGTTCAGTCGTTGCTAAACCGCGCGCAATTATTTCTTCCTTCGAAATATCTTCATCGTGTCCGACATCGCTTTTTGTTGAAGGCGTAATAATCGGCGTTTCAAATTTCTGATTTTCAATCATGCCCTCGGGTAAATGCACACCGCACAAAATACGTTTACCACTTTTGTATATTCGCCACGCATGACCCGTCAAATATCCACGAATCACCATCTCTATTCTGAAAGGTTGGCAGTTATAACCAACAGAAACATTGTTATCGGGTACTGCAATAAGCCAATTCGGACAAACATCGCGCGTAGCATTTAAAAAATATTGCGCTGTTAAATTTAAAACTTGTCCTTTATACGGAATTGTTTTTGGCAAAATAACATCGAAGGCAGAAATTCTATCGCTCGCCACCATAACGAGTTTATCGCCAACAGTATAAACATCGCGCACTTTACCCCGATAAAAATTTGATTGTCCAGTATATTTAAACTTTGGTAACTTCATAATTTATTTTATAGCTTTAGTTGTTGAACAACTAATTATTTTGCAAATATAAGCCTTGCACTTTGAAAAATAATTAGGTGTAAAAATCAAAAATGACATCAAACAAAAAAAGCCGACCCTACAAGTAGGAACGGCTTTCAATCATCAAACTATTCTAAACAAAAATGTAAATTATCAAATCTAAAGACTTATTGTAGCGTATTGCGTTTCGTCGCCCGCAATAACTTCAACTAAGTAAACACCTGAAGACAATTTTTCTAAATCGAAACGTTTGTGCAAATCTTGAACATCTTTATTAATTTGTTCAAAAACCAAACGTCCTTCAATGTCATAAACACGAACATTCACGTCAGATATTTTATTGAGCAGCACGTTAACATCTACTTTATTGCCCTTCTGAACAATATTTGGTAAATACTTTTCTTTTCTTTCGTTTTCAGAAATCTTAATTGCTGTTTCTGTTAACTCAAAAGGTTGAATTGTTTTAACCAAATTTTTCTTAACAACCAATGTGTAAAAACCAGCATCAAGGTTGTTAAGATTCAGACGCTTTGAAAAAGTATTTACTTTCTCTGTCGTTTCTGAATACAGAACGTGCCCATTGGCATCGTTTAATTCGATTTCAATCGCATCGTTCAAATTGTTCGATATTGAAACCATTAATGTTTTACTGTGAGAAACAGCAAAAATTTTCACGCTTGAACCTGACATTACAACAGGAAGATTTGAGGCGTTTGTAAAGGAGATTGCACTTATGCTTAGTGCAACAAAGAGACTAAAAACAATACGGAATTTCATAACTGAAAATTTTAATTGTTAAAAAAAATCGTTTAGTAAAAAAATATTTTTTGAGCAAATAAAACTTGAAAAATTTAATTCTTATTTGCTTCGTTTTTTATTATTTATATTGCAAAGGTATGAGTGTATATGTTTTTAATCCAAATTTAATTCCGAAATTATAGGTTAACTTTAAAACCATTCTGTCAGACAAAATAATATTTTGAAAATTGAGTTAAATAATTTTCAATCAACGGTGTTTTTTTAATAAAGAACTTAAAAATCTGAATTAGCGAGGGAAAAATTAGGGTAATTTTTAGGATTTTCGTTTTGCTCTTGCATAATTGTTTAAAATTAACAATTTTTAATTGATGTTTTTCATGTAGCGGAGCATCTTTTCAGAATATTATTTTCTTTTAGCTCTCAATTTTGCTGTTTGCTGTTTGTTCTTTGCCTTTTGCTAACGATCCATATTTCTAAACTCAATTTGAGCCATTGTACCAATAGTTGCAAAACTCGATATTTAAAATTCACCTTTGTTTTTATTTACAATTTCTTTGACTAAAAGTAAACCCAAGCTGATTTTTGTTTCTAATGTGCAGGTTTTAATTTTCCCCCAATGATTTAATAAATAGCGAGTAATCCCATAAAAGTTCCAAGATTTTGTTACAAATATAAAATAGGATTATTCAAAATGGAATATTAGATATAATAATGGGGCAATACTTTTAAGTGCAAATACAACAGACAAAAAATATTTTATCAAGAAACAATTAGTGCGATATTAGTAGGGTTTGTACTCTTACACTCACAGGCGGTGTTGAAAGTTTAAACTAAAACTAAAAAAAGCCGTCCCTAAATTAGAAACGGCTTTCAATCATCAAACTATTCTAAACAAAAATGTAAATTCAAAAAATTAAAGACTTAGAGTCGAATACTGTACTTCTTCGCCAGCAACAACTTCTACCAAATAAGTACCTGTTCCTAATTTCGATAAATCGAAACGTTTGTGTAAATCTAAAACAACATAATTTGTTTCTTCAAACACTAAACGACCTTCGTTGTCATAAATTAAAACGTGAACGTTAGAGTATTTGCCGAGCAATACGTTAATATCTAACTTGCTACCTTTCTGAGAAATGTTTGGCAAAAATTTCTCTTTGCGTTCGTTCTCAGAAATTAATACTGACGTTTCAGTCAACTCGAAAGGTTGAACTGTTTTAACCAAGTTTTTTCTGATAATAAGTACGTAACGACCTGCATCGAGATTAACTAAGCTCAAACGTTTTGTAAAACTATTGGTATTTTTTGCTGTTTCAGAATATAAAACAATGCCTTCAGCATCTTGTAAAGATACTTCGAGAACATCGTTTACGAGGTTGTTAACGTTAACTGTTATAGCTTTTGTATTTGCTACGGCAGAAATTTTGACGCTTGAACCAGCAAGTTCGACAAAACGCTCTGAATTGTTAGCGAAAACGGCAACGTTTAATAACATTGCAAAAATGGAAATAAAAACTGTACGTGATTTCATGATTAAAAATTTAATTGTTAAATACAATTGGGTGATTAAAAAATATTTTTCTGATAAACCAATTTACTTTTTTTAATTTAATTTCTTTTTATTGAGTATTAAATTATTTATATTGCAAATTTACGGTCATTGTGTTTTAATTTCCAAATTTAATTTTGATTGACATGGTTAGTATTATTTTTAAACAAAGTAACCTTATTACTGAAATAAACTAAGATGTATTAGTTTTATACTTCTAAAAAAAAAGAACACACTCTCTTTTATCGTTTTGTATATTGATGGCAAAATAAAAATGGGAAAAAAACATCTAAAAATTGATATGTTTCTTTTTGAAAAAAAATAAATTTTAACATTAAATTCACATTACAATGAAAAAAACGCTAAAAAAACAGACTAAAATTGTTTCTACATTTAAGTTTAGACGCTTGAACCAAATTTTATTTTTGGGTTTCAGTCTAATATTGATTAGCAATTGCCAAAGTATCAAACCTACTGACACGCCCGCTTTACCTGATGGTGGAACTTATATTCCTGAAACACCGCAACGCGTAGGATATATTTTCGATGGATATAGCTATTTAATCAATGGTGATTATTTAAGTTCTGGTTTTCCTCTGAGTCTGTATAAAAAATTTGGTGGAAATTCGCAAGATGATTTAGGAAGATCGGGAGATGCAGCAGGAATTCCATTTAACTATAACGTTGCTACGGCGGCTAATGGAGTAAAAATTGTTGCAACCAATTGTTTGAGTTGTCATGCGGATAGATTAAATGGAAAAATTTATATCGGTCTCGGCAATACAACGGATGATAATACTGCCGACAGATCTTCTACATTGGCAACAACCGATGCAGCGATTGCACAACTGTACGGTAAAAACTCGAAAGAATGGGAAGCGTATTATCCGTTCAGTCGTGGATTTACAAGTATTGCACCTTTTGTCAGAACTGCAACGCAAGGCGTTAATCCTGCCGATAAAATTTTTGGTGCGCTTTCAGTTTTCAGAGACATGAACGATTTAACATGGTCGAGCGACGGTAAACCTTCTTTTAATATTCCGGTAGAAGAAATACCAACGGACGTTCCTGCTTGGTGGCTTTTGAAAAAGAAACACGCATTGTATTATAATGGTCTTGGCGTTGGCGATTTCGGCAGATTAAGTATGGCTTCAGCTTTAGTGACGATGAAGGACAGTGCAGAAGCGCGAAAAATTGATAACAAATTTGTCGATGTAATGGCATACATTAAAAGTATTCAAGCACCACTCTATCCTTTCAAGATTGATAAAACTTTAGCCGATGCCGGAAAAATTATTTATCTCAATACTTGTTCAAATTGTCACGGCACTTATGATGCCGGAAATGTTACTTATCCAAATTTATTGATTGATCAAAAATCGGTTAATACAGATGCCGCTTTGGCAAATGTTTATTCCGAATATCCGCAGTATCACACTTGGTATAATAATAGTTGGTTTGCGAAAGGTGCAAATTCTGCGCAGCTGTTGCCCACTAAAGGTTATGTTGCGCCACCACTTGATGGCATTTGGGCGACAGCACCGTATTTGCACAACGGCTCCGTTCCAACTCTATACGATTTACTGAACAGCACCGCACGACCAAAATATTGGGAACGCACGTTTGATAATTCTGATTACGACCAAAGTAAATTGGGTTGGAATTACACTATTAAGCAAATAAAAGAAAGTACAAAAACGTATGACACGACACTTAAAGGATATACCAATGTCGGGCATTATTATGGCGATAAACTCACAGACGCTGAAAGAAAGCAACTGTTGGAGTATTTGAAAACGCTTTAGAGATAGGTAATAATGGTTTTAAATTAAAGATTTTCTATAAAGTACTTGACGGAGAAAGGCACTAGTATAATTTAATGCTACTTTACAGAAATATCTGCCACACCAAACTCAAACGCATTCAGTTCATATTAATTATTGGTTAAAAAGAAGAAGCTGAAAACACCATTTCTGTTCGTAAACGAGATGAAAGCGATTTTGTGCGATGACGTTGTTGAGATTGTGAAAGGAGAGGAGGGATTCTTGAGAAGATAGGGTATTCCGGTTTGTCATAATCTAGTAAAGCGAACTGTTTCGAAAGGTCTTCCGGTTCTTGGCATTGTCCTTCGTGCATATGATCTGGTAATACGTTGATAAGTCCTTTAGGCGAACACAATATTGGGTGAGGATAGGCTTTGAGGATATATTTTGATCCACTGAAATAAAACTTTGGAGTTATTTCTTGAGGCACGTCATCCGACTGGTCATCAAATTCATAAATTGAGTTATGACCTGACACTAATGTGTCATGAGCATGTTTACCAAATACGGGAGGAGCATCTGTACCAGATTCATTGTAATTGTCGTAAGAATCACGTACCTTTAGGTAGTCAAACTCCCATCTACGCATTGAACGAACTCTTGGAATCTTTCCACAAAGATTTATTCCTAAATTCTCATGATCCCCAGTTGCGAATACGCCCCCACCTGCATCCATGAACTTACAGATTGATACAACTTCTACGTCAGAAAGCGGGAAAACTTCATGGTAAGGTGTGGATGATACGAATGGATCCGAGTCTATATTGTAAAAGTTACTAACACCAAAAAGCCAGACTTGATCGTACTTATCAGTGGTAAAATTACTGTCGAAACGAAAGTTTTCGATATTAGCATCCTTTGCATGAATATTTTTGTTTTTGAATGAACGATGTGCAGTAATTACTTGAAATTCAACAAAGTCGTAAGCTGTATATTTTAAAGCATTTACGAGTTCGCTTAATCCAAACCGATGTTCCGAACTAAAACTTCCTTCTTCTTCTGTAACTATCAGAACTTTTACGACTGTTTTTGACATATTTGTTATTATTAAAATTGTTAAAAATATTAGCCATTAAATTTTAAAGAAAGATGTTCAAATTTGTAAGGTCTCTTGCAAAATAATTTCGAGTTTTTAAGAGCATCTCATACACTAGTGCTAAAGGCATTTAGAATCAACACAAAAGCTGAATTTTTTTCAATTTTAAGAAAACTTTAACAAAAAAGAATCTTTTCATGTCATCATTTGGTAAAAAGCATAAGCTGCTCAAACTGCCTCCGTTCGAAAAAAGGCGAAAGTTAATTATGCACTTTGAGCCCACTGTGTTTTGTGAGGATACTATAAAGCTGTTGCACTTGAAATTAGAATGTAAGAATTTATAAAATCAAACATCATTTGCCAATTTTATAAATACTACTTATTCCCTCGTTAAGTAATTTGTTGTTTAAATCGCATTGTTTTTGGTGCAAATGAAAAAAAAATGTAAATTTGCACGATAGTTGTTAGTTATAATTTGTTGGTAATAGGTTCAAGATTTATCTGTACACAAAAAACTAACAATATTAAACCAACAACTATTTCATACTATCAGAAAATCTTACAATTAAATGGAAGTTTCTTACTTCTTCTCCGTTTTAGCAAAGCGTAAATGGCTTTTATTTTCCTTAATGCTGATTGCTGCATTAACCACTGCTTTTTTGGTGGGTTTGCTGCCTAAAAAATTCAAATCGTCAGAAGTCATATCGTCGGGTATTACCGATTTTAAAGGGGTGCGCGTAGGTGAACAAAACGCGTTTGTACAAGAATTTGAGATTGTCAATAAGTTTTCAAATTTGGTAGAGTATATGAAATCGCGTCAAGTCATTAATGCAGTTACGCAAAAATTAATGCTACACGATTTTGCGAAAGACTCGTCCGGAAAAATAAAATCATTTAGAAAAGTGGATTGGGTGAAATCCAAAATGCCACAGAATGAACTGGATGGCTATTTTCAACATCTCGGCACTGTACTCTCACCCGAAAATACAGATTTAAGACTATTGAACACAGCACACACAATTGAAAAAATTGTGGGTTACGATTACGAAACATTGCGCGATAAAATTGACATTAAACGGATTGACAAGTCAGATTATTTAACGGTAGAGTTTACGTCAGAAAATCCTGAATTAACATATTTTGTTACGAAGACGTATGTAGATGAATTTTTAAAATTTTACAAATCTAAAAAAGATACTTCTGAAAACAAATCGGTCGTTTTTTATAACAATCTAACAGATTCGAAGAAAAAATATCTCGATTCTCTCAATCAGGCGCGATACAATTATGCTAAAAGTCATGGCGTTGTAGCGTTAGTTGAGCAAAGTCAAGCCATTGTATCTCAAATAAAAGAATTAGAAACAGTGCGTAACGAGGAAGTTAAGAAATTTGAGTCTTACACATCTTCCGCCAAAAAATATGAAGAATTGCAACAACCGTATGCAGAATATGCTGAAAAAGATTACAAAAAAAATATTTTTAGCAATGAAGAGCTGATTTCTATTCGTCAGCAAATGAAAGTTTTAAGTGATAAATGGGTGAATACGGGCATGAAGGACGATAGAATTAAAAAACAAATTGAAGATTTAAGAACTAAGCAAGATGAAATTTTAACGAGTAAATCAATCAATGATCGCGGTGATCAAGATCCCGTTGTTCAAAAAAATAATGAAATTTTATTGCGCAAAGCCGATGCGCAAGCTTCTCGGGATGGTTCGCAAAATACTTTGGCAACTTTAAACCGTCGCATTAATGATTTAGAAGGAAAGAAAACGAAACTTATTAATGATAACGCCGAGTTTGGAAAGTTAACTCAGCAAATTGATATTGCACAAAAGGAGTACGAAGCGGCATTCGATAAAAAAAATCAAGCAGATGTGATTGAGCAATCTGGTAATGAAGAATCGCCGATAAAAATTATTGAACCCGCTGTGTTTCCCGAAAAAGCAGAATCAAGTAAACGCGCACTTATATCTGCGTTTTCAGGCGTAGGCGCCGGCACGCTCGGAGTTATTTTTTTATTTGGTTTAGCTTATTTCGATCGCTCACTCAGTTCGAGATTTCAATACAGTAAATACATTGATTTACCGTTGCTCGGCGCCATCAATAAAATTGAGCCCCCTAAAAATAATTCAAAAAATAATTCTTTCGATGCTTTTTTTCACAACGACAGCAACAAACACGATGAGGAATATTTTAAAGAGTCGTTGCGCAAAATTAGATTAGATATTGAAAGTTCGGGCGCGCAATCGTTTTTGTTTGTTTCGCTCAAAAAATCGGAGGGCAAATCTTTTTTAATTTCTGCTTTAGCGTTTGCACTTTCTTTAAAAAATAAAAAAGTGCTCATCATTGACACTAATTTTAAAAATAATACGCTCTCAGGTCTTTCCACACGCGCATTTGTTGAAACGCAAACAGAAAATAATTTGCCACAAAAAATGAATCAAGCGACACCTTTAAATTTTAAATTCGATTTACCAAAAGTTGATATTATCGGCAATCGCGGAAGTATAAATTCGCCCTCGGAGTTGCTATCAGGTGTAGATTTCGATAAAAAAATAAGTCAATTTAAAAAACAATACGATTATATTTTCTTAGAAGCCGCGTGTTTAAGTCATTTCTCGGATGCGCGCGAATTAGCTACCGTAGTAGATAAATTAATCCCAATATTCGATGCAACAACGCAGTTCACGAATGACGATAAATATCAAGTTAATTACCTATCGAGTTTGAACGGAAAAATTTTAGGTAGCGTTCTGAATAAAGTAGATATTAAAAATCTCGACTGACTGACACAATTCGTTGCGTGGTTTTCATCATTTGTTGTTCGTTCGAGAACACCAAACAACGAAAAACGAACGGCAAATAATGAACAAAGAAATATGAAAAATTACTGGATCTCATCCGGTCTATATTCTTTATTGAATCAAATAACTCAAATGATTTTTAATTTGGGTTCGATGATAATTTTATATCGGGTTTTAGATAAACCGACTTGCTCTACTTGGGTTTTGTTTACGCTTATCATTTCGTCCATAGAAGTTTGCCGAACCGGTTTGTTGCAAAACGCTTTGATGACTTTTTTAAATACCAATCCCAAGTCGGAACACAATTCTATCAATACGGCTTCTTTATTTTTAAACGTCAGTCTTTCAATTATTTTTGCAACGTTGCTTTTAATATTTAGTTATTCTATCGGCAAGCAATATAAATCGCCTGAATTAGCAACGCTGCTCAATATCTACGCCATAACCACACTCCTACTTTCGGGTGTGTATCAATTTAATTTTATACAGCAAGCTAATTTAGATTTTCGCGGTTTGTTTTGGTCAACTTTTGTACGAACAGGTGGATTATTTTTTTCGATTTTATTTTTAGTTTTCAGCAAAGCGCATATTAATTTAACGTCGCTCGCTTTTGTTCAAGTATTTGCCGCGTTGCCTGCTGCTTTTGTAGCCTATTTATTTGCGCGCAAATATTTCGCGCTTCAAAATAAAATAAACTGGCACTGGGTGAAAAAATTATTGGCGTACGGTAAATTTACTTTCGGCACAAACTTAGCGACGATGGCTTTTAAAAGTTTAGATCGCTTAGTTATCGGAAGTTTTCCAGCACTGCTCGCGCAAGTTTCTACCTACGATCTTTCGATTAAAATAAATAATCTCGCCGAAGTGCCTACTACCACATTAGCCACAATTTTATTTCCACAATCGGCGCGCAAAAACCACGAAGAAGGTCACTCCGCCATAAAATTTTTGTACGAAAAATCGGTTGGTGTTTTAATGAGTCTTATAATTCCAATCATCATTTTCATTTTATTTTTTGCCGACATCATAGTTAATCTTTTAGGGAGTTCCGCATATGCGAGTGCTGCACCCATTTTGCGCATCACTATTTTCTTCGGATTTTTTATGGCATTTGGTGTTCAATTCGGAACAGTCATGGATGCTTCCGGAAAACCTAAACTTAATTTTTGGATTACAACACTCGGCGCAATCATTAATTTAGTCAGTAATTATTTATTTATTAGTTGGCTTGGCGTCATCGGGGCTGCTTATGGAACGCTTTTAGCGATGTTAATCATGTTTACCATTATGCAAATTTTATTAAATCGCATTTTTGGTGTGCAACTCCTCAACATTTTTAAATACGCTTTTAATTTTTATGGTGAAGCTGTCGTAAAAATTAAGAACATGAAGAATGACAAAATGAAACCGCTAAAAACTGAAAACTTAGTTGAACAAGAATCTTTAATTCATTAATTTTTGCAATTTTTAGAATGAGAAAAGATTATGATTTCATCATCAATACATTATTCCGAACGACGAATAGTTACTCGTCGGTTTCGTTGAGTTTTGCAAAAGAGTTAGCAAAAACCAATCGTGTTTTTTATGTCAATCATCCATATTCTTACAAAGATATTTGGTCAGGTAGAAAAGAAGAAAGCGTTAAAAAAAATTTGGGTAATTATTTAACTCAAAAAACAACCGTTGAATACTTGAGCGAAATTCCAGAAAATTTTGTTGCCTACACACCGCCGGCAACAATTCCAATCAATCAATTCAGTGCCGGAAAATTGTATAACACGCTGCACAAAAGAAATCAGAACGTTGTTTTAAATACAGTAAGAAAAATAATTTCAGACAATCATTTAAAAGATTTTGTTTATCTCACGTGTTTCGATCCGTTTTTTTTACCCGTGCTTCCCAAAAATCTCGGCGCAGCATTTAACGTATATCAGTGTATTGACGATATTTCGACGGAGCCTTACGTTGCAAAACACGGCGTCAGATTAGAAGAACAAGCTGCGCGCGATTCCGATTTTACGATTGTTACTTCCACAAAATTGTGGCAACATTTCAAAGAATTTCAGCCAGAGACGTATATTCTTCACAACGCTGTTGATATTTCTATTTTTAAAGATTGTGCACGTAAACATTATGAACGACCCGAAGAAATAAAAAATGTTACAACTAAAATAATTGGGTTTGTTGGCAATTTAGATCCTGTGCGCATTGATTATCCGTTATTAAAATCAATTGCTACGGCGCATCCCGATAAAACTTTATTGTTGGTGGGTCCTATCAATTCGCCGGAAATTTCAAATTTAGATTTAGACAAAATGCCGAATGTTATTTTAACGGGTGGCAAAAAAATTTACGATATTCCGCAATATCTCAAATTTATGGATGTCGCTATTTTGCCTTCGCTGCTGAATAAAATGTCGCTTTCTGTTTATCCGTTAAAAATAAATGAATATTTAGCGGCAGGAAAATCCATAATAGCGACTAATTTTAGTGAAGATATTCGGAGTTTTAGCAACCTCATTCGCATTGCTGATAGTCACGCACATTTTAATGCGCTCATCAACGATGCCATAAATGACTATCCGGAAGAAAAAATTACTGCGCGCGAACGCGTGGCTAATACCAATACTTGGGGTGATAGGGTGCGTCAGTTTTGGGAAATATTAGACAAACATGAAAATAAAATTTTAGATAGACATATTGATAAACACTTAAATAGCCTAAAACAATGGGATTAAAAGAAAATTTAAAATCCAATCCAAAACTTAAAGCTGTTTCGATGTGGTTGTTACAAGCACCAAATCAATATCGTCCGCGTTGGTGGATTAGAAATATTGTCAATCCGAGTGTCCATAAAATTCATCACAAAGCGATAATCAGAAGCAATACACGCCTCGATGTTTTTCCATTCAAAAAATTTTCTGTCGGTGAAAAATCTATCATAGAAGATTTTTCACTCATTGCTAATGCTTGCGGCGATGTTATCATTGGAAAGAAAGTCTTAATCGGTGCAGGTTCAAAAATAACGGGACCAGTTACTTTTGGCGATAATATTTTATTGGCACAAAATGTGGTGATGAGTGGTTTAAATCATGACTTTGAAGACATTGCAACGCCCATAGTGCAACAAGGATTTTCAGTTAAAACAATTTTTGTGGAAGATGGTGCCTGGATTGGTGCCGGCG
>JAYVNP010000060.1:0-40194 GCA_043758385.1 Saprospiraceae bacterium
AAAATTTATCCAAAGTAAATCGAAAAAATTAATTAATTTATTGAAGGCATAAGGAAATTTAGTTTACACCCTACTAAACATACGGAAATAAAAATTGACACATATTGCATCCCACATTCAGTTATTGCGCAAACTTATTGAAACGCCATCGCTTTCAAAAGAGGAGTCAGCAACGGCTGAAATAATTTTTGCGTATTTAAAAGAAAAAACAGGCACCTTACCTGAGCGTGTGTTGAATAATGTTTGGTTGAAAAATAAATATTTTGATGAAAAAAAACCCACTATTCTACTCAATTCGCACCACGATTCTGTAAAACCAAATGCGAGTTACACACGCAATCCGTTTGAAGCAACTATTTTGGATGGAAAACTTTTTGGTCTTGGCAGCAATGATGCGGGCGGCGCATTGGTTTGTTTGATTGAAACTTTTTTGAATTTTTATCAGCGTAAAGATTTATCGTTCAACTTAATTATCTTGGCTTCTTCGGAAGAAGAAATTTCTGGTGCAAACGGCGTAGAGTTAGCTTTAAAAAATTTGCCAAAAATTTATGGTGGAATTGTGGGTGAGCCAACACTTTTAGATTGTGCGGTTGCTGAAAAAGGTTTAATGGTAATTGATGCCACAACGCACGGCGTTGCAGGTCATGCAGCGCGCAACGAAGGCGTAAATGCGATTTCTATTGCATTTGACGATTTTAAAAAAATTTCAACGAATTTATTTCCAAAAGTTTCAGAATTTTTAGGCGGGGTAAAAGCTACCGTTACACAAATTAATGCCGGTACGCAGCACAACGTTATTCCTGATACTTGTCATTACGTTATTGATGTGCGCGTGAACGAGCTTTATACTTTGCAAGAGGTGTTCGATATTTTAAAATCGAACTTAAAAGCAGATTTAAAACCGCGCTCTATGCGTTTACAATCGTCTCATATAGATTCTAAACATCCGCTCGTTCAAGTTATAGAGGGTTTAAAAATAAAAAAATATGGTTCACCAACACTTTCCGATCAATCATTGATGAATTTTCCGACCGTAAAAATTGGTCCTGGCGATTCAGTACGCTCTCATACGGCTGATGAATTTATTTTTATGGAAGAATTATTGGAAGGCGTAAAAGTTTACACAGCTATTTTAGAAAAATTAATTACGCAATTAACCTTAACTTTACCAAAATAGTTCAATAATTTATGCGACAAACGAATGAAGAGCTTATTGGCGATATTTTAAATCAATGGGTGAATGTGCAAGGTTATAAAACGACGCTCAACGAAATGCGCATTCGCGAAGTGTGGCAAAAAGTAGTGGGTGAAAGCGCAGCGGAACAAACACAAAAAATTTGGATAGATAAAAAACGATTGGTCGTTTTTGTCAAATCGTCTATTTTGCGAAACGAACTTATTTACCAAAAGAGTAACATAAAAACCGCATTGAATGGTTTTTTAGGAGAAGATTTGATTGAGGAAATTTCTATTTCGTAACAAGAAACCATTAACGAATATCCCAAAAAGTGTTGCTTGAACGTTTTTTAAAGATATTTCTGATAAAAAATACAGTTTCCAAAAAAATTAAAGATAAATTCTTCATGAGAATTTTAATTTTACAAAAATTATTGAGAATAACTATTTTGCTAAGTTGACACAAAGTTACGTCTATTTCACGAACTTTCAAAAATTATTGAAAGTTTAATTTCAAATGACGCACTTATTACGATTGAATTTTTTAAAGCGCATGAAAAACGTCTGTCTATTATTTTTATTGAGCGGTTTACTTTTAAATTTTTCGGGTTGCGTACCGCCTGAATTAAATGAAAAAAGTTTTTCGGGTTCTAAACTCGACTTTAACGATAAAAATATTCAAAACATTTTTAACCTACTTGAGCGTCAATCAACGGATAGTATTGTTGCGTTTTTACACGATCAAAATCCACAATACCGACTTTGCGCTTTACAAGCACTCGCTTCTTTACGCGAAAAAACTACACTCGATTCAGTTTCAAGGCTATTGAACGATAAGTATAATTCCGTGCGTTGCCAAGCGGCTTTTGTTTTAGGGCAATTAGGTGATGTGCGCGCAGAAAAAATTTTACTCGAAAATTACACGGCGCACGATACCACAACCGAAGGTTTTACGCGCAACGCAGCCATATTAGAAGCGATTGGTAAATGTGGTTCGCGTAAATCTTTAAACTACCTGTGTCAAATTTCTACTTTCAGACCAACTGATACTGTTTTAATTACAGAGCAAGCACGCGCCATAATGCGTTTTTCTCTGCGCGATTCTTTCACAACAATATCAAACAAAAAATTACTCGCATTCACCACAACTAATCAATACAGTGAACAAATACGTTTAGCTGCTACCTTTGGATTGAGTCGCGAGAAAATAAGTTTCGATACTTCTACAACCAACACCATTGCTAAAAATTTACTCATCGAGCCTTCCGCAGATGTACGCATTTTTTTAGCGAAAATTTTGGGTAAATCGGCAGAACCCAAAACAACGGTTGAGGCGATTGCAAATAGTTTTAGGCTCGAAACCAATACTAATGTAAAAATAGCTTTGCTCAATGCGTGTCAACCAATTCATTTCGATGCCCTGCGCGATATGGTTCAGCCGCTTTTGATGGATAAAAATGAACACCTGAGCCAAGCCGCAGCGCAGTTTTTTAAAAATTTACCAACATCCAAAGCATTGCCAACTATTAGAGAAGCATTAAACTCAAACGATATTTTACCTGCCACGCGTTATACTCTATGGGCAGCAATAATGAAACAATATAGTTTTTCGCCACGATTACGCGATTCTATTGCTGATGTTTTAATAAATTTATACACCAAAGAAACTAATACTTACGATAAGGTGCGCATTTTGCGCGCACTTGAACAATCGCCCTATAACTACGAATTTTTTGAGGAACAAGCACTTAATACAAATAACGCATTGCCAGTGCGGTCGCAATCGGCGCAATCTTTAAGCGATATTTTTCTTTCGCCCGCGTTTAATGCCAATTTTAGAGGATTTTCAATTTCTGTTCGCAACCGATTAGCGGCAACAATGCTCAAATTTATCAGTTCGGGCGATGCCGGTTTAGCAGCAATTGGTGCAATAGCGATTCAATCGCCACAGAGCGGCATCAATAAATTCGGTTTGCAAGATAATATTCCGATGATGTACCAAGCCATTCAAAAATTTAAATCGCCGAACGATTTAGAAGCGATTGAAAATATTCGTGGCGCTATAAATTACATTGCCGATTCCATAGCACCCAAAAAAAGTAAAATTAAAACAGGTAAAGTTATTGATTGGTCAACGCTCCGAACACTCTCGAATTATAGTACCGCCACCGTTTACACTACGCACGGCAGTTTTAAATTTCAGTTGCTTTTACAAGAAGCACCCATTTCAGTAATTAATTTTGTAACGCTGGCGCGTTCCGGATTTTTTAATAATAAGGTTTGGCATCGCGTTGTGCCGTTGCACGTTATTCAAACAGGTTGCCCGCGTGGCGATGGTTATGGCTCTTTAGATTATACTATCAGTACAGAAATCGGCACTGAAACGTATAACCAAGCTGGATTTGTAGGCATGGCGCGCGCAGATTTACACACCGAATGTAGTCAGTGGTTTGTAACTACCGTTCCAACTCTGCATCTCGATGGCAATTATTCTATTTTTGGAAAAATTATTGACGGACAAAATGTTGTCAATACGATAACTATCGGCGATACCGTTGAACGCATTGTAATAGACTAAAAATTTGTTTTATTACCTACAAGATAAATCAATTTTTGAAAATAATAAGTATCTTTAGTTTGAAGAAAGACAAAAAAGCATTCGTTAAGGGTGTCCTTAAAAAGTTTATTACACATCGCTACAAAAAAAAAGCATAGCATCGTACTTTTGGGAAAAATTTAGATTGTATGACATCATTCGATATAATAGTTTTAGGTTCTGGTCCGGGTGGATACGTGGCTGCTATACGCGCTGCGCAACTCGGTAAAAAAGTGGCTATCATTGAGCGCGAAGCATTAGGCGGTATTTGTTTAAACTGGGGTTGTATTCCAACAAAAGCCTTATTGAAAAGTGCGAGCGTTTTTGAGTATATCAATCACGCTGCCGATTACGGCATCACAGTTCAAGGCGTAACCGCCGATTTTAACGGCGTCATAAAACGTTCGCGCAAAATTGCCGACGATATGAGTAAGGGCGTTCAGTTTTTAATGAAGAAAAATAAAATTACCGTTTTTATGGGTAATGGTATTTTTAGCGCCGATAAAACTATAACCGTTACTGCTGCCGATGGCAAAACTGAAATTCTTTCTGCCCCGCATATTATTGTTGCTACCGGTGGCAGAGCTAAAGAGCTCCCGAATTTAAAAATTGATGGTACACGCGTTATAGAATACCGCAAAGCAATGACACTTGAGAAAATGCCCGAACATATCGTCATTGTTGGCGCTGGCGCAATTGGTGTTGAATTCGCGTACTTTTATTATTCGATGGGTTCAAAAGTTACGATTGTAGAATTTATGGATCAAGGTTTACTGCCTCGCGAAGATGCTGACATCTCGAAAGAACTCGCTAAAATTTATTCTAAAAAAGGAATGACAATTTTGGCAGGTACTTCCGTTGAAAGCGTCGTCACGTCGGGTAAAATTTCAAAAGTTTTTGTAAAAAATAAAGCAACAGGCGTAACAAGCACTATCGAGTGCGACATAATTCTTTCTGCTGCGGGCGTTACACCAAACACAGAAAATATTGGTTTAGAAAAAATTGGCGTGAAAACCGATCGGGGATTTGTTGTCGTTGATGATGTTTTCAAGACAAATGTTCCGGGTATTTATGCCATCGGCGATATTTTAAACACACAAGCATTAGCGCACGTGGCAAGCGCAGAAGGTATTACTTGCGTTGAAGCAATTGCCGGTATGCACGTCGAAAAAATGGATTATAATAATATTCCGGGTTGTACGTATTGCACACCCGAAATCGCATCGGTTGGTTACACCGAAAAAGCAGCGAAAGAAGCGGGTTACGATATTAAAGTTGGAAAATTTCCTTTCACGGCATCGGGTAAAGCCAAAGCTGTTGGTGCACCCGAAGGTTTTGTAAAAGTTATTTACGACGCCAAATACGGCGAATGGCTCGGCTGCCACATGATTGGTTACAACGTTACTGAATTAATTGCCGAAGCGGTTGTTTCCCGAAAATTAGAAACAACGGGTCATGAAATATTAAAATCGGTTCATCCGCACCCAACTATTAGCGAAGCAATAATGGAAGCCACGGCAGCGGCGTATGGCGAAGTGATTCATTTGTAAAAAGAGCAAAGTGCAAAAGGCAAAAGGCAAAGTGCAAAAAGTAAAGTGTAAAGTTCTGAAAGAGTGGCATGGATTAGCTTTGAGAGCAGCACATTCAAGATTTTAAAAGTATTATTTTTGTCTCACACACCAAAAAATAGTTTTATTGCATCGTTTCAAAATAAAAATTAAAACAAAATATCAAACTTTTTAGGTTTTAAAAAAATTAAAAAGTTTAAGTGGATTTATCAATCGAAAAAGTTATGCCGTATTATTTGCGAATGATTGTTGCAGCATTATACATTGGTCTCGGATTAGTTCTGCTGACAACTAACTATGGTGAATTACTGACAGGCAATAAAATGTACGGCATAATTATCGGCTTGTTATTTATTGTTTATGGTTCGTTCCGATTTTACAGAAATCAACAAAACTGGGGAAGTTGAAGAAATTAAGGAATTACGGAATTAAAAATGAAGGAGTGAAAGAATTAAAAATTACAAATACTATGCGCCTAAAATTTAGGTTAATACCTGGAAAAAAAATTGAGCGGATTAATTTATTATTCCCACGCTTTCTCTTTTTTTCAATTTTCAATTTTTTACTTTTTACATTCTTTTTAGGAGGTTGCGAAACGAAAGTAAAAGTACTGAAGGATAATCCGGATAATGGCGAGATAAATTTTTCGATTGACGAAACGCTTAGACCTTTTATTGATGCGCAACTTGATGTGTTCGCAGCGACTTTTCCGAGTACGAAAATTAATAGAAATTATAAAACTCAAAACGAGTGTATCAGCGATTTAGTGAACGATTCGGCACAACTTATTTGTATCGGCCGCGCACTGGATACTACCGAAAGTAAAATTTTATTGCAAAAAAAATTCGCGCCACCTATTTACGAAATTGCACTCGATGCCATCGCTTTAATTTCAAACAAAAGCGATAACGATTCGACGATTACGACGGAACAATTTAGAAAAATTTTAACGGGCGAAATCAGCGATAAACGACTTGTTTTTGACAAAAGCAATTCGAGTACTGTTAATTTTTTGATGAATTACTACAAAATAAATAAATTACCACCTAATACTTTTGCGACGGAATCGAACGCAGAAGCTATTAAATATGTTTCTGAAAATAAAAACGCGATGGGTGTGGTGGGTTGGTGTTGGTTAAGCGATTCAGATGATCCGTTTACAAAAAAATCTATGGAGCACATTAATGTAATGGGTATAAAAACAGCCACGCAAAAAGAAGCACTCAAACCGTATCAAATTAATTTAGCCAATAAACAATATCCTTTTTTCCGTTCAGTCTATTTGTATCCGAGAGAACATGGCAGTAATTTAGCGTGTTCGTTCGCAAGTTTTGCCGATGGCGATATTGGTCAGACAATAATTTTAAAAGCAGGTGTTGTACCGCGACACCCACCAGTTAGAATGTTACAATTTAAAGATGGAGGGGTTGGAAAAGTAAAAAATTAGAAATTTTTTTCAAGACAAAAATTTACTAATTATTAATTCTAAATTATAAATTGTCTAAAAACTTGCATAAACCGAATTTTGAAATATTTTTGTTGCGTTTTTTTAATCGCAACAGTTTAATACAATATTAACACACAGTTTCGTTTACTTTTTATTTTTTGTACGTCTCTATTAAACACGTTAAATTATATGCACTTTAAGTCTAAGAATAATAAAATAAAAGCACTTTCTTCACATCAAACAATTTATAACATGAAAAAAATTCAGATTTTAATGTCCTTCGTTTTAATAACCTGGACGCTCAGCGCGCAGAATCCGATTGAAGATGCCAAGAAGAAAATTGTCAACGAGAACTTCAATGAGGCAAAAAAAATACTCAATGCTTATGTTAGCACTGAAAAAGATCCTAAAAAATTAGGCGAAGCATATTTTTGGTTAGGCGAGACAGATTATAAAAATCTTATTGAATCTAAACCCAATGAAGCACTAACATTGGCACGCGAGCAATATAATAAAGGTTTGATTGCCGATAAAAACTGTCCGCAATGTTTAGTCGGAATGGGTAAACTTTTGCTTGACCAAAAAAATAGCAAAGAAGCCATGAAAACCTTCGATCAAGCTATTCGCAATTCGCGCGAAAAGAAATATAAAGAAGGTAGTCCTGAAATTTATATGATGATAGGCGATTGCTACATTGAATCAACGCAAAAAAATCCTGAAATTGCTGTTGCCAATTTCACCCGTGCGCGCGACATTGAACCTAAAACTGCTGCATATTGGGTGCATCTCGGTAATGCACAACTTCTAAAAGGCGACGCAGGAAGTGCAGTCACAGCATGGGAAACGGCGGCTGAAAAAGATAAAACAGACCCAGAAGTATATGCCAAGATGGCGGAAGTTTGGAGAAGCGCCAAAAAAATGGATTTAGCGATTCAGCAATGCCTTGAAGGTATTAAAGTAGATAATCAGTACGCGCCGTTGTACAAAGTATTAGCGGAACTTTATCAAAGTAATAGACAATACGATAAAGTGACTCCAACTTTAGATTCATATTTGAAACTCGTCGGCGATTTAGATCCAGAAGCGCGTTTACGTTTCTTAAAATACTTAACGTATCAAGTGTTAGATTACGACCGTGTGTTAAAAGAGGGAAATACTTTTGCTATAAAGCATGGCGATAAATACCCAACAGTGTATCGTTGGTTAACGTGGTCGGCTGTAGAAAGTGCTGTACGATTTGAAAAAGAGAACGAAGCAAAAAAAGACCCTAACGATTCTGCTCGCATCAAACAATTATACATTGATGCTAAAACATCGTCTGAAATGTTGATGAAAGCTTTACCTGCAGATCGTTTAGTTGATTACGATTATGAATACCGCGCACGCGCAGAAGCTAAACTTGGCAATGTTGAGGGTGCTACAAAAATGTATATGCAAGTCTTGTCGCTTGATTCGACTAAAAAGTGTTCTATTCTGAAAAATTTAGCCGACATGAATTACAACGTTAAAAAATACAAAGAAGGTTTGGATTTATTCGATGACAGATTGAAAAATTGCGAATCAGATGTTAAAAGTACTGACATTTTTTACGGAATGTATTACGCACAAATTATTAAAGACAATGAGCGTGGCATAAAATTAGCCGACCGATACATTGCGCGCGTTCCGGCAGGTGGCGACGGCTATAAATTTAAGGCTGATTTTATTGACGCGATGGATACCGCTAACACTGGCAAAGCGAAAGAGGCGTATGAAAAATTAGTAGTAGTGTATGAAGCAAACCCATCAGATGCGCGTACAAAAAGTTTTGTTGCGCGTGCCTATAACTATTTGGGTGTTTATTACGGTGGCGCAAACGATTTGCCAAAAGCAAAAGAATTTTTCACTAAAACTATTGCAGTTGATTCAACTAACAAAACTGCTTTAGACTATTTGCTTCAAATAGGAAAATAGTTGCTTGTTAATTTAAGTATTCTAAAATCAGTTTGTAAGCCATAATTAAATATCCCGAAATTTCTTTACTGAAATTTCGGGATATTTTTTTTGTTGGTATTGCAACCTGTATTCTTAAATTTACCTACATTAGCAGAGATAATTATTTAATGATAAGTATCTTTGAATGATTAAAAAAATTTACGCGGTTTGCCATCGTAATTAATATCAACCAAGACTAAACTATGAGTACCCAACAATTTGACAATATTTTTTTAGAAACGGTTTTAGAAAATAATACCGAAGTCATAGATATTTTTACCATTTACACGCGCCTTGCGCCACAAGTTGCAAAATGGATGGAAGGTATATTTTCGGGTAAAAGTTTTGAAACCGATATACACGCTGCGTATAATAATACAGAATTACTGCGTCATTTTTACGCCGAAAATAAAAATCGCGTACGTGCGTTTGGTGCGCAAACATTCGGATTTAGTTTTCCATACATTTTTTTTACGGAAACAAACGGCAAAAAAATAGCAGCGCCACTTTTTACATGGTATTTAAACCTTAAACCACATCCTTCTCGCGTTGATAGTTGGCGCATTGCTTTAGATGAAAATACAAAACCAATTGCTAATTCTCAACTCATAGATTATTTAAAAAATGAAAGAGATATTGACATCTCAGATATTCTCAGTGCGTTTACGACATCGAAAAAAGATTTGGAAAAAGCGATGCTCGATTGCTCGTTCGATGTGAGTAAAAAACTTTCCATTTCTTGTGGTGCGCTTTTAGAGCGTTTGCGCGAGTTCCCTACAAAAAATAATTTTGATATTGTTGTGCAACGCGGAGATGTGTTATGGTGCGGTTCAATGGGTTTTTTTCCGCACGCTCAAAGTACAAAAAATTTTTCGGACGCTGTATCCCATAAAGAAAATCAAATACTCGATGCAACGACATTGCACGTGTTTGGCTATTTCGAAAAAGATATTACACAATATGCAGCATTCAGAACGGCTTTGCAAAATTCGTTGAGCGTTGTTGAAGGTGCATTCCATTCGGGCAAAAAAAATATTTTAACCGATATTATTATCAATGCGCTATCGCAGAAGCAAAAGGTTTTAGTAGTTTGCAAAAATGTTCAAGAACTTATTTTTATTCAAAACGAATTGGTAAAAATTGGTTTAGGACATCTGAGTTTTCTTTTAAAAGATATTTATGCCGATAAAGAATTACTTTTAAGCACTTTGCGCGACGCACTGAAAAATAAAAACGTACCCAAAAAAGATATAAGCGATTTTCAAGTCACGCTAAAACAGTGGCGACGCGCGCTCAATTATAGCGATGCGCAACACGACGTTTTGACACAATCCGTTTTAGGCACACACAAAGTTTCTGACATTGTTGGTTTATTTTCTGAAAGCGATAAAATAGTTAGTAAGTCGCTCCTAAATTCAATCAAACCTTCCGATTACGAATTTACAGAAAAAACGCATTCCGAGACGCACTCTGCAATTGCTGAAGCGCAAAAATTATATCCTGCGGTCGGTTCTCTAAAACATCCGCTTGTATTGTTGCATCCTGACGTTTTTCAAAAATATGATTTAGCGGACGCAGAACAAATTTGTAAAAAAAATTTAGATAATTTAATTGAAACCCTAAAAGAATATCAGCAGCGCGCCGTTGTTTTTTTTACAGAGTGTAGCGAGCAAATTACTTTTTTCTACGAAAAAAAATCGAATATTATTTCGGAGCAACTGCGCCACTTTAAGGATGATTATTCCGATTTTAGTTTTCAGCACGGAACAGATTTAGAGACGAATAATTTTTTGCGTTTGAGTGGTTTACACGCTACCGCCATTTTTAGCAATAAATCGAAAGTAGTTTTAGAAGCGCGAACACAGTTAATAAAGTCGTACAAAGCGTTACAATCTTTTTTTGAAACAGATCCTATTTTTCAACACACCTTTTTAAAAAGTTCTGAAAAAAATGATCCTGTAAAAATTATAGCTAACGTTGAAGGCTTTGAAATGCAACTCAGAAGTTGGCGCAAAAATTTACCGAATTTAGTTCAAGATGCTATGCAGCGACTCAACTCAAGCACTGCGCAAAATTTGCACGATGCGCAACTCACAAAACGAGTTGTTGCGTTTGAAAAAGAATTTGATACACTCATCGAACAAATTAACGCAACGCAAATTTATGAAACGCCTGCAATTGATAACCGATTAACCTTTAACAAAAAAATTCAACTTTCGAGCGAAATAATAGAACAATTAGAAGAAACTAAAATAAATCTGCGTGATTTTGGTGCGTTCTATGCTTGGCAAAAATTTTGGCTGAGTTTACCATCTCCGCAAAAAAATGTGATTGAAACGCTCATAAAATTAAAACCTGAAAGTTGGGATGCTGCTTTCGATGCGTGGTTTTATAATAATATTTTACTCCAAAACCACAATGCACCAGTAGCGAATATCGCTGAAACACAATCTCAAATGGCGATGCTCGATAAAAAACTGCACGATACTATTGTTGACTACATCGTAAATATATGGAGCAATAGCACTTCGCTCAATACTAGAATTTTAAAAAATGAAAATGCTTATGTCTTTGAAAAATTATTTAATCCTTCCGAAGCAGCCAAAACGCATTTAACCAATTTAACTACCGCAGAAACAAATGCACTCGCGCACGTCATTCCTGTTTTTTTGGTAACGCCATCCGTTGCAATGTATTTAACACACAACGATACACCCGTTTTTGATCGTGTTTTATTTTATAATGCTAATAGCATCAATACCGTACAAGCATCGCAAATTTTGCACGGCGCAGTTAGTGCAACATTGTTTGATGAGTTTGCGCACAATCAAGGTTTTGTGGCTAATTCTTTTTCTGCTTTAGCGCGTACGCTCAATGCACCTGTCTGTAAATTAGAGTTTTTGCATCAACCGCAATCGCTCTTGTATGAAATGAACAGAAAAGTATTTTATAAAAATTTAAAATCAATACCGCTTTCTGTTAAATCATCCCAAGAAATACATTGGATTGATGTGAACGTAAAATCCGCCCAAACCAAAATTCGGAGTATAAATCTACCTGAAATTGAAAAAATTATATTCTTATTGACTTATTCAGAGAATGATTCGACAAAAAATATTACAAAAACAGGCGTTTTATGTTTTTCAGAAGCACAGCGCAATACACTGATGTCAGCGATTTTACAGATTATTCAGAAAACAGAAAGTGGTTGGGAACGATTAGAACATTTGAACCGAACGGGCTTATGGATTGGCTGTTTGAATGAAATGGGCGAGCAAAAATTTGATACACTGATTGTTTCTAATACTTATACCGATGTTGATTCGCCAAATTTGAGTTTAAGCAATTGGCGCACAATTTTAAACAGTTTTATTTTACAATTGTATTGGATAAATTCCATCCGATTGGATATTCTACGCGACGAAGCGCGTATTAAAGAAAATACGCTTTCTGCTTTGTATGCGCAATTTGCTACTTGGATTTACGATACGGCGAATAAAGATACGGTTCAAGCTGCCATTACGCTTTCCAATTTGAGTTTTCAATACGGATTAAAAGAAAAAAACAAATCTTCCGTTTGGTTAAATACTTTAGCCAATTATTTAGATGCTCAATTCGGGAAAAAGCGCGTTCAAAAAAATTATGCTATCGATCCGTCATACACCGTTGCGCTCGTGCTTTTACCCGATGACGATGTTAGTCCGCTTTGCGTTTTTCAATCAGATGGATCACTTTCCGAGTTTCATAAATACCATCATTCTTCATGGGAGCAAAAATTACAGTATATTTTAACGCAGCGACCGATTCAAATTATAAAAGTATCGTCGTATAATTTTTGGAAGAATGAGCGCGAAGCCAAAGTTAAAATCCTCATTGATATTGAAGCCGCTTACTCGAAAGCAAAAGATAATTTGTATAGAAAATCGCAGGTAGTGTTGAAGTAAATTGCACGAGATTAAGTTTATTTTTTTTGAAGACTGCTGATAATAGAATCTTCTTGCGTAGCTTTAAGTTTCGTAGCCTCGGCAACTTTATCGTTCGGCATTGTCATAGAAAGCACGTACTGACTGATTTTCCAATCGTTATTGATTTTAACAAGTACGCCTGAACCGCGACAAATTTTCATTTGCGTATTCAAAAGTTCATCGAACCAAGCCGTTTTTCCATCTGCATCGAAAGAAATATGCCGTTCCAGCGATGTAAAATTCCACGCTTTACCTTTATCGAAATACGGTTTTGACCACGCAGCGAAAGCTTTTTTGTTCCAATTTTCCGTTGCATCAGTACCAATAAAAATGGCATCGTCCGTAAAGTAGCTAAAGTAATTATCGAATTGCGCCGCGCCAGCGGATTTATGCCACGCGTCTAAAGTGGTATTGATTTTATATTTTTCGGAAACGGCATCCCAATTAGAATTATTGCAACCCAATAAAAGCGCGAAGAGAAACAAAAATGTACATTTTTTCATGATGATAGACTAATCGTTTTAAAATAAAAAAACAAAATTAATCTTTCAGACGCACATATTTTTCAATATTGAGTCGGTTTATACCTTTGCTTTCAATTTTCTCGATGCCTTTTTGAATGAGCGTATCGTTACTGATAGAAACAGTAAATGTAAAATCGTTTTGTTCAAAATCTCTGGAAGAGCAAAATTCTAAATGTTCTGTATAAGTATTTCCTGTGCGCGTATATTTGCCGCCGCCTGCTACAAAAGTGGAATCTGCATTTTTACCTTTGGTTAAATCGTGCTGTAAAAATGAAAAATGCGTCGCATTAATTATTTTAATGAAACGCGTATTTTTTGTGTACGATGTTGTAATGGTATCATTTTTTTCAATGAGAGTGCCTGTTATGAGTTGCCATGTGCCAATAATTTCGACTTGATTTTTGTTTGAGACTTGTCTATTCACTCCGCAAGCAAAAACTGAAAATGATGCGATAAACAAAATACAAGCACACAAATTTTTCATGATACAAAGTTTAATCAACAGTCATCAATTCGTGATTTAATTCTTGTTGAACTATATTGACAGGCACTTCGCGATACTCGTATTGCTGATTGCGCAATTGCGGAGTAAATCCAGCTTCTGCAATCGCTTTCTGAATACCATCGGCAGTGAAACGAAAACCTGCACCTGCGGCAGAAACAACGTTTTCTTCAATCATAATAGAACCAAAATCGTTTGCGCCAGCGTGTAGGCACACTTGCGCAATATTTTTACCAACCGTCAACCACGATGCTTGAATATTAACTACGTTCGGCAACATTATGCGGCTCATGGCTATCATACGGATATACTCATCGCTCGAAACAGTATTGCGCGCACGTTTTAATTTTTTCAGAAGCGTACCTTCATCCATAAAGGGCCAAGGTATGAACGCTAAAAAACCTTTTGTACCTAAAGGTTTTTCAGCTTGAACGGCGCGAATTTTTACCAAATGTTCAAAACGCTCTTTGTTGGTTTCTATATGACCGAACATCATCGTCGCCGAAGTTGTTAAATCGAGTTTGTGCGCTTGGCGCATTACTTCTAACCATTCTTCCGCACCACATTTCCCTTTCGAGATCAATCTTCTAACGCGATCGTCCAAAATTTCGGCACCCGCACCTGGCAGTGAATCTAAACCCGCTTCTTTTAAAGTTTTTAAAACTTCGTAGTGCGTTGATTTTTCTAATTGTGTGATGTGCGCAATTTCAGGCGGTCCTAAAGCGTGTAATTTCAACGTCGGATAAAGCTGCTTCAGGTTTTTAAATAAATCAACGTAATACGCTAAACCTAAATCGGGATGATGACCGCCTTGCAACAGCAATTGCTCACCGCCAAACTTAAAAGTTTCGTCAATTTTAGTTTTGTAACTTTCAATAGACGTTATGTATGCTTCGCCATGGCCCGGACGGCGATAAAAATTACAAAATTTACAATTTGCCAAACACACATTGGTAGTGTTGGCGTTTCTATCAATAATCCAAGTTACTTTATTGCCTGGCACGCGTTGTTGTCGCATAACGTTTGCAGCAAACATTAAAGCCGTGGTAGGTGCATTTTCAAACAGAAAAACACCTTCCTCAACACTTAAAAATTCATTATTTATTGCTCTTGAAAGCAGTTGTTCAATATTCATTGTAACTGATTCTTAATCTAAAATCAATACTTAAACACAAATTTAAGCGTTATTGTTTAGTTTTTAGCAACATACATTAATCAATACCTTTTTTCAAAAATTAAATAAATTATTATGAAATCTTTTTTCTTCTCTTTAGCACTTTTAGCTTTTATTCCTTTCAAAAATACTTCTACAGGTTATGCTGTTGGCGATAAAGTTCAAAGTTTCGAACTTAAAAATGTTGACGGCAAAAAATATGCGCTCAAAGATTTAATAGGAACGTCAGGTGCAATCATTGTATTCACTTGCAACAGTTGCCCGGTTGCGCAAATGTATGAGCAACGCGTAATTGATTTAAATAAAAAATTTGCGCAGCAAGGTTTTCCAGTAGTTGCCATTAATCCGAGCGACCCAAATAATAATTCAGAAGAGAGTTTTGAAGCGATGCAAATGCGCGCCAAAGAAAAAAATTATGGTTTCAAATACCTGATGGATGAAGGACAAAAAATTTATCCGCAATTTGGCGCGACGCGCACACCACACATTTTTATTATTGACAAAACAAATACTGTGCGTTACATTGGTGCTATTGATAACGATTCGGAAGGTGAAAGTATTACAGAAAAATATGCCGAAAATGCGATTGCTGCTATTCAAGCGGGTAAAAATCCTGAACCCAATTTTACCCGCGCTATCGGTTGCACTATCAAGAAAAAATCAAAATAATAGCAGTAAAAGGTTAACCATTAAGCATTGACCATTAAGCATTATTCTCTATATTTGCAAAATTTCAAAACGAATAGAAATTTGAGATAGAAATGGTAAATTCAGGAATGAATAGAGAAGAAATGCTTTTGCAACACCCAAGCGATATTGCCGAAACTATCGGCGAATTGAAAGACAGTGATCAAACGCTTTCTTTTTTAATGCTACCGCCACACTTGAAAACAACCGTTTTTTCTTATCTAGATACCTCTACGCAAGAAACCGTTTTAAAAAATATAGGGAGCGATGAATTGGCATCTATTTTAAATGAAATGGCGCCAGATGATAGAACGGCTTTGTTTGAGGAATTTCCAGATTTGCTCATCAAAGATGTAATTAATCTTTTAGACGAAGACCAACGCAAGGTCGCGCTTAATCTTATTGGTTATCCAGAAAACAGTGTCGGTAGGTTAATGACACCTTTTTATATTCAAGTTAAAAAAAAATGGACGTGTGCTTACACTTTAGATCATATTCGCGCGAACGGAAAAAAAGCAGATACACTCAATTATGTGTATGTTATTGACGACCATGAAGTTTTAATTGACGATATACACATCGGTAAAGTTTTGATGGCACAACCCGAAGAACACATCGAGGCTTTAATGGATTCGGCGTATTTGTGTTTAAAAGGTTCCATGAATTCGGAAGACGCGATTAAAATTTTTGGTAAATACGATCGCTCGGCTTTGCCTGTTATCAGTGATAACGGTGTTTTAGTCGGCATTGTTACCGTTGACGATATGCTCGATATTATTGAACAACGCGACACAGAAGATATTCAGAAATTTGGTGGTTTAGAAGCGCTCGACTTGCCGTATGTTGATACATCGCTGTTTGTGATGGTACAAAAACGCGCGACATGGTTGGTTATTTTATTTTTAAGTGAAATGCTCACCGCTACAGCGATGGGATATTTTGAAAGCACATTAGAACGCGCTACTGTTTTGAATCTATTTATTCCACTTATTATTTCGAGTGGTGGTAATTCAGGTTCGCAAGCCGCAACGTTAATTATTCGTGCCATGGCAATTAAAGAACTAAAACTTTCCGATTGGTGGTATGTAATGCGCAAAGAAATATTTTCAGGCTTGATGCTCGGTAGTATTTTAGGTGCCATCGGATTTACTCGCATTACAGTTTGGCAACTCACAGGACTGTACGATCATGGTATCTATTGGTTCTACGTGGCACTCACAATCGGCTTTTCGCTCGTTGGCATTGTTTTGTGGGGAACTCTTTCGGGCTCAATGGTGCCTTTTATTCTCAAAGGCTTCGGACTCGATCCAGCTACTTCTTCAGCGCCATTTGTTGCAACACTCGTTGACGTAACGGGAATTATTATTTACTTCGCTGTTGCGACCACCATATTGCATGGCAAATTGTTGTAAAAATGTAAAAAGGGCTATCCTGAAAAGGCTTTTAAAGGATAGCCCTTTTTTATTGGAACTTTTTCATTCCTTCAATTATCTTAGGAAGAAAGCGCAGGTATGCGCAACATTTGTCCGGCTGTTATGTCGTCGGGGTTTTTTAACATCGGTTGATTGGCATTGAAAATATCTTTGTATTTACTCGCATGACCGTACATCGCATAAGCAATTCCTGTGAGTGTATCACCAGGTTTAACTTGGTAAAAAGTTGATTCAGGCTCAGGATTCATCACCGATAATTGATCGTCAACCGTTTCAACGCCTTCGTGATTGCCTACTGTTAAAACAACTTTTTCTTTATCCGTCGTCGTCATAACTGTTCCATAAACAGTTGCCGTGTTATTATCTTTATTAAATTCAACCGATAGACTTGTTGCTTGTAAGCCTAAAGCATTGATAGCTTCCGTCAAAACAGTGCTTTCATCTTTCACATCGGGCGCAACAACATTTGGGGCGTCGGACGGAAGCGCAGTATTATTAGTTACTGGGACAGAAGTTGCTGCACCTGCATTAGCAACTGATGCTGTTACTGGATGACCGAATAATTTTGAACCAGCATCTTTTACAAAAGAAAATAATCCCATAATATGGTGTGTTGTTTTTAGTTAAATAAAAATTTTCAGCACAAAGAAACAATAAACTGAAGGATTTACAAAGTTTTCACCCGAATACATGGCATCATGCAATAGCATTTTTAACAGCGGCAACCAATGCTTGCATATCGGATTCCGTATTGTAAACGTGTGGTGAAACGCGCACAAAATCGCCACGTACGCCAACAAATATTTTTTGTGCTTTCAAAACATCCGGAAAACTTTTTAAGTCAATAGACTTTGGTAACTGTACACCAAATAAATGATTTCCTCTGCCGTTTTCTTGCTCAATCCAACAGCCTAAGGTTCTGAGTTCTGAAATACTTTTTTCTGAAATACTTTTCAAATACGGCTGAATATTTTCGACACCCCATTCCAATATTTGTTTAAGTGCCTCAATTGCCATCGGTACAGCTACAAAATTTGAACGCTCACCCATATCAAATTTCATGGCGTGCGGTTTAAATTGCGCGTTATAATTTGAAAGTTGAGAAAAATCTTCTGCACCGAGCCGTGAAATCCAACTTTGTTCAATCGGTTTGGCGGTATCAAATTTTTCATTAAAATAGGCATAACCTAAAGTGTAGGGTCCCATCAACCATTTATAGCCACCACAAATAAGCGCATCGCATTTAATTTTCTGCACGTCGAACGGTAAAGCGCCAACACTTTGTGTGCCATCAATTACAAAATAGGCTTTGTGTTTGCGCGCCGCAACGCCAATCGTTTCTAAATCATATTTTGTGCCGTGCGACCAATGCACATGAGGCAGCGCAACTAAAACAGTTTTATCATCAATGGCGGATAAAATAGCGGCATTCATTTTTTCGGCGCGGTTCTCACCGGAAGGATATGGAATCGTTCGGATTTCTAATTTTTTTTCGCGCGCAATGTCTAACCATGGGTAAACATGACTCGGAAATTGCGCTTCGGATATAATAATATTACCACCGCGTTTAATTTTAATATTGTTGGCTACTATCGCCATGCCATACGATACAGAAGGAATAATTGCAACGCGCTCTTGTTTTTCGGCGTTAATGAGTTGCGCAAATAACGCGCGCAGTGTTTCTACATCGTCAAAAAAATGTTTCGGGCTAACATTATAGGGTTTCGATTTTATGATAACACCTTCAATGCCAGCTTGCTCCACTTTTTTTGTTAACGGCGACATATACGCGCCGTTGATGTAGTGAACATCAGTGTCGAGGCTAAATAATTCTTTTTGACAAAGCATAATAGTTGTTAGTTTTTCTTTGATAGTTTTCCAGGGGCGGTTGTTCATTGACAGTCTTAGCTCGCTTTTAAACGAGCAACTAACAAACAACTAACAACTAAATTAAGCTTGCGCTGTTGGTCCAGAAAATGCCATCGGAAATGTGGGTTGTTCGCGCTCCTGAATATCGCCGTATTGCGTTTCGTAGCGGCGCACATTTTCGGCTAATGCCGTCAATAAACGTTTAGCGTGTTCGGGTGTGAGTAGAATACGACTTTTTACGCGTGCTTGGGGCGTGTTGGGCAATAAGCGAATATAATCAATAACAAATTCGGTGGCAGAGTGCGAAATGACTGCTAAATTAGAATAAATCCCTTCTGCAATTTCGTCTGAGATTTCTATGTTGAGCTGATTAGGTTCTTGATTCACTACTTTGGACATAAACTTAAATTCAATAGATGTATAATAAAACTTTTAAGCGTCAAACGCAAAAAAGTGCTGCACTGTTACCAACTCATATCATCGTCGGATTCTTCAAAAATATTTTTTTTCTTTGCGGGTTGAACGGGCTCACGGATTTCTTTTTCTTCTGTATCACTTCCAGTAATTATTTCTGAAGCGGCCGTTGGATTTTCCAATTTTTCGAGACGCTCGGCTTCGAGTTTAGCTTCGTATTCTTCTTGTCGGCGCGAGAACTCTTCGTAATCGTATTCGGGTAAAATATCTTTTTTGAAAAAGTCTATCGTTTCTTGAAGTGATTCTATAAAGCGATTAAAATCTTCTTTATACAGAAAAATTTTGTGCCTGTCATAACCACCATTCATACGTTTTGTACTTTCCGTAATCGTAACGTAATGATCATCGCTTTTAGATCGCTTAATGTCAAAGAAATAAGTACGCCTTCTGCCTGCCCGTACTTTAGTTGAATAGACACTTTCCGAATTTCTTGAAACTTGCTCGTTATCCACTTTAAAAAATTAGAATTTTATATTCACAACACTCAACAAAGTTAATAAAATCTTTGAATTGTTGTAGCCAAAAATCAAATTTGATACGATTCTTCTATAAATTTAATGCGTTCGTCGAAACTTTTAGGCTGTTTGATACCATTTAGACTAATATTGTTCTATCAATTAAATAAAAATTATGAATACAGATAGAGTTATAGCATCCGTTTTATCGTTGGTTTCCGCACCGTTGGGTGTTCCATTTTTTTATACGGGTCGGGTCGGGTTAGGAATATTTTGTTTAATTTGCACTTTTGGTTTTCACGATCCGAAGTTGCCGATTTTATTTGGCGTTATATTTTTTATTAAACTGGTTTTAATGACGGATGAACGTTTCCAGAGTAAATACAGAATGTCATTTGCAGGAAAGCAAAATTGCAGAAAAACTAAAGTGGAAAATTTCAGACAATTTACGCCGCCTAATTATTCGCAACCTAAACAAAATTTCACGCGTTCTGGTTTTGAAGCGCGTAGCCGCATGCAACCCAATGAAGTTGACGCAGCAACACAAACAAATGCGGCATATAAATCGGATGAAAAAACGGCTGCTTTAGTGGCGTTTAAAAAATTTGATATTGATAAGGCGATTTACTTATTCGAGAATCAGATTAAAACTTATCCGAAAGATGGTGAAGCACATTGGTATTTAGCGCGCTGCTATTCGCTGATGGAACAAAATTTTTTAGTCGATGAAGCACTTGAAACTATGAAATCGTGCGAATTTACGCCACCAATTTCAGTTGAGACGGATGAATTTTTAGCTTTTTATAGAGCTAATAAAATTACGAATCTTTAAGCCTGAAACCAACGCTGTGAATATTTTCGATTTTAATGATGGGGTCGTTGTTCAGATATTTTCGCAAGCGAGAAATAAAAACGTCTAAGCTTCTGCCTAAAAAATAATCGTCTTCACCCCAAAGCGTTTCTAGAATGAAAGAACGTTTAATGACTTCATTTTTATTTTCAATCAGAAGTTTGAGCAAATCCGCTTCTTTTTGTGTGAGGTTGCGATTATCCGCATCGTATTTAAGGATCAAATTTTTATGATCTAACAGATAACGACCGATACTTAAAAACGAAGGAGATGTAGTTGTTACGATACGCGAGCGACGCAGAAAAATATCTATTTTGAGCAAAAGTTCTTCGATACTAAAAGGTTTTGTGATGTAATCATCTGCACCAAGTCTCAACCCTTTTATTCTATCTTCTTTGAGCGATTTAGCTGTCAAAAAAAGAACGGGTACTTGTGTATTATACTTTCTAATGAGTTCAGTGAGTGCAAAACCATCAATGTCAGGCAACATAACATCCATGATAGCGAGATCAAAATCATTTAATTTTATCGCCTCTGATGCTATTTTCCCGTTTTCGCAATATGTTACCCGATATCCGTTGAGTTCCAAGTTGTCGCGGGTTACAAAACTTAGACTTTCGTCGTCTTCAACGTAAAGTAAATGAGCTTTCATACAAAATTATGTTTGTTCTATGTGGTAACTTGTTAAAATTAATCCTATTTAAAATATTTTATAGAAGTAATCAACTATAAAATATTGATTTTGTTGATTGTTTGTTGGATAACAGTCTTATTTTTATATTTAAACACTAAAAAATTAAGTGAAGATACTTTGCTTAAACGTAAAATAAAAATTATTTTATGGCATTTTAAAAAAAATAAACACACAATTTGATTATTTAAGTTGTAATAATTCTTTAGGCATTGTTATAGGAACTAACTTTTCTTTAATGTGCTCCAACGGAATATCTAAAATAATTGTTGTTCCTTTTTCAAGTTCGCTCTGAAGTGTTATGCGCCAATGGTGCGCTTGCACAATATTTTTGACATAATATAAGCCTAAACCAAAACCTTTTACATTGTGTACATCGCCCGTCGGGACGCGATAAAACCGTTGAAAAACTTTTCTTTGGTGTTCAGTATCAATGCCGATACCATCATCAATAATTTTCAGGCTGATAGAATCGCCCAAATTTTCTGTTTCTACAATTAAATGTGGCGCACCTGCTTTGCAATATTTTATTGAATTATCGAGCATATTATTAATAATGTTCGAGAAGTGCAAAACGTCGGCTTTAATAATAGTTTTTTTTGCGTTGTTGATGTATTGCAAACTGCCACCACATTCTTCTATTTTTACTTGTACTCCTTCTAAAATAGAGTTGAGCAAAATATTTAAATCTATAGTTTCGAGTTTTAGATTTAAGGTATCTTTGTCAATACGCGTAAGTTGTAAAACTTTTTCGACTTGATTGTTTAAACGATTATTCTGTTCGCGCAAAATAGAAGTGTATTTTTTCAGTCGCGCATCGTCTTGCAAAAGCGGATGTGCGTGCAATACATCAGCAGCAATTTTTATAGTCGAAATCGGAGTTTTGAATTCATGCGTCATATTGTTTATGAAATCGCGCTGTAATTCCGAAAGTCTTTTTTGGCGTGTGATGACCGATAACGCATAAATAAAAAATAAAACTGTTAGCAAAGAAATGAGCGTAAAAACAATCGTTAAGCTCATACTTGCAACAAGCGAAGAAGTGCGTTTCGGAAAACGTACGATGAAATAATATGTAGCGGTTGGAAAATCGAGTTTAGGAAATTCTTTTTTTATATTTACCGAATCGGTTAAAGCCGAATACGACACATACCGACCATATACCATTTTTTCGTCGTGGCAATCGTAAATCGCGTAATCATAATCCTCGTTTAAAGAAAATTGATCAAAGTTTTTTTTCAGATAGAAATCCAAATTACGCGCATCAATTTGGCTATTCACGTTAACAGCATACGAATTGGACGAAAGTTGTTTAATTAAATTCGATTGTGGTAAAATAGTTTGGTTGAGTTGCGAAATATCTTTTGCCACGTTCAGCAGCGCAATGTTTGCCGTTTGGTCAAATTTCCGAGACGTTAAATCCCAAGAACGCATTACCCAATACGTTTGGGTTGTAATTACCAAAATAATTGCCAATGCACCGAGCAATATAACGCGTCGAATCGTATTATTCTTCATCAAAAAAAATTGTATTAAATCCTAATTTTGAATAAAGATAGTGTTATTTTATTATTTTCGATAAATTAAATCACTTAAATAGTAAATTAATGTCTATTCAACTGATTTTCAGTTTCTCATTTATTTGATAGATTTAAACGTAGGTTCAAAAATAATTAACACATTTTGTTTATTTTTGCCCTATTAGTTGTATCTGAAAGTAAAGTCTCGAACTATTAACTAACAACTATAAACTGTCAACTATAATGGTTCAAATAATCTCAGCGGGTGCCGGCAGCGGCAAAACATACCGTCTCAATAAAGAGTTGGTGGCGCGTATTTCAAGTGGTGAAACGCGGATATCGGGTTTGTTTGCAACAACTTTTACAGTGAAGGCAGCCACCGAATTGAAAGAGCGTGTGCGCATGAGTTTACTCGAAAACGGCATGCTGACCGAAGCGCAAGAACTTTCAGGCGCGCTCATTGGTACGGTTCATGAATTGGGCGTGAAACTTATAAAACGTTTTGCATACAGTGGCGGTCTCTCGCCTTTAGTAAATGTAATGAGCGATGACGACAGAAAACGCGTGTTCAATCAGTCGCTCGCGCATATTTTATCGGAAAATGATACCGTTGATGTGATGACCGATTTATGTATTCGTCTCGGACTTTCGATCGATATTAAAGATTACGATTGGCGGATTGATATTAACATGGTAGCAGATGTGACGCGTGGTAATTTTTTTTCTAAAGAAATTATTGAACAGAGTAAACAAAAATCAATAGATTCGTTCTTGGCAGTGTTGCCGCACGTTGAAAAAATCTATGCTAATGCACAGTCTAATTATAATGTCTTAATTGAAAATATAAACGAGGCACTTTCTTATTTAACAAATGGCGAAGACGCTACAAAAAAAACGGAAACGGTTGTTGGCTTTTTAAAGTCAACGCTGGTTAATATAAAAAACGATAATTTTTTGCCGTGGGCAACGTGGGCAAAACTTTCTAATTTAGATGTCAGCAAAAAATCGGAAAAAAATGTTTCTATGTTGCATGAAGTTGCTGCCGCGCATACAAAATTTCCCGATTTTCAAAACGATATCGTACAATACATCACTTTAGTTTTTGATTTAGGTGCGCGTGCGACGGATGAATATCAAAATTTTAAAAAGAAGCGCGGCTTAATTGATTATACGGATATGGAAGTCGAAATTTTACGGCTCATTTCCATGCCGCATATTGCCGATATTCTTTCTAAAGAAATAGATTTACTCCTCGTTGATGAATTTCAAGACATCAATCCATTACAACTCGATATTTTTTTAAAACTCTCGCAACTCGCATCGCATTCTATTTGGGTTGGTGACCCAAAGCAAAGTATTTATGGTTTTCGATACGCTGAACCGCGATTAATGCGCGCGGTGATTGATCATTTTGGTATTTCGGAAGAAAATATTCTCGATACATCCTACCGAAGCCGACACGATATTGTGCATTTGAGTAACGCACTGTTTCTAAAAAGTTTTAAAGAACAAATACCTGCGAACCAAATAGCTCTGAAAGTAAATCCTGCGAAGGAAAAATTAGCAGAACAATCGCGTGCCATAAAACATTGGCATTTTAAATTAGATAAAGGTGATGATACTCGTGCACGCACAGACGCACAATGGTTATTAAATTGTACGTCTGAGAATATTGCGTCGTTGTTGAAGTCTGAGACACAAATTCTGCCAAAAGGCGAAAAAAAATTGCGCAGTATTAAGCCGAACGATGTCGCAGTATTGTGTATGACGAATCAAGAATGTGCAAACATGGCGAAAGCCCTGAATCGTTTAGGAATAGCGGCGGCTTTTCCGCGGGCGGAATTAATGGAAACGCCGGAGATAAAATTAATTTCTGCCATTCTTCATTTTTTACTCGACCGTCGCGATTCACTTTCAGTAGCAGAAATTTTATATCTCACTGAAAATTATGCGCTGCAAGATATTTCGTTAAATCGTTGGGAATTCATTAAAGATGCGGAAAGAGAAAAAAACGCGACGTGGCATGCTGACAATGATTTCATAAAAAAAATTGATGCACTTCGCAACGATGTTTTAGATTTATCTGCATCAGAAATTTTAGATACTGCAATAACGCATCTCGATTTACGCCGTAAAATTGCAGCTTGGGGAAAAACAGAACAGCGTTTGCAAAATGTAGAAATGCTGCGTAAAATGGGAACAGATTACGAGCAACACTGCAAAAAAATGCACGAAGCCGCTTCGCTCAACCATTTTTTGATGTGGTTACAAAAACAAGCAAGCAACAAGTCGGATAAACAAAGTTCAGGGGCAGGCGAAAATGCCGTAAATATTTTGACGTATCACGCATCAAAAGGATTGGAATTTCCTGTTATTATTTTGAATTCACCCGATAAAGATGTACGAGAAAGCGTGTGGGGATTGAATATTGAAGCTGAGGGCAACGAAGTTGATTTTAATAATATTTTAGGCAATCGGTGGATGCGTTTTTGGGTGAATCCGTACGGTGTTTCGCGCGCGCGCGAAACACCGATTTCTGAAAAATTGGAAACTTGTAAAGAAAAACTTGCCGCGACATTGCGCGCATTAGAAGAAGAAGCGCGTTTGCTGTATGTAGGCATCACGCGCGCGCGCGATTATCTTATTTTCGTCAGTGCCACTAAAGGAATGCCATGGTTGAATCGCGTATGGAATAAAGGTGATTCTGTCGCCATTACGCTGGATCCAGATGAGGAGGTAACACTTTTTGAATATGATGGTGCGCTTATTAAAAAAGAAAATCTCATTCAAACTTTTTCTAAAGATTTTGGCAGCATTGAAATCAAAAAAACGAATGCCCTTTATATTGAACCACTTTTAGGCGTGCAAAATTTAGCGCCGCGCGCCATCAATATTAATGAAAAACTTTTACTTTTTACAAAATTATCGCCCGAAATTGCTGCTAAACAAATCCTTTATCCTGTTTTAAATTCGCCCACAACCGATGCTGCTTTACAAGCTGCATTCAGCAATTGTCTTCTTTCGCTGCACTTTTTAAAAAAATCTTGGCGACCAAATGTCGCTTTTATAAAATATTTAGAAGCCAATAACGAAACAGATATTGATGGATTTACAAAAAGTATTAATCAATCGGTGGGAGCTTTACAAAAATCGCTCACTGAAAAATTCAATCACGAATCAAATTTAGAATACCTTGCACAATTACCAGTTCGTTTAAACATTGGTGCGCGCGTTTTTAATACAGAAATTCCAATTGTTGCTAAAAACGATTCAATGCTTGTAATCATTTTTTTCACAACAAGTGTTGTTGATAACGCTGCAACCATCCAAAATTTGTCCGAATTATTTTTGAGCGGCAAAGCAATAGAAAAAACTTACGCGTTAAAACCACACACTTTTTTATTTGATGTTAAAACGGGAGGATTAATAGAAATTAATTTTTTGTAAAATTATATAAGCATTTAGTGCGTCTTAGATATGTATTTAATCCGTAGGTTTCGTCAAAAAATTTCTCTGTCGCTTATTTATAAAATTTACTTTTTCTCAATGTAATTAAAAATTTCTTCGCATATATTTGTAGCACAAGGAAGTTCTTGAAAATCAACCAACTTAAATGCCTAATATACTTTCAAACGTCGTTGAGAGAAAACGATTACCGCGTAATATTTTAATTTGCTATGCTTTAGGTCAAGCGGGTTGGAGTTTGGCAAGTTATAATGTGGGTTCGCTTTTAGCTTATTTTTATGCTCCACCCGAAAACGGTCAACCAACGTTTCCAGTTTTTTTACCAGCTTTTATATTTTTCGGATTAACGATTCTTGGTATTCTCAATTCATTTGGTAGATTTTATGATGCTTTCGTTGATGCCTTCATCGCAAATCTTTCCGATAGAACCGTTTCAAAATTTGGTAAACGCCGAATGTATATGGCAATTTCGGCATTACCCCTGTCTTTACTATCGTTCCTTATTTTTTATCCGCCGTCGCTTTCGAGTAGCAGCGTAAATATCTGGTGGCTCGGCGTGTGTTTGTTTTTCTACTTTATTTTTTATTCTATGTATATTATTCCGTTTAGCGCGCTGATTTCCGAGTTAGGTGTTGACGATAAAGATAGGATGCGCATTTCAACCGCCGTTTCGCTCACATGGGGAATTGGTTTTTTATTAGGTAATTTAACACCCGCACTACAAAGTTTATTAGAAAAATCGGGAATGCTGCCACTTCCAGCTTTCCAAACGGTTGTATTTGGTTTGGCTTTTGTCGCGTTAGCACTTATGCTAATGCCCGTCATTTTTTTAAATGAAAATAAATATGCCGTAAGCGAATCGAGTTCCGTCAATTTTTTAAAATCAGCAGGCAGTGTTTTAAGTTTTGCACCGTTCCGAATTTTTGCGTTGTCATATCTCATTTATTGGTTAGCACTCACTATTATTCAATCGGGTATGGTGTATTATGTCACACTTATTTTCGGAATGGATAAAAGCATTACAACGCTTTTTGGTGCAGTCAGTTTTCTCGGTAGTTTTTTATTCTATCCATTCATTAATAAATTAGCAGCGCGCTACACCAAAAAAAAACTTATTCTCATCGGATTTTTAGTTTTTAGTTTTGTCTTCGCTGTCATGCTTTCGCCTTTACCAAGTATTGTACGCTTTGGGTTGGTAGCCGTTTTAGCATCATATCCGTTGGCAGTGTTTGGTATTTTACCTAATGCGGTTGTCGGCGATATTATTCAAAACAGATTACAAAAAACAGGCGTGAATCAATCGGGAATGTTTTTTGCTTTTGCGTCTGTGGTTGTTAAAGTCGGTTCATCGCTCTCGAATCTTATTTTTCCATCACTTTTACTTTTTGGAAAAAGCACCGAAAATCATTTGGGTGTAACATATACGATTGTTGTTTCAATGTTATTTTTACTCTTAGGTTATTTTGTTTTTAGCCGATACAACGAAAATGAAATTTTAGGAAGTTGATGGCTAATGGTTAAAATTTGTATCTTTGAGGAATAATAACTTACTATGTTCACACGAAACGATACGCTCTGGAAAGGAATAATAGAAGAGCTGTGTATAGACTTTCTTCGTTTATTGTATCCGAATGCTGATGAAATATTTGATTTTAGACGTAAAATCGAGTTTTTAGATAAAGAACTCAGCGATATTTTACCACAATTTGATGAACATGAAAACATTCGGCAAGTTGACAAGCTCATAAGAGTTTATTTGAAAAATGGTAAAAGAGAATGTATTTTAATTCATATTGAAGTTCAAGGTAAAGCTCAAAAAAATTTCTCTGAAAGAATGTTTTACTACTATATTCTTTTAAGAAATAAGTTCAAAAGAAAAATTACAGCTTGGGCAATTTTAGCAGATACGAATAAGCAATTTGTTCCGACAAAATTTGAGGAAGAGCAACTTGGGACAAATTTGGCTTACACTTTTAATAGCTACAAAATCATACATCAAGGCGAAAAACTTTTAGAACAAAGTAATAACCCGTTTGCGAGTGTTATTTTAACAGTTCTTCTGGCTTTGAAAAAAAATAAACTTTCAGAATCTAATATTGGCAAATTAAATGTAGAAATTTTTAAGAATTTATATAGAAAGAAATTCCCTCCAGAAAAAATAAGAGCCGTTGAAAACTTTTTAAAGAATTACGTGCGTTTAAATGAACAGAATACCCTTACATTTGAAAAAGAAATTTCAAAAATCGTCGATAAATCTTATACAATGGGAATTGAACAACAGATTTTACAACAAGAACGAAGCGCAGGACAGAAAGAAGGCGTGGCGCAAGGTGTAGTGCAAGGTGATGATAGAAGACTGAGAAACGTAATCAGGAATGCCAGAGTAGTAAAAAAATTGAGTATAGAATTTATTTCTGAAATTGTCGATCTGTCTCCAGAACGGGTTCGCCTCATACTTGATGAAATGGGTATTAATTAAATTTTTACTGACCTGTAATTTAAAAAATGCCTCGCCAAACTTAATCATGATTGATTTTGACCAGTTTTTAGAAATCGGAATGCACGTGGGAACAATTATTGCCGTAGATGATTTTCCGAAAGCTAAGAAACCATCGTTTCAACTTACTATTGATTTTGGCGCGACGATTGGCATTAAACGTAGTTCGGCGCAAATTACGGTTCTTTACACAAAAGAAACATTACTGAACCGACAAATTATTGCTGTTACGAACTTTCCGAAAAGACAAATCGCTAATTTTTTCAGCGAAGTACTGGTTTTAGGTTCAATTGATATTGACGGTGTTGTAACGCTCCTTCAGCCTGAACGCGGCGTACAAAACGGATTGAGGATTGGATAAAGAGAAAAGACAAAGGGCAAAAAGTGCTGAAATCAGAATACCTAATAGCATTAGTTGAAAGCCAGTTGAAAAAAACCCAAACCTCGAAAAATAGATCAAAAAATTAAAGCTGTTAAATTTCTAAAACCTAATAGTTTTAATCAATTCTACGACGGATTATAAATCCATTTTCGTTTTTTTACATACCGAACCGCTATAAACATGGCAACAAAAGCACCGCTCATGTCTGCGATGCCATCTAAAATTTCAAATTTACGATCGTAAGTAAACCATGCTTGGCAAAGTTCAGTGAACCAACCGTAGCAACCGCACAACGCCGCCACCAAAAAAGCTGTTTTAGTAAACACATAAATCGTCATCGTGCCCTCTGCTTTTAGATAGCCTCGCAAAAGGAGTGCCGTTAAAATTCCAAAGAGTGTGAAATGGACAAACTTATCGAACGAAAAAATATCTGTCCATTCCCAATGCGGTAGGCTTTTACCGGGTAGCATACACAAAATAAAAATCATCACGCCCCACAATATTCCTGGCACATAATATTTACTCATAATCAGAATTTAATTGTTTAACTAACGAAACACCCAATGGTTTAAAGTAATTAATGAACAAGTTCTTTGTAAGCAGTGTGCGTCAATAAGCTATTAAATTTTTCGGGATGTGTGAGTTGTAGTTTTACGATCCAACCATCGCCATACGGATGAGAGTTCACTAATTCAGGATGATCTTCACCACCCGAAATTATTTTATGATTCACTTCAATCACTTTGCCGTCTAATGGCATAAACAAATCGGAAGTTGTTTTAACGGCTTCAATAGTTCCGAAAACAGATTCCGCTTTCAATGTTTCACCGATTGTTTCAACTTCAATATAAACAATATCGCCGAGTTCACTTTGTGCAAAATCGGTGATGCCGACTACTGCAATTTCACCATTCGCTTCAAGGCGAATCCATTCATGCTCTTTCGTATAGCGTACGTCTTCAGGAAAATTCATTTTTATTATTTTTTGTACGGTCAAAAATAAATCGCCGCAACATAATTTGTATGCGGCGACTTGATAATTTTAAAAAAAAATATTTTTCTTAGTCAATTGTTGCACCAATATAGCTGCGTTGCTTAATAAACGGTGAGACGAGCGCAAAAATTATTCCCGTTGTAAAACAAATTCCGGTGAATAACCAGAAAAAACTCGCACCATGAAATTGCGCAAAAAATCCGCCATTTTTAATATTATTCTGAATAACTGATACTAAAACATTACCCAGCGTCACCATTAAAAGATATAATGCAGAAATGGTTGATTTCATACTTGGCGGCGATTGCGTATAAGCATATTCTAAACCTGTAATAGAAATCAGAATTTCACCCGCCGTTAAAATTACGTAAGCCAACAACTGCCAACCAATACTTGGTTTAGCACCGCCATCAATTTGTGTCTGTATGAGCGAAATAATAACAAACGATAGCGCAGTGATAAAAAAACCCGCTCCAAATTTGCGTAGCGATGTAACGTTTATGCCTAATTTTTGTATCGCCGGATAAATACCAAACGAAAACAACGGGATAAATAATAAAATTAAAACGGCATTGGCTGCGCTAATTTGTTCGGCTTGCCAAGTGCGTCCCATAAAGTTTAAATCACAATGCTGCGCTTGTATCACCCATTCCGATTGATTCTGATCCCAGAGTGCCCAAAAAAATGGAATGAATGCAAAAACGGCAAGTACGCGCCATACCGAGCGCACACCTTCAATTTTGTCAGCTCCATACTCATTAGTCGCTGCGGCAAAACCACCACGCGTGAGCGCAAATAAATTTATACCAACAAAATTACCCGGTTTAGCAAACCATTGTTTCTGAAAAATAAATGCAAAAACAACAGTTAAAAACGCGAACGACAACATAACAGGTCCCATACCGTAATGAACGGTTCTATCGAAATATAAATACGAAGCCGCCAAAGCTACAAACGCCGTGATTAAAATAACGAGCTTATTATTATCGCCTTTCGGTGGCACTTTCACGTATTTTTTATTGCCGGCATAAAAAAAAGCGGTTGCTACCAACATCGCAATAGCTGGAACACCAAATGCAATTTGCGGTCCGTACTTTGCATTCAGGTAAGGGATGAGTAATATTGAAAAAAATGAACCCAAATTAATAGAAAAATAAAACGCATCGAAGGCTTTAGACATTAAGTGCTGATTCGATTGATCGAATTGATCACCTACGTTTGCAGACACACACGGTTTTATTCCGCCTGCACCAATAGCGACAAACAGTAAACCTGTCATGAATAAATTTTCATTGGTGGTACTAAAAGCTAAAATAATATTTCCGAGAACGTACACCAAAGAAAGACGCAGAATAGTTTTATATTTTCCCCAAAACCAATCAGAAATCATTCCACCAAAAAGCGGCAACAAATAACTCATGGCAACAAAATCGTGCGTTGCGGCATTCGCGCCTGCTTCGGCAGCAGTTGCACCTTCAGGTGTTAATGGAAATTTTGCTTTAAAAAAAGCTGCGACTAAAAAAGTGGTTAGTATGGCGCGCAAACCATAATAATTGAATCGCTCGGCGGCTTCATTACCTACAATATAAGGAATGGCTGATGGAAATTTACCCGTTCCCTTTACGGCTGATGCGTTGAGCGCATCGGGTTGAGTTTGAGACATATTTTAGTTTAGAGTGTATGGTTGTGAAATTTAAATTTTGACACTGCAAATTTGCTGCTAATTTAAGTTTTTAATTTAAAATTCGGCAATTTTGGTAGAATTATTCAATAAAATTTTAAATCTCAAACTCTTCAATTTTTCTCAAAAAGTTTTTCTTTTCAACCAATTTGTGTTCTATGTCCTGCATTTCAATATTGAGCGCGTGGATAGATAGATGAATTTCGCGCAGCGATAAAAACAAAGAAGCCAAAAGCGTAAACATACCGACAACAAAAAATTGTTTGGCAGTATCAGGTCTGTTTTCAAACATCATTAGCATTGCAAGTACGCTCAGAAAGAGCGAGAAAACGGCTAACCATTGCATATTACGTATGATAAGCAATCTTCTACGCAGCGATTTCATCTGAGTGATGATTGTATCGTCCTCAGCCTCTAAATACAAACGTTTTAAATCGCGTATTCTGCCAGAAATAGAATTGAAACGGTTGGTATAAGCAATAAGTAATAGCGAAACAGCTGGAAAAATAACCGCTGGAGTGGTGAGTGTAAAGTCTAAAGTATGAGGTGTATTAAACATAATTTATTGCATTTAAAATTCTACTTCTGCGCGCAATTCTTTACCATCGCGCACAAAAACAAGCATCGTTCTGTCGGTTTTATTAAATTTTTCGAGCACATCCATATACGAGTAAATATTTTCAATGTTGTATTCACCCATTTTTATAATAATGTCGCCTACTTTTAAACCTGCTTTTGCTGCCGGTCTGTTATCGGAAACGCCGTCGAGGCGCAAACCTTTTTTATCGAAAGCGTAATCAGGTAGTATGCCAAGCGTAACTTTAAAATCGCGCGGTTGGGTAGTTGCTTCTTTTGTAGTTTGAAAAATTTGTTTATCGAACGTGCAAGTACCCTCAATTATTTCTGCAATATAGTCTAAAATTTTGACTTCACCATCCAAATTAATTTTTCCTACATCATCCGTAGCTTTATGATAGTCGGAATGCGCGCCTGAAAAAAAACCGAGAACAGGTACTTGTTTGAGATAAAAGGAAGTGTAATCGGAAGGACCTGTGCCGGATGAATCTAACGTAATTTTAATTTTTGTAGGCGAATACTGAATAATTTGAGGAAATAAATCGGACGTACCTACACCTTGTATAACCAAACCTTTTTCTTCGCGGAAGCGACCAATCATATCCATGTTTAAATAGTAATTGAGTTTGGAAAGCGGATAAGTAGGATTTTCACAAAAACGTTTAGAACCAATCAATCCAAGTTCTTCACCCGAAAAACATAAAAACAAAAAATTGAAAGGCTCAGTTTTGCCATTATTTTTAAAATAGCGCGCCAACTCAATCACTCCTGCAACACCCGAAGCGTTATCATCCGCACCATTATGAATTTTATTTTCTGGATGCGCTTCCAACGAACTACCTTCACCATCTACCATTCCGAGATGATCGTAATGTGCGCCAATAGCAATTGTATATTCTGCACCATTGTCTAAAAATCCGATTACATTATTGCAATTTAGAGTCGGAGCATTCGGATCGGAAATTTCGTGCGGATTATTCGATTGTTTAAACGTAAAATGATTGAGCCATGATTTATTATCGCCTTGTGGCGTTAAACCAATTTGTTTAAATTGTTCAGCAATGTAAGCAGCCGCTTTGCGCTCATCTTCCGTGCCCGATCCGCGACCGTGTAATTTATCGCTGGCTAAAAATGCAATATGTTTTTTAATTTTTTCGACTGAAAAACTTTGCGCACTTAACTTACTTGCAAAGATTAAAAAGATGATAGAAAAAATCGTAAATTTTGTTATTCGTAAATACATTTCTGCGTTTTAATGAAAGGCGTGAAGAAATTATAACTTAGTGCGTATTTGTGATACATCAATTCGTTCAACAAAAAATATGGAAAACGGGTTTAGGTTTTAGTCCAAATATAATAGATTTAATATTTTTTATGAATCAGCACATCGCACATTTGGCTTTATTAGTGTTAAAACAAAATTTTTTAAATTTTTAACCAAAAATTGTTTAAGAATGAAATTTCTTATAAACTCAATAACTCACTACTAATACCTATCTTTGCACTGTGGATGCGTTAACTCAATTATTAGTTCAGTACAAAGAAAGTGCAAACGTTGTAAAGCTCGCAGAATTATTGCAAGCGAAAGGGAACGCTGTGCGCCTACAATTGCACGGCATCATTGGCTCGCTCGATGCGTTTATTATTGCGGGAGTTTTTCTGAATACTAAACATTTTCATTTAATAGTTGCTGCGGATAGAGAAGAAGCAGCTTATTTACAAAACGATTTAGAAAATTTACTCGCCCAATTCAGTGTTTTATATTTACCCGATAGTTTCAAACGACCTGGTAACTTTGAAGCGATTAACAGCCAAAACGTTTTGCAGCGCACCGAATTCATCAATAATTTGCGCCAACTTGATGCCGACGGCGGTATAGCTGTAACTTATCCCGAAGCATTGTTTGAAAAAGTTGTTGAACCCAAACAACTCGAAGCGAAACGGATAGAAATTATAAAAGGATCTGAACTGGATGTGAAATTTTTGCGCGAAGTTTTAGTGGAGTACGGTTTTGAATCACTCGATTTTGTGTACGAACCCGGTCAGTTTTCCATTCGTGGTTTCATCATTGATGTGTTCAGCTATGGAAACGATTTGCCGTATCGTATCGAGCTCGACGATATTCAAGTAGAATCAATCCGAACATTTAATCCCGATACACAACTGAGCGAACAAAATCTATCGCGACTGAGTATTGTTCCGAATATCAATAAAAAATTTGATCGCACCGAGAAAGTATCGCTATTTCAAGTTTTGCCAAATAATACAAATATCTGGATGCGCGATGCGCAATTGGTGCAAGATAAATTACAAATTTGTTTTGAAGCTGCTGAAAAATTTCGCGAATCTGTTTCGTTCGATACCGATGAACAACTTCGAGAAATTTTTTCGGCGTACGCTTTTGTTCAACCGTTCGAGATTTTTAACGATATCCAGAATTACAACACCATCGTTTTAAATGGTAACAACCAAAGTATCGCGCCGTTTGTAAATGAGGTTGTACAAAAAATTATTTTTAATTCTTCGCATCAACCGACTTTTAATAAAAACTTTAAATTGCTGATTCAGAAATTTTCTGAAAACGATAATTTAAAATACAAAAACTATTTGTTCAGCGATAATGAACGACAAACACAACGCTTGTTTTCAATTTTTCGCGACCTTAACGCGAGCGTAAAAGTTGAACCTATTATAAAAGCGTTGCGTGGCGGATTTATTGATAACGACATGAAGCTCGCGTGTTTTACCGATCACCAAATTTTTGAACGCTATCATAAATTTAAACTTAAACAAGGCTTCAGCAGAGAGCAAACTATTACGCTCAAAGCGTTGCGCGAATTACAACCCGGCGATTACGTCACACATATTGATCATGGCGTTGGTAAATTTTCGGGTCTCGAAAAAATAAACATCAATGGTTATATTCAAGAAGCTGTTCGATTAATTTACCAGAGTAACGATTTGCTTTACGTTAGTATTAACTCGCTTCACAAAATTGCGCGGTATGTTGGCAAAGAAGGCAATGAACCGAAACTCAATAAACTTGGTACCGATACGTGGGCGAATTTAAAACGCACCACCAAAAAACGCGTTAAAGACATTGCCACCGAACTCATAAAACTGTATGCGCTGCGTAAAGGCAGCGAAGGATACGCTTTTCCACCCGATAATTATTTGCAGGATGAAATGGAAATTTCATTCGAGCATGAAGATACGCCCGACCAAATTACGACAACAGCCGACGTTAAAAAAGATATGGAAAAAGCGCACCCAATGGATAGACTCATTTGTGGTGATGTCGGTTTTGGTAAAACAGAAATTGCCATTCGCGCAGCGTTTAAAGCTGTTTTGGCAGGTAAACAAGTTGCTATTTTAGTGCCAACCACTATTTTGGCGATGCAACACAATAATACTTTTAAAAAACGGCTCGATGATTTTAGTGTTACAGTTGATTTTGTAAACCGTTTTCGAACGCCCAAAGAAAAAAAACAAGTCCTCGCGGATTTAAAAACCGGAAAAGTAGATATAGTCATTGGTACGCACGCTTTACTCGGTAAAGACGTTGGATTTAAAGATTTAGGTTTACTGATAGTTGACGAAGAACAAAAATTTGGTGTACAAGCGAAAGAAAAACTTCGCAGTCTGCGCGCCAATGTTGATACACTTACTTTAACAGCCACGCCAATTCCGCGCACATTGCAATTTTCGCTCATGGCGGCGCGCGATCTTTCGGTTTTGCGCACAGCACCAACTGAACGGCAACCGATTCATACAGAAGTTTTGCCTTACAACGAAAATCTGATTCGAGAAGCAATTTATAACGAAACAAATCGCGGCGGACAAGTTTTTTTTGTGCACAATCGAGTGATGTCGTTACCTGTAATGATGGCAAATTTACAAAAAACGTGTCCAGATATTTCTATCTCGATGGCGCACGGACAAATGCCACCCGAAGATTTGGAAAATCAACTGACGGATTTTATCAATCATAAATTCGACGTGTTGGTCTGCACAAACATTATTGAAACAGGTATTGATATTCCGAACGCAAACACCATCATCATTAGTGATGCGCACCATTTTGGTCTCAGCGATTTGCACCAATTGCGCGGTCGCGTGGGTCGCTCGAATAAAAAAGCCTTTTGTTATTTGTTCGCGCCACCGATGTCAACATTGACAAACGATGCTAAACGCCGATTAAAAACGGTGGAAGAATTTAATAATCTCGGCGACGGCATTAATATTGCTATGCGCGATTTAGATATTCGCGGTGCCGGCAATTTGCTCGGCGGCGAACAATCGGGATTTATTGCCGACATTGGTTATTTAACTTACCAAAAAATTTTAGAAGAAGCACTCCTCGAGCTCAAACAAAACGAGTACAAAGATTTATTTTCGGAAGAATTGACCGATAAGAAAGCATTCGTAACCGATGTTTTAGTTGATACCGATATTGAAATGCACATTCCCGATGAGTACGTGCAAAATACACAAGAGCGTTTGAGTCTTTATACCAAGCTGGACGATTTAAACAACGAGGCAGAAGTCAAACTTTTTGCGAAAGATCTCCGCGACCGCTTCGGTCGCATTCCATCGCAAGTAGAAGAACTCTTTGACGGTTTGCGTTTGCGTTGGGCAGCAAAAGAACTCGGTTTCGAGCGCATTGTTTTAAAAAACAACAAGCTGCAAGGTTATTTTGTCGGTAATCCGCAATCGCCTTTCTATGAAACCGAAGGTTTTAAAAAAGTGCTGCAATATATTTTGCGGGAAGGTCCTAAAAAACAAATGACGTTCAAACAATCCGCCAAACACTTTATTTTTATTCGCGAAGGTGTGCGCTCACTCAATGGCGCGCGAAAGATTATTGAGATATTGCAAGGCGTTGCGTTCGGAGAAAAAGTTTGAAAATAATTTGGGACTGTATATTTTAGAAAACATTAATTAGACTTAAGTAAAGAAAAATAATTAATTGGAAATATTTTATTGAATCCATTTCAAGGAATCTTCGATTTCTGCGAAATTATCTCCCGCCGACATCGCAGAAATTTTCGCAGAAAATCATAGGAGTAGAAAATTTATTTCTGCTGAAATCTTTGCGACATCTGCGGGAAATAATATCTGGCAGGTGTCGCAGAATGTTGCAGAATATTTCCAATTAATTTGTGTCGCATACTTATCAAAAAATAGTTGCACTTGAAATTAAAATGCAATCTCAAATTTACAAACTCGTTCTGCAACACACAATTCTTTTTTGAAGGATTAAGTTTATTATTTTAACTTTGCAAAAAATAAATGTATGGCTGCAATTACCGATTTTTCGCAACTTGACCCCAACGGTGTTTACTCGTATGCCGATTACCTCACTTGGAAATTTGACCAAGCTCTTGAAATTATTAAGGGTAAGATTTTCAAGATGGTAGCACCGAGTTCACTCCACCAAGATATTTTCCGAGTTCTTTTTTTAGCTCTCGGTAACCATTTCAAAAATCAAAGTTGTAGATTATATTCTGCGCCCTTCGATGTACGCTTATTAGATAGAAAAAAATCGCTCAAAGCGAATAAAGATGTTTACACCGTTATTCAACCTGATATTTGCATTATCTGCGATTTAAAAAAAATAGATAAAGCTGGTTGTGTCGGTGCACCCGATTTAATGATTGAAATTCTTTCGCCTGGTAATTCTAAACGCGAAATGAAAATTAAAAAAGAACTTTATGCAGAATCTGGAGTTCGAGAATATTGGGTTGTTGACCCGATACATGAATCCATCACCCGATTTAATTTTAATGACGACGGCGCAACAACTTCAACAGATATTTTCGTCAGCGATGATGTGATGCCTTCGCTAATTTTCCCTGATTTTACACTCAATCTCATCGAATTATTTCCAGAGCCTGTTGAAGAAGATTGACGTTCGGAGAATTTTTAAAGTTCTCCGAACGCTTCGCAATTAATTTTAGACAAGTTCTGACTTGTCTCTACAAAAGTTATTTGGCAGGTAAAGGCATGTCAGAATTAAAACAATCACGGAAGGCTTTCCATTTGCCATCTTCTTTTCTCCAAAGCACTATGTATTTACCAATATCAACTTGCTTACCATCTTTTGTATGGAGTTCATAGATGCCTTGTTCAGCTAAACAGGATTCGCTTCCCCAAACATTTGTCGTTTTTAAACCTAACCCTAAACCCGATTTAATGAAACCCGAGATGGCACTTTCGACTCCTTTTCTACCTTTAATGAGCGGTGTGTTCGATTCCATAAACTCTGCATCAGTAGTGTAGTAGTTGACATATCCTACCGAATCACCTTTGGCATATAAAGCTGCTTGATCTTGGACTGACGCTTCGATTTCTTGTCTGGCAGAAGCCAAATCGAAAGTTACAGTGGGTTTAGGCTGCTCTGCGCAAGCCGTGAAAAAAATGGCGCCTATTGTTAAGGCAATGGGTAAAAATAAAAAAAAAGTTTTCATAAAAAATTGAATTTTAAAGTTAAAAAATAATTTTAGTAGAGCCGCCATTCTTGGCGACTCATATTGCAATTAGCCTACTTCTTCGCCGCATCTAAAATATTTTTACCTGCTGCCTTGATATAAGGTGTTCTATCATAGAAATTGATAATTCGGTCAATTAATTTACTGTCGTTAAAATGCAATACTGCATTTCGCCTTACGTTAGCCGTATTACCATTATTATAAGGGGAGCTATCTGTGTAAAAGCAAATCACTTGGTAGCCGCTCAAAGCACCTGCATTCATTTTTTTATTGACTTTTAAGGGAAACGTATTAAACGCGCTAATAGTGGAAGGTTTTAGTCCCCCATTGATACGCGAACTTTTTACCCAATTAACAACAACTGTTTTGCCAATAAATTTAGTGCGCGTGTTTTGGTCGCCGTCCGGGTAATAAAATTCAACATCATCAGCGAGCATTGCAGCCCATCCGTCATAGTCTTGAGCAGCAATTTTTTGTAGTGCTGATTCAGCAAGCGTAGCGTACTCTTGTGGTGCAATTTCAATATCGGGTGGAGTTGCCATTTTGGCGGCTTCCATTTTAGCAGCATCAGTTTTGGTGTCGGCAGCGGCTGGCGCATTGCACGCTGTTGTAAATAAAAGTGCTGTCATTAACAGGCTGAAAAAGAAAGAAATTTTCATAAAAATTTTCATAAAAAAATTGAATTAAAAAAGTTAAAAAAATATTTGGTAATGTAGAGACTTAAAATTTTACGTCTCTACATTAAAAACCATGACGTGCTGCTTCTGCCAATGCAGCGTATGCTTATTATGTAATTTCAATGTCGGTGGCTGCCGTTTTAATAGTCTCAGCTTTGGTGTCAGTCGCAATAGTCGCAATACAAATTATGAGCGTGATTACTAAAAGTGTGCTAAAAAAAAATAAAAAAATTCTGAGATTTGAAAACTGTTTCATTGTGATTGAATTTGAAAAAAATGAAAAAATAAAAAAGTGAGATTTAACGACACGATAAAAATTGCTGCGGCATAACTACACCGCAGCAGCACTCAAAAACTATTTAGTAACTCAAAAAATTACGGCGTGGGATTTTGTTTTTAATTCTGAAAAACGAAATGCGCGCGTCGTCGGTAGGAAAATCGATTTCACGAATCATCCATTGAATTTCTTCAAAGGTTGGTTGCCAAGTTGGCGCGAAGTTTTCTTTTTCTGTAACTGTTTCAAACG
>JAYVNP010000061.1:0-96939 GCA_043758385.1 Saprospiraceae bacterium
CGTCGTTTTTTAATTTTTTTCATTACTTTTGCATTTTTAAGTTAGTTAATAATGGCTGCCGCTCGGTCGAAAATTGCGGTGGCCGTCTTTTTTGTAAATTTGGAATTTGAATCCAAGTTTTCTTTTCAGTCACGATAGAGAAAACAAAAGAACTACCGTTATCCCGCTGCACTTTGTGCGCGGGATTTTTTTTACGAACTATTCAAACAAGTATTTTAGCTTGGTGAAGAAATCGGGTTTTGAAGATTAAGGGATAATAGTTATTTTCTTTTTGTAATACTGCACGCTCTTTTTCAAGACAAAAAGATAGCTTGGGGTGAGTGCGTGAGTGCGTGAGTGCGTGAGTGCGTTTAGTAAAATTGGATGCTTCATAATTAGTTTATTAAATCGTTTAGAATGAAACAAAAATAACGGGAAATGTTTAATCATGCAAATTTTTAAAGTTAAATTTTTACAAAATCCAAAAATTTAATATTAATTTATTGAAAAATTATGCCCGCTGCGTTGACGGATATTGAATCTATTTAAATTTTGATAACACTATTAATTTTTCTTCCAAAAATGGTGGCAAAAGTTATTTTCTCACTTATAACTACATAGTTTCAACAATCTACAAACCATAACATCGCAAACCGATACGTTTTTGAGTTTTGTGTGTACTGAGTTTAATTTTAAAGACTTTCATTTAAAATTATAAAATTTTTTATCGGTTTATTTTTAAATTCCCACCAAAACAAAAAAGGCTGCTCGGAAGGAGACAGCCTTTTTATTTTTTTAGAAGATAAACTATTGCTTTTCTGGCGCAGGTTGACCCGCTTTTTCAGCTTTACGTTCTTGTTTTTTCTCGTATCTTTTTTCTTTGCGCGCTTCTATCATTGCCTGATACTTTGTATATTGATCAGGTGTGAGTAGTGCTTTGATTTCCGCTTCCTTTGAAGCTACCATTGTTTTAACTTGTTGTTTCATCGTTGCTCTATCAGTTCCTGCTTGAGCATCCGTGCGCAAAGCCTTCATCTTACCTTTGTAAGTATCTTCGATGGCTTTAAACTTTGTAGTTTGGTCGTCCGTTAAACCGAGTTTTTCTTTAATTTTTTCGCCGCCACGGTAACCTTTCATTTTACCCATGTTTTTATCAACCGGTGCAGAATTCGGAGTTGTTGCGGTTGGTGCGTTTTGTGCAGTAACTGCTAAAGAAAATGTGAACAATGCGATAATCGCTAAAAGATTTTTTACCATTTTAAATTAAAAATTTGATTTAATAAACTAATAAACGTGTTGACTATAATTTAAGTGCCTAAGTTTAATCGCTTAACAATACTTTAAATATTTTTAAAGCGCGCGGATTAAATTGTTAAAAAATTAACTTTTAAATTAAAAAATAATTTTTTTTCTTTCAATTATTCAAAAATTGCTTTCTTTGTACATTAAAATCAAATTTATATGGAAAAATATTTAACAATCTATGGTTTAGCTGTTCTAAGTTTAATCATCGTCTATTTTTTTACCGCTTGCACACGCGTAATTACCAGTACATCTAAATTGGTAACCAATAGTTCGACAGAAAACAATTTTTACGTTCTTCCTAAAAAAATTTTGAAAGCGACAATTACTTACGAAATTGAAGAGGGTTTTGATGCGAATAATAATTTTATAAAAACTATTGGATGTACTGTTATAGATCAAGTTACGATTGAAACGCAAATGTTGCCTGATTACGATAATATGTTCGAACTGCAAAACTCAAACCCCAGTAAATTTAACTTAAAATTAGATTATGGCACTGATGGTGTTGGAATTTTAGCTTGTTTAAATGCTGAAGTCTCACCCGAACTCAGTGATATTTTAACAGGTATAGTTTCTGTAGCTACGCAAATAAGTTCAAGCCCATTGATGATGGGAACACGCGACGAAAGAGCAGTAACTATTACAAAAACAGTTAAACGCACTGTAAAAATTGTTCAGTTTATAGTGCCAAATAAATTACCGGATTTAATTGCGCTCAATACTCCCAATTTTTTAGACGGTTTTCAACCCAACGCAAAAGTGCTTGTTAATTTCGCCAGCGATATTGACGATAAAAAAATGACTCCTTCTAAAAAGCAAAGCGTTTACAATGGTATCGTTTATCATTTACCCATTGCAACACAAGTTGATGTGCTTTATGGAAACGATATTGCAAACGCCAGTCAAATATCGAGTCAAATAATTTATTTTCCGCAATTTGGTCCATTGCAAGTTGTGCCCATGAATTTAAGCTACAATATGTTTTCTGGAAAACGCAGTATCAATATTGCTTTCAATCAGAATACAGGCGGATTAACTAAAGTAGAATTAGCGCGCGAATCTGGGAGTAAAGCAGCGTTTGAAAGTTTGAAAGGCAATATTCAAAGTGTTGATAAAGGTATTCAAGACTATAAGAATAGAGGCACTCAGCAAGCAGCTTTGCAAAAACAATTGGACGATCTGAAAAAGCAAAAAGATATTAAGGATTTACAAAATCAAATTCGCGATATGGAAGCCGCTAATGCCAAAAAGAATTAGAATAATAAATTACAGATTGTCTTTTATAAAAACCTAAAACTCTGCAACCTTTGCGTGTTTGCGTTAAAACTGAGTTTAATTTTAACGCAGACACGCAAATGAATCGCAAAGGTCGCAGAGAATTAGTAATTCTGAACAGTCGAATTTTTAAGCCAAATCAAAGATTCAACGAAAATCTTACTTACTAAAAACCCTTATCAATTACTATTTATCACTTTAAATGTTTGTGGTTTATTTCCATTCAACGTGATACTTAAAAAATAAATGCCGTTGGTTAATGAAGCCGTTGGCAAATCGTAAAAGACATTATTGGGTATATCTGTTCTATCTAAAATAAGTTGTCCCGCATCGTTATAAAGCTGAAAATGTACAGGCGTTGAAATGACATCGTTAAAATTTAAACTCAACAAACTTCCAAACGGATTCGGAAATATATTAACAGCGCGCGTCGTCACGTCGCTCGGTCTGCGAACAACAAATGTAGGCGAATAAACAGTATCAGCATAATTGGTAGGTGCGTTTGAACAATATGAAACCACACGCGCATAATAAACGTCAAACGGCGTTCCGTCCCAACGGGCTGTATAAGTTTGCAAATCGCCACTCACACCAGAAAGCGGTTTTATTTTTGTAACCGCAGGTGTAAATTTTTTACCATCGGTCGAAGTTTCAATATTATAATAATTGGCGTAATATTCAGGTTGAACGGAATAAGTAAAATCTATAGATGTTTGCGAATTAGTAAAATTACCAGATTGCGCCACAAAAGCCGTTCGCGCAGCACCTTCATAAATTGAAAGCTGAACGTCATCAATAGCAACACCTGTTGCAGGCAAAAAATTGGAGGAAAGAAACTGAAAACGCAATGCTACATCTGCATTATTGGCTAAAAAACTAACATCAATTCTGAATTTAGTCCAAACGTCGAGCGTACCCGAAAAATAAGATTCTCCATTATTAAAAGCACCTTGCACGCCTTGATTATTGGTGTCGTACCAATTATTATCGCTACTCGATCCTAAAGTTATCCAAGTTGTGCCTTTATCTAATGAGTATTGAACGCGAAATCCGTCATAACCTTTTTGAATATCGTAGAGAGACCAAAAACTAAAAGTGTAAATGCCACTCTTCGACATATCCATCAATGGCAAATACAAATACGCTTCTGTATTCGGTTGATAGGTTTGTTCTTTCAAACCTAAAACATAAGCAAAATTGCCACTGTGCGTTCCATCTTTTCCTGCTACTGTTGATTTACCGCGCGAAAAAACAGAACCCGAAGCAGAATAAACACCAAACGGTGCGTCTGTCGTTTCAAAATCGCCGGTATAATTGGCTGACGTTGCAGCGAAAGGCGTAGGAATTTTAGGGAGAATTTTTATACTCTTCGAGACACTGACCGATGTATCTTTATTGATAGAAAGTTTGACATTGTATGTTCCGATTTGTGCAAAACTATGGATATCAGTTTCTAAAGTGTCGGTTGTAGCATCGCCAAAATTCCAAAGATAAGAATTAGCTGCTCCTGAACTACCACCATAAAATTGTGTGGGTACATTGATGTAAGAAATCGGAAAAAACTCGGCAACAGCGGAAGGCGTAGCAAACAGTGTGCTCGTGTACAGACCGCGACCAAACGTGGCTGCTAAAACTGTTTTATCTGATTCGCGAAATTTAATTGCCGATGTACGCACCAACGGCGTACCGCGATTTGGAACCGGTGGCAACCAAATTGTACGTGTACTATCTAAATTTTCAGAATACCAAACTCCCATATCGGTTGCAATCAACGCTTTATTATCGTTGTTCGGACTAAAAAAAACATCGCGCACAGGCATATCAGGTAAATTACCGCCAATGTTTATCCAGTTCGCGCCACCATTTTTTGTTTCAAAAACGTGCGGCACACCATAACTCGAAACCGTAGCAAGTATGTGTTTAGTATCGTTTCTATCAATATCAATGCCTCCAATATAACCATTGAGATTACCAATATTAGTTGCTTTAGCATTGGCTGCATCGCTTGCATTTTCAATTTGGTAAATTATTCCCGTTTTAGTACCAATATAAATTCTGTTATCGGTGTAAGCATCTACTTTAATTACAGCAATAGCATTCGAGCCGCCTGAATTAAACGTTACATTTTGAACATTAATTAAAGATGTTTTTGGAAGTTTACCAGAAACATCCCACGTCCAAAGATTCGCATCTTTTGTTTGAGCGTATAAAATTTGTTTTTTAGAATCATAATCGGCTGGACATAAAAAATCTGCATTCGATTTCGCGCTAACCGAAAAAGTTTTTCCGGCATCTTTTGAAAATCCCCACTGACCGTAATACAATGAACCAAATTGATAATTGGCATTTTTTTGATCAATAAAAGTTAAAAAACCATCGCCACCGATAACCTGTTGCGCCAAACCAATGCCACTGTTTTTCACGTTGTTTGTTCCATTATCTTGCGCACCTGCTAAAAACTGATTTACACCTGCACCCGGATTAATTGCACCACCGTAAAACTGCGTAGTAACGTAATTATTATTGCGACCATAAATGTTGTAATTCGTTGCTGATGCGCTGTCATTTCGGAAAACACCACCATCTGTACCAGTGTATAAAATATCTGCGCCATTCGGATCAAAAAGAGCAGCGTGTTGATCGGCGTGTGAATAAGGTTTAGATGCTGTACCACAACCTGGCCAATACGTAATTTGTTTCCACGTTTTTCCATAGTCCGCTGATTTGAATTGATCAACACCACCCAAAAAAACCGTCGCTTCGCTTACAGGCGAAACCGCTAAGGTTAAATCGTACCAAGCCTGCGTGCGCGAAAAATCTACTTGCGAACCTGCACCATTGCAACCATCAATCCAAACAGGTTGCGAACCCGATGACCAAGTTAAACCGCCGTCGGTAGTGACAGAAACAGTCGAACCCGCATTTTTTATATTACCCACTGCATACACTACATTCGGATTTGTCGGCGAGACCGCAATTTCGCAACGCGCATAATTTTTTGCAAATGTACCATTCTGCGAAATATTCACCCACGAACTCGAATCGCCCTTGCTTAGCGATTTATAGACTGCATTATCCGTACAAGCGTAAACTGTGCCATCGGTTGCGCGCACAATTCTGTAAATATCATTCAACGCGCTACCATAATCAACACCCGAACCTAAAACTTTTTTCCAGCTTGCACCACCATCTTTGCTTTTATACAAACCTTTAAATGTTCCCGCCAAAACATGACCGCTATCTGGCAAAACGACAATACTCGGATTGGTTTGAAAAATCAAATTATTCGTTGACGGTAATTGCGCCCAAGTATTTCCACCATCCGATGATTTAAAAATACCATTGCCTTGCGCATCTCTACCGTCGCAATCACCCGAACCGGCATATAAAATTTTAGGATTTTTTGGATCTTGCGCCAAAGAACTGATAGATAAATTAGCCATCCAATCATTCACGCGCAACCACTTGGCGTTGGCATCTAAAATATTGCTGTTTTTAAAAATGCCTCCTGTTGAACCGCCTGCAAAAATAGTTTTGTGCGTCTGGTCGTTCAAATCAATTAATATTGCGCGCGTTCTTCCACCCACATTACTTGGTCCGCGCTCTTGCCATTTAGCATTTGCAATCGCCCCGCGAAAAAAAGCATTATGCTTTTCAAAAAAATCTTGTTGCGCGCGCGTGTTTTCAATAGCGCGCATTAAACCGTCTTTCGGCACTTCGCCCGTTATAGGATTTTTTGTACGCTCGCGTTCTAATTCAAAAACTTCCTCAATTTTTTGTGCGACAGGCATTTCATCCTCTTCGCCGTTTTCAAATTTTTCTTTTTCTTTTAACTCAGAATTATTTTTTTTACGAAAAGATTTATTCACGAAAGAAATTTTCTCCTTTTCATTTTTCAAATTTTCTGATTTATCGTTTCGCTCTAAAATTTTATTTTCAATGTGAGTTTGGAAATTTTTTGATTTCAAAATTGTGGGGGAAGTAAAATAATAAATCAGACTTACTGCAATTAGTAGTGTCAGTAAAAAAAATGTGGTAAATTTCTTCATTAGAATTAAAATTTTTTTAGAACGTGCTTGCGTACAACAAATATAATTTCTAAAATTATTTTTTGTTCTATGTTACAATGAAATTAACGAAATTTAATGAGTTTAGAATATTTATGGATAATTTTAATCGCCGAAATTAACCCTTGATTCGCAATAAATTTGTAGCACTACATTTGTCTTATACTAAAATCTTATTTTTTTTAACTGAGCAACTTTTTGACAGTAAAAATTCTGCCATTCTGCGTTGGGGTTTCGACAAATAAAAACAGGCAACCGTTTTTCGCGCGCAAACGAGTCAGTCAAAATACCAAATTCAGTAACGCTATCAAAGTGCGTTCTTATTTCTGTCGGATCATAATTAACATAGACTAAGGTTGAAATATTGAGCGAATCGGGTGCCCATTTCAAATAGTTATCACTAAAACTTATAACTATGGGAGGTATATTTTTAGCGTAAAATTCAATCGCTCCAGCTTGACCATAGTTTTCGCAAAAAATGGCTACGTGTTTTTTTTCATCTCTCGAAAGACTCAAATAGGCGTTTTCAGCTAAGTTTGCAAGTTCAAGCCAACCTGTTTCATCTGCATAATCTTGTGTTAACGAATGAACTTTTCTATCTTCCCAAGTAAATAGCCCTTCCCCAATAATTGGTTTTATTTTTTTAAAGTACGAAACCATGTTTTGATGTGAGAAAACTGGTAAACCAATGGGCATTAAAATAACGGAAATAAGAATCATATTAACAGCAAAAACTACTTTCAATATTTTCATTCCAATAGAAATCCAATATTTTTCTATGAGAAAACCGCCAATAGCCAAAAGCGGTGGATATAAACCGAGACTGTAATAATGTTTAGCACCACCAAAGGCGAAAAGCGCAAAAGTGATTATAAAACCTAAAAATATAGTGCGAAGCCATTTTTCATCATTTTTTAATATCATTGCAAGAAGGGCAAAAACCCAAAGCCAAGCGGCAGGAGCATTATCTATTATTTGACCTAAAAAAAAATCAGAAAAATGAAGGTGCGATAATTGGGTTCGTTGCAATTCATTCATGTGGTCTATGACAGGAAAATGGTTCTGAAATTGCCAAAATAAATTAGGTGAAACCAGTAGTAATCCTATTATTGATGCAATCCAAAACTGTTTTTTAAGAAATAACTTTCTCTTTGAAGATATCATTAACGCTGTCAAAAATCCTACGAGTTCAAAAACAATATTATACTTGTTTAAAAAGCCAATTGCCAAAGTTATGATGAATAAATACCAAAAGTTTGCATTTTCTGTTTTTAAAAGTTTAATAAAATAATAGGCACTAAACGTCCAGAAGAAAATATCAAAAATGACAGGTTGAAAAAGTGACGCTGTTGCCACGTATGCAGGAGACAAAGTAACTGCCGAGCAAGAAAGAAAAGTGGCTTCATTCTTTCCGCCGAGTTCTGTTGTTGTTCTTCCTACAATTAAAACTAAACCAGCACCAGCAATTGCTGCAAAAATTTTCAACCCTAATTGTGTATCAGAAAATAGTAATTGGGCAAAGTATGAAATAAACCCAATGAAGGGTGGAACTGATGTAAATCCCCAGTCTAAGTGTTTACCCAAAGCAACAAATAAAAGTTCGTCGCGGTGCAAATCGTAATTTTTTGCAACCCAAATGTGAATTATAATTGAAACACTTGTCCAAAATGCAATTATTAATGATGTTGGTTTAATGTAAAAGAAAAATCGATTTTTATTAACCATAAAACAATTATATAACAAACGATACAATGCAAAAATTTTTCAAAATTATAAAAAAATTTAGTGATAACAATTTTTTAATACAATCAAAAAGCATTTACTCAAATAAGGTTTCATCTTTGGGATGTTTTTTAGAAACTAAAAATACATAAATGTTTTATCTCGCCGCTGCTTTTTTTTTATTTAAAAAACTTTCGCATCCCGATTTTCAAAAATGGAAATTAGAATTTGGGGCGTTATTAAAATCGTCTGAAAAATTTGATAGAAAACGGTTTCGCGGTATTTTAACAGGTGCAGGCGTGCTTTATTTGGTAGCGATAGTTATTTTATTCAATGTTTGGTATGCGAAGTATAAACTTTCGCGCTTTCATTTTTTTGATGACAGTGGCGAATGGTTTCAGATGGATAAAGCCGGGCACGTTTTAACAGCGTATCAAGAATCGCGTTGGGTGAACGAAATGATTCTTTGGTCGGGTATAGATAGAAAAAAATCGGTCAATTGGGCGATGGGTTATGGTTTGGGTTTTCAAACAAGTATTGAACTGCTCGACGGGTTTGCTGATAAATGGGGTTTTTCTTATTCCGATATGATTGCCAATACGACTGGTGCAGCTTTGTTTGGTGCGCAAGAAAAATTATGGGGAGAGCAGCGCATTATGATGAAAGTATCGAACTCACCGATAGAATATCCCGATTTTAAAGTTTTATCGGATAATAAAAACACAACTGATAGTGTCAATCGGCGCGCAAAAGATTTATTCGGCGATAACTATTTGCAAACTTTTTTTAAAGATTACAACGCGCTCATTTTTTGGACTTCTATAAATATCAAAAGTTTTTTTCCAGAATCGAAAGCACCCGATTGGCTGAATGTTGCCATTGGTTACAGTGCCGAAAATCTTTTTGGTGGTTTTGAAAATGTTTGGAAAGATAAAGTAGGAAATCATTTTACACTTGATACAAAACAATTTCCGCGTTATCGGCAAATGTATATTTCGCTCGATATTGATTTTACACGTCTAAAAACAGGAACGCAATATGCACATATTTTCAAACATTTTATCAATTTTTTAAAATGCCCAGCACCCGCTATTGAATTGAGCGCAGAAAACGGCATTAAATTTCATGCACTAATATTTTAATCTGAGGCAACTTTGCGTTTTTAAGTTTGTGGATTTACTAAATCATCTGAAATAATCCAACTAATTTTAAAAATAAAGTGCTATTATTGCCCCATAAAATTGACGAAAGCAATGAACAACATTTAAAACTTGACAATTAATCTTTTATAATTAACCACTGTTGAATGCGCCCATTTATTTTTTTTGTTATCCTTTTAAATTTTTTTGGTTGTACTAATACGCTCAACACTGTTTCGGGTTACACTGATACGCCTGTTATTTACGGTTTTCTTTCTAATAACGATACGGCGACTTATGTACGCGTTGAACGCGCATTTGTTGACCCGAATAAACCTTCTGCGCAAATTGCACAATTGCCAGATTCGCTTTATTATTCTGATGCTGTCGTAACTCTGACACGCATTAAAACCAATGAAAAATTTACACTACAACGCGTTGACGGCAATAAAGAAGGCTATGTACGCGAGGCAGGTTATTTTGCATCTGCACCAAATTATTTGTACAAATCGAAAAAAAATAATTTTTTACCTGACGAAACTTGGCAGGTAGATGTTTTCAGAGGCACAAATACAAAAGCAATTGCCAGCGCAACAACCAATATCGTTGGTAATTTTTTGGATTACTCCCCTGTAACAAACATTTTAACGCCCACGCTCGATAACAATATTTCTATCGGAATTCAAACAGCAGAAATTACAGGAAAAGATTTTGATGTTAATTTAAATTTTGTTTACGATGAAACAACAGCTGTCGCTCCAATAACAACAACAACAAAAACGGCTGTTTGGAAATATGCTTCCGGTTCTGTCAGACAAGTTGGGAACGGTAGTGTACCCGAACCCATTATTACTTTTGCGCGCTCCGGTAAAGATTTTTTTCAATCATTAAGCGATAATATACCCACTGCTGTTTCAGTAACGCGCACTTTCAAACGTATTGATATAGATATTTACGCGGGCGGAATTGAATTTTTAAATTATTCTACCGTCGGAATTTCTAATACAGGTATTACAGGTTTTCAACCACTGGCAACTTACACAAATGTAAAGGGTGGTTTGGGAATTTTCTCATCGAGGACTAAATATTCGCGCACAGGTTTAATTTTAAACGACCCGGCACTAAATATTTTAAAAACGAGTGATTTAACCAAGCAACTCAATTTTCGGTAGTCGTTATTAAAAAAAAATTAACAACCAATTTTGAAATTGACCAACCAATAAACGAACCCAAAATTGCGCCGCAAAATATATCGAAAGGAAAATGCAAACCTACATAGACTTGCGCTAAAGCAATTGTTGTCGCCCAAAAAATAAGCAAAATTTTTATTCCAACTTTTTTGAAAGGCTCGAAGCCGATTAGAAAAAATACCAAAGCAAAATGGTTTGCTGCATGAGAAGAGGGAAATGAATATCCAGAACCGGCAGGCACTAATAAATGTACTTTTTTCTGAATTGAAACTTGGTTACAAGGTCTTTCGCGTTTAAAATATGGTTTTACAATTTTGCTACTTATTGAATCCGAAAGCGCAATTGTAATTATTGCGCCTATTAAAATTATCCAAGATTTAGATTTAAATATTTGAATAATTACAGTGACAAGAAAAATATACAGCGGCAACCAGAAAAACATATTCCGCCAATAGGGTGCAATGTTGTTGAATAACGCATTTTGGAATGAATGATTAATAAAAAAAAAGATACCGTAATCGAGATTTTCCATTTAAATTATTTAATAATTTACGGAAAAATTCCCAATTGCATATAATCACTTCCTACTTTATTAATGGCAACAACGAATGCTGCTGTACGCATATCTTCAATCTTAGGTTGTTTTTTCCATTGATCTCTGATGTTATGATACGCTGTTATCATCGTTTCTTCTAAACCCGAACGCACTAAATCAATTTCATCCGGACCTTTTGTTATAATAGTTCTATCGCGTTCAGAAACTTTTTTTTGCGTATAAGTTTCTATGGCATCCACTATGTTTTCGTACGTGTTATGCTCAAATCGTTTATTTATTCTTCCAAAACGTACGTGCGAAATATTTTTTAACCACTCAAAATAGGAAACTGTTACACCACCTGCGTTGATGTACATATCGGGAATAACGAGAACGCCGCGTTTAACTAAAATTTCATTGCCTTCAGCAGTAACGGGTCCGTTGGCAGCTTCTGCAATAATTTTAGCCTTTATTTTATCCGCATTGTTGGCATTTATCTGATTTTCTAAAGCAGCAGGGATGAGTATATCGCATTCAAGTTCTAAGGCTGAGGTATTATTTTCTAAAACGGTTGCGCCTGGAAAAGTTAAAATAGTACCATTTATTTTGCGCCATTCTAAAAGTTTTTCGACATCAAAACCTTTAGCATTATAAATTGAGCCTTCAAATTCAGCAACACCAATAATAATGGCATCCCCTTCCTTCTGAGAAATTAAAGCTGAAAAGGAGCCAACATTACCGAGACCTTGTACGACAATTTTTTTACCGCTCATTCCGGTTGTCAATCCAAGTTTATCCATATCTTCTTTAACACTCACCACTTCTCGAATACCATAATATACACCACGACCTGTCGCTTCTACCCTGCCTTGAATACCATTCATCGTAACCGGTTTACCCGTAACGCAAGCAATTGCATCCAACTCACCATGATTCATACTCATATAGGTATCAAGCATCCAAGCCATTTCTCTGCCTGAAGTACCGTAATCGGGCGCAGGTACGTCTATACCTGGTCCAATCATTTTGCGATGCACGAGTTCAGAAGTGTAACGACGCGTTATGCGCTCTAACTGATCAACTGTATATTTTTGGGGATCAATTTTAATTCCACCTTTTGCGCCACCAAACGGTACATCAACGAGTGCACATTTATAGGTCATCAAAGCAGCGAGTGCCATAACTTCTTCTTGATCAACACTCATCGCATATCGAATACCGCCTTTAGTTGGCATTCTATGATGACTGTGTTGAACGCGATAGGCTTCCATCACTTCAATATCGTCGCCAATACGGACTGGAAAACGCATTCTCAATACAGTATTGCACGCGCGAATTTGCGATAACAATCCATCGGAAAGACCTGTAAAAGGTGCAGCTTTACGAAAATTTATAGCAACGCTATCAAAAAAAGAATTAGGCGAAAGGATTTCTGGCATAGTAAAATAGTTATTAGTTGTTAGTTGTTCGTGAATTAACCATGTACTGAATTTTCTAATTTTTTTAATCTTCTTTCTAAATAAATTAAGAAAGCAAAAATTCCGATGAGTATAACAGCTAAAACAGTTACAACGACGTATATCTTTCCAGTTGATCGGATAAAATCAGAATTTTGTGATTGTGCTATTAAGTTATCAGAAAATAAAAACAATGCTATAAGCATTAAAAACAATGAATATTTCATAATAGAAAAAGATAAACAGTTCAAAGGTAAATTAAATTGCGCTATTAGCCAATTTATTCTTAATAATATTTATTCTTACGAGTAGCGTTGCTATCCAGATACCGAGTAAAATCCAGCCCAAAGAAGCAGGATAAAAAACCATACGCAAAGTATTATCCAAATCTTGAGAGCCAAATGCGGGACTTGAACCATTACCAGGATGCAAACTATCGGGTGCTAATTTGGGAACAATATAGAGCAACGGAACGAGCGACGCAAAAGCAAAAATAGAATATACAGCCGAAATGCGCGCGCGTTGTTCTTCATCCGTGAAGGATACGCGCAATACAAAATAAGCCAAGTAAATGGCGAGTGCAACGTATGTAGTTATAATTTTTATGTCCATCGGAAATGGTTCTCCCCAAGTGTAATTTGCCCAGAAGGCGCCCGTGAATAATCCTAAAAATCCAAAAACAACACCAAGTAGCGTGTACGATTGCGCTTTAATATCCCATAAATTATTATTAGTCCTCAGAAAACGAATGCTGTAAACAATACCGCAACCAAATAACGTAAACATGACGAACCACATCGGTACATGAAAAAAAGTATTGCGCACCGTTTCGTATAAAATATTTCTGTACGGAAAAGCAAATCGCCATTTATTAGTATTAATAATTTGTGATGACCATGCCAATTTTCCTTCTAAAATATTTATGGAATCTTGCGAAATAGTAACAGCCGAAGGTCGGATAGCGTTGCCTTTTTCGCCGTTTTTTACAAACAAACTCCCTTGCTCAATCTTAGAATTTGTAGGTAAAAAGTTAGGAACATTGAAAGTAAAATGCGCTAAATTTTCTGAAATAATTTCCGTTTTGATGGAGGCAATGGGATAGGCAATGAAGGTATCTATAAATTTACTACCGCTGGCAACTTTAAATGCACTATCAATATGCAGCCAAGCTATTAATTCTGAATTATTTTTCCAGTGCGTATTATATCCTTCGACTTTAATTATAACAGTTTCGCCCGTTTTAAAATTACTTGGCGATACACCCACTACGCCGTCTTTTAAAGGCACTAAAAAACCTGCAGTTACACTCCAAAGTAAAAGCACGATGCACAAAAACTTCCACCACATATTTTTCATAATTTTTAATCGCTAATTGTTATTTGATAATTGGCAATTGTTTGTGTAGTCTTACAACTTAAATTTATCAACTAACAACAAAATTATTCTTTCCACAAAAACGGAATCAAAACTATTGTAAGCGCAATCAGAATAGCATCAATACCCAAAACATTAAATATTTCCCAATACCACGCTGTATCAACCAACATCAATCCGTTTTTGCTTAATTTGACAAGCAAAATTAATACAGGAATGACAACTGGAAAACCTAAAACCGACATTAATAAATTCGGATTATCGGCTTTGGCTGCAACAGCACTAACAAAACTCAAAATTATAGCAAAACTCATTGCACCAATACAAAGTGTCATAAAAAAAACGCTTAAAACACGCATCGGTTGCAATAACAATAGTGCCATTACGCCAAACGTGAGTACGTTTATTACAAGTAAATTTAAAAAACAATAAATGAGTTTGCTAAAATGCGATTGTAATGGGGAAATTATTTGATAGTAATACAGTTGACGCGCATTTTTTTCATTCGTAAAACTTTTTAAAACGGTGTTGAAAGCCGCAAATAATGCAATCAGCCAATATAAACTTAACCAAACCAACGGATCGGGTTTTGTAAAACAGAGTTTTAAAACCAACACTGATGAAAACACAAAAAGTAAAACGCCACCAATAGCAGATTTCTTTCTGAAATCAATGGCAAATTCTTTTTTTATCAGAATATTGAGTACCTGCATTCTAACATGTATAAACTAAAAATAAAAAGTAACTCTGTAATATTAAGATTGAAACACAATTTCTTTTCCCAAATGCTTCGCATCGGTATTTTTATCGCGCACATAATTTAAAAACTTATCGAGTGCAATGCGTTTTTGCGCATCTAAATTGTAAGAAATATATTTTGTGTAATAATCTTTTAAGCTAAAATCAGATTCAGGCGAAGGTAATAATAAAATAAGTTCGGGAATATGTGCTAAACCAAATTTTAAAGCAGCATTGAATTCTTTGGTAAACTCATCGCTCAAAGGTTTAGTAGAAACCCAAGCCGCAAAAACAAATGGTAACCCGTCCGTAAACTTCGACCATTCAAAAGCCAAGTCGTACACAAATTTAAACTTTTTTTCTAAACCTATAGATTTATCGCCAATGACTATACCTGCTTTTGTACCACTGATTCTCTCGATGTAACCATCTTCAGTCGGCACTAAAATAGGATTTAAATGCCAATATTTTTCGAGTAAAAGTTGGGCAAGTATAACCGAGGTGCGCGAATGAAAATCGAGATATAAATGCGTAACGTCTTCTATTGATACATTGCTGTAAATACAAACCGTTTTAACCGCTCCTTCTGCGCCAATACAATAATCGGATATAATTTGTGCGTTCGGAATTTCTGGAATAGCTGCTACCGGAATCAATCCCAAGTCTATTTCACCCGAAATCATTTTTTGCGCACAAGTGGAAGGAATATTGAGTTCAATCGTAATTTTTTTATGGATAGCATGGTGCAATAAACCATATAAAAAAGGTTTTGTATTCAGGTAACTAACTGCTGTAATTCTTTTGATGTCTTGCATAAATGTGAGCTTTCAACCATTAGCTATCAGCTTTCAGTTACCAACTATTACGTGTTGATGACTGAAGGCTGTTAGTTGATGGCTGTTCTAAGTGTGTTAAATCTTTATGGAGTGTGTTTACAAATTCCTTACCGTTATATTCGTATTTATAAAGCGACGTGTTTGGGTGTTTAAATGTATTTATTTCTGTCCTAAAATTATTTGTAAATAAAATATGCAGTGCTGTGAGTGTTCTGCCGTGTGTTACAATTAAAACATTATTGATTTTTTTGTAATTATCTTTCAAAAAATCTACGACCAAACTACAACGCTCAAATAATTCATGCGCACTTTCGCCACCCAAAATTTTAGCATCTAAATTACCATTTGCCCAACTATTGGTTACGTTATTAAAAATAACTTCCCTTTCAGGCGTAAACGATTTTCCTTCATTTTCTCCCCAAGAAATTTCGTTCAGAGCCTTCAGTTTTAAATAATTTATATTGCCGATTTCAATAAAACTTTGTGCAGTTTGATAGGTGCGTTTAAGTTGAGAAAGCAAAATAACATCGAAAGGAATATTTTTATACATCTCGTAGAGTTGTGCCGCTTGATTTTTTCCAATATCATTTAAATCAGAATCTATACCGCTACCTTGAACAATCCCTAATTTATTGAAGGCAGTTTCGCCATGCCTTACCATATACACATTCATAATTTCGTGCTTTGAACTTTAAGCATTTAGCTTTGAGCTATTAATTCTATTCGCAAAATTGGCTAACAACTCAAAGCTAAATGACAGGTAATTCCAGATAACCTCTAAAAGCAGTGTCTTCTTCAAAAACGACATCCGTATAATCTGTCACGACATTATAAAGTGTATCGCGTTCAATCGGTTTACGACCAACGCGACGAATCATTGTCACCAATGCTTCGGTTGAAAGCGCAGGCGATTGTTCTTCAGAACCTGCCATAGAATAAATTTTTGTCGTATCGTCTATCGTTCCATCAATATCATCAACGCCGAAAGCCAAAGAAATTTGCGCCGTATTTCTGCCAATCATGGGCCAATAGGCTTTTATGTGCTGAAAATTATCGAGGTAAATACGCGATACAGCATAGTTTTTTAAATCTTCTACGGTTGTACTTTCAGCTACGTGCGACATCTCGTTATCCTTATTTCTAAATTTTAATGGTATGAACGTTTGAAATCCACCCGTTTTATCTTGCAGTACGCGCAGTTTTTCTAAATGATCAATGCGATGCTCATACTTTTCGATGTGACCATAGAGCATAGTTGCATTCGAGCGCATACCGAGATTATGCCAAATCTCATGAATTTGCAACCATTGCTCGCCCGTACATTTATCGTTCGCAATTATTTTTCTAATATCAGGATGAAAAATTTCTGCGCCACCACCTGGCAAAGAACCCACACCTGAATCTTTTATCATTTTCATTCCGTCTTCATAACTTACTTTAGCTTTCTTAAAAATGTAATGATATTCAACGGGTGTCAATGCTTTTATGTGCAATTCCGGGCGATAAGCGTGAATGCGTGAAAAAAGTTCAGTATAAAATTTTAAATCGTATTGCGGCAATACACCGCCAACGATATGCACTTCTGTAACAGGTTTACCGTCATAACTTTTAACGATGTTAAACATATCGTCGTTAGTATATTCCCATCCTTGTTCTCGCTCTTTAATCAAACGACTGTACGAACAAAATTTACACGTATATATACACAAGTTTGTCGGTTCAATATGAAAATTTCTGTTGAAGTACGTATTATCGCCATTCTTTTTTTCGCGCACGTAATTGGCTAAATAACCTAAGAAACTTAAATCGCCTTCTTCAAACAGCGTCATGCCCTCTTCAAAATTTATTCGCTCATTATTAAATACTTTTTCAGCAATTGTATTTAACTTTGAATTAGATGTTTTAGTTAGTAACTGAAATGGCACAGATTTATGTGAAACCATAAAAGAATTTAATTTATTGTATCGCATGAACTTTCAATTTTTATTGAAAGCTGTTAGTGTAACAAGAATCTATTTTATTAGTTCATCTTTTTTTAATTGCTTTGCAAAATTAAAAATTAATTAACCATTAATCAGAATTTTAAAATAATAAGTTATGGTTCGATTCGGTTTGCATTTTTTTATTTACTTTTTTTCAATTTGTGAATTGCATTCGCAAACAGTCTTTACGATTATTAATACTCATAAACCTAAGAATGAAAGCGATAAATCAATGACAAAAAAAGATTCGGTAGCATTAAAAACTATTAAATTTGATAGTGATTCAACAAAAATTATTGCGCTAAAAGATTCAATAAAAGCAGATACCACAAAAAAAAATAAAACTAAAAAGTTTAAATTAGGGTTTTCGACTAGTGTTGAGCAAACGGCGTTTCAATTCGATATTACAAATTTGAATGGTACAGCACAGAAGCTTAAAAATGCAAACGCTAATAGTTTTACAGGTTTCACACTTGGTTTATCGGGCATTTATAAATTGAGTAAATATTGGGATTTAGTAGGCGAAGGCGATTTAAATTTTCGTTCGGGCGATCTAAATACCGATACTGTACCAAATGCAATTGGTATTGATAGATTTAAACTTGCGGAGTTTCGCGTACCTGTCCATATTAAATACACCATGCGGCAATTAAGGTTTCCGCCAAATATTGCTATGGGTTTAGATTTTGCTTGGAAATTTAGCGGCTCTGCACAAAATCAATCATTACAATTTAATCCGTTTAATAGTTACGTGGATATTATATTGGGTTTTGAATTTAAATTTTGGCGTTTAACTATAAATCCGGGTTTGAACTACGCCATTGGTTTAAGCAATTTAATAAAATCTGGTTCTGTATTCGATAATACGTTGAACAGTTTACGCGAAAATAGAATTGGTATAAATTTTCACGTTTTTTAGAAATTGTAATTAGCGCGCGTACTTTATAAATACTATTATAATAGTTTTTACTTTTAAAGTCAGGGTTCAGATAGGTTTAAGAAACTTGAGTTATAGCGTTTTAAATTTGAACAGATAAATCAATAAAAAAGGCGATTCAGTATTGAATCGCCTTTTTTATTGATTATGCTTTTAATTTTTTTTTACGATTGCGTCACTTTCTTCACCGTAGCACGCGCTTTTTGTACAGCGGGCGATTGCATAGTTGTATTCGTCACAGTCTTAACATCAGAAAGATCTAATTTCTTAGACAAATCCAACATAATTGGTGCTGCAATAAATACAGATGAGTATGTACCCGCAATAATCCCGATCAATAAAGCAAATGCAAAACCACGAATACTGCTTCCTCCAAAAATAAATAGTATCAGTAACACCATTACCATGATGAAAGATGTTATGATAGTGCGAGAAAAAACAGAGTTCACAGCGTCGTTAATAACTTGTGGCATCGGTTTATTGGTTTCGGTGCGCATATATTCGCGAATACGGTCGTAAACAATGACAGTATCGTTAATCGAGTAACCGAGAATCGTCAGAACTGCAGCAATTAATGCTTGGTCAATTTCTAAAGAGAAAGGTAAAATACCATGAAAAATAGCAAACACCGAAAGCGTAATGAGCGCATCGTGCAAAGTTGCAATAATAGCACCTGCTGAATACTGCCAACGTTTGAATCGAATGACGATGTATAGACCGATACCGAGCAAACCCAGAAAACCTGCAATGAACGACGACTTTTTAATATCGTCGGCAACCGTCGGACCAACTTTTGTTGACGAAACGATATGTGTACTCGTCGGAACGCCTTTTTTAAAATTATCTAAATTCAATTGTCCACCATCAACTGTTGAGTTAATAGCATCGTATAAACGTTGCGTAACTTGATCTTGCGCTTGTGTGCTTTGGTCGTTTACTAAAAACGAAGTTGTAATATTGTAAGTGCGCGAATTACTTACGGCTTTTACAACAGGAATATTTTTATCGAAAGCCGTCGTTAAAGTATTTCGCAATTGATCAACGTTGATGACTTTATCGAATTGAACATTGTAAGAGTAACCTCCTTTAAAATCAACACCTAATTCAAAACCGCGTGTTAAGTACGCGCCAAGACCAATTAAAATAAATACAGTTGAACCGATGTATGCCACTTTACGCATCTTCATCCAATCAACATTAATATTTTTGAAGGCGCGTTCTGAGAACGGCGCGAAAAATTTAATTTTCCAACCGCGTGCCATCCAGTAATCAACGATGATGTGCGTGAGCAAAAATGCAGTGAATAATGTGAATACAATACCAATCCAGAGAACTGTTCCGAAACCTTTAATAGGTCCGAGACCGAAAACGGCAAGAACTATTGCAGCAATAAATGCTGTTGCGTTACCGTCGAGAATAGCTGGAAAAGATTTTTTAAATCCGACAGAAACAGCTTCAAGCATCATTTTACCTGAATTTATTTCTTCGCGAATACGCTCGTAAATAATAACGTTAGCATCAACTGCCATACCCATTGTCAAAACAATACCTGCAATACCTGGTAAAGTTAAAACCGTACCTTTCGATGTCAGCATACCGATTATAAAAAACAAATTGGCAAACAACGCAATGATTGAAATAATACCACCCGTTGAATAATAAATTGCCATGAACACGAGGATCGAAATAAACGCTAAAGACAGCGACAGGAACGAAGCGCGAATATTTTCTGCGCCAAGCGTTGGTCCAACTGTGTTTTCTTGAATGATTTCTGTGCGCGCCGGTAATTTACCAACTTGCAACATACTTGCCATATCTTTTGCGCCTTGCGCATCGTAACTACCCGTGATAGATGAACGACCTTCTAAGATTGGTGTATTTACGCTGGGTGCAGAAACAACGTCATCGTCTAAAACAATGGCGACTTCCCTATTTTTATCATTTGCGCAACGCGTCGTTAATTGTCCCCAAGCCGTTGCTCCTGCTGGATTCATTGCCAAGGAAATTTCAAAATCACCAGACCCTTTTTCACGCGGTATAGCTTTGGCATCCGTAACAACCTCACCGTTTAATGCCGGACCGTCTTTACCTGCTGTTTTTTTCAAAGCATACAGTTCATATATGTTGGTTGATTTACCATTTTTATCTTTAATCGCATCTTTGCTCCATCTGAATACAATATCGTGCGGAAATTTTGCTTGCACTTCCGGTTGATTAAGCATTTGCATCACAATTTCGCGTTTATTTTTATCGGCAGTTCCGATAACTGAAGGCGAAAAATTATTAGCATTCGGATTTAAAACCGTAAATAAAGGACCGCGAATACCATTTTTAATTGAATCGGGCGTAGCAGAAGAATCTGGTTTTTGCCCTAACTGAATAGCTTTTAAAACGTTGTCAGCATCCTGTAAACTTTGCGCCATTACTGGATCGGAAATTCTATAAATCTCCCAAAATTCTAAATTTGCTGATGCAGATAATATTTGACGCGCACGTTCTGGGTTTTCGATACCCGGTAATTCAACAACGATAATATCGCGCGCTTTATCCAATGATACATTGGGTTGAACAACACCAAGTTTATCAATACGGCTTTTTAAACGCTCATACGTTTCACCAACCGTTTCGTCAGCCTTCTGTCTGATAATAGACTCCACTTGAGCATCTGTACTTTCTAAAGTAATATTGCTTTTAATGGATTCACTGCGTGAAAATAATGCTGCCAATTTACCTGTACCAACTATTTTTTCATACTCTTGAACAAAGAGTTGAATAAAATCTGCTTGCGATTGCTTTTGCAAACTTGAAGCAGAATCGAATGCTTTTGTAAAATTTGGATCTGTACTATTGCCGCTGAGCGATTTTAAAAAATCTTTTAAATCAACGTGCAGCAAAACTGACATACCGCCTTTTAAATCGAGACCTAAAGCTAATTGCTTACTTTTAAGTTCTTGGTAGGTATATTTACCAACCAATGGCACGTTAAAAACAGTTTCGCTCGAAAGTGAATCTAAAAAATGTATGCGCGCTTCTTTTTTGACCGCCTCTTGGTTTTCAGGCGATGCCAACATTGCAGCTTTCTGTGCAAATTTATCAGCATTGTTTTCAACCTTATTGGTTGGAATGTAAAAAGCAAATTGCCAAACGCATACTATGAGTAGCATGACAAGAAAAAACGTAATTATTCCTTTACTCTGTTGCATCGTATCGAACTAAAATTTGTAAATATTTAAAACGCCGACTCAAAATTATCAACGCTTCGTAGGTTTAATATACTTATCTGAAAAAAACGTGCAAATATAAACTATTTAAGCGGAAGTAAAACACCTTCTAAGCAATTGTTGCGCGTAGTTTAAATTAGTTTGTTTCTTTACGGATTATTTTAAAAAATGTGACGTTCTGACAGAAAATATTAAGGATATGAAGGCAAAAAAATCATTCGGGCAACATTTTTTACATCGCGCTGATATTGCACAACGCATTGCAAGTAGTTTAATACTGTCGAACCCACAATCTAACGTTCTGGAAATTGGTCCTGGAACAGGTATGCTCACACAATATCTGATTATTCGTTTTGAAAATTTAAAACTTATTGAAGCCGATAATGATATGGTTGATGCCATTAAAAATCGTTTTCCGAAATTTGAAACAGAAAATATCCTCGGTAAAGATTTTTTGAAATTAGATTTAACGCAAGTTTTTGGCGGAAATACTTTTTTCCTTATCGGTAATTTCCCGTATAATATTTCTTCTCAAATTCTAATCCGAATGATTGATAACGTGGAGTGCGTTACTCAAATGGTGGGTATGTTTCAAAAAGAAGTCGCGGAGCGCGTTGTAGCAAAGCCTGGCGGCAAAGTATATGGCGTCATCAGCGTTTTAGTACAAGCACATTATATTGGCGAATATTTATTTGGTGTTGATCGCGACAGTTTTAATCCGCCGCCGAATGTACAATCTGCTGTAATTCGTTTAACGCGAAAAGATAATAACTTACTCGATTGCGACATGGTTTTATTTCGCAAAGTTGTTAAGCAAGCGTTTTCGCAACGTCGTAAAATGTTGCGCAATACTTTGAAACCTTTTTTCCAAAATAATCCCGAAATTTTAACCGACGCTTATTTCACTAAACGACCAGAAGTTTTAAGCGTAGAAGAATACGCCGAATTAACGCATAAAATTTCAAAACTCGGCAATACTGAAATAATTCTGGATTACAATTTAGAGGAAGAATTATAAAGGAAAAACGAAAGGAAAATTGAAAAAGCTAAAGCATTTGATTTATTTAGCTACTAATTTACCTTTGACCCGAAATTATATCTGTAATCCAACCTTTACTAAATTTTATTTTTACACAGCGCTTATCTTTTAACTTCAATAAAATGTTAAGGTAGAATACAAAAAACTATGGCATCTGTTTAGCCAACGATATAGCCTTAAAAACTTCTGCCGTATAATTTTGAATAACTTGCGCCACAATTTCAATTCTATCTTGTGCTTCTTTCCAATGCCGCTCTTCAATACCTTCGCGAATACCCGGTAGTGTTTTAACGCCATAACCCGTGTAATATCCTGGTGCATAAATTTGATGTTTGTACCATGCACGACGCGGCAAACCTTGTTCGTAAATTAAACTGCGTTCTATTTTATACAAAACGGTATTGAGTTGAGACAGCTTATCGGCGGGTAATTGCGTTGCTTTTTCATACAGTTTTTGAAACTCATCGGCAGATGATTTTAAATCTACCAAAGCGTTATCTAAAGAGCTGAAATTAAGATGCGGTACTTTATCTTTTGCCGTCGGCGATTTATAAACTTTTTTTGGGTCTTTAGCCAAATCGAATAAATTGTCGCTTATCATTTTGTTTTTCAATTCCGTGTCGGCGCGTGAATTTTCTAAAAGTGTTTTAACTTCTGTCGCATAACCATCCACTGTTTTTGAAAACGTACTGAAACTAATCGGTAAAACATCGGCATCGGCAAGGCGCAACATTAAGCGACCAGCCGTTTTAGAAAGCGCAATGCCGTATTGAAAACCTGGATCTTTGAATCGGGTGAATAAATCGTAAGAATCATAAATAGAATGGTATTCACCGCCGTTATTTTCTCCACCAAAACCTAAATCGAGCGAAGCAATTCCAAGATACTGATTAAAAGGCGAATAATCAGAACCAGCACCTAAAGCATCTAATTTAATATATTTATTGCCGATTAAAGCCGTTGCATTTTTATGAGTCGGATCTTTTTCGTAAGCGTCAACCATAGTTTTTGCATACTTTCTTTCTTTTATACTCATTCCAGTTTGTGGATCCATTACATCATTTGTCACTTCATTAAAAAAAGTTTCAAAAGTGTGTGAACCTTCTGCACCAATAAATCCGCGACCATTACCGTCGGAATTAATGTATGCTACTGCTTTTTGTTTTAATTCAACTTGATGATCTTCTACCCATTCCGTTGAACCTAAAAGACTCGGTTCTTCGCCATCCCAAGCACAATATACGAGAGTGCGTTTAGGTCTAAATCCTTTTTTTACGAGTTCACCAATTGATCGCGCTTCTTCTAATTCAGAGACTAATCCACTCACAGGATCGGAAGCACCATTCACCCAACCATCGTGATGATTGCCACGAATAATCCATTCGTCAGGAAATTCACTACCTCTCATTTTAGCTATGACGTCATAAACGGGTTTCAAGTCCCAATTAAAAGCTAATTGAAGATGCACTTTGTCTGCGCTCGGTCCCACGTGATATGTAATAGGTAATCCACCGCGCCACGACATAGGAACAACTGCACCACCTAACGATTTTAAAAGTGGTAACGCATCTTCGTAGGATATGGGCAAAACTGGAATCTTCATTAACGTAATTGCATCTTTTCTATCCAAACGTTTTGCATCTGTTGTGGCACCAATAAATGGTGTTAACGGATCTCCTGGTGCAATGGGCATATCCATAACAGAACCACGTTGCACACCATCTTTCGGTCTGAATGGACCAACCGGATAAACATCGCCTTGCGCATAACCATCATCTGCGGGATCGGAATAAATGATACAACCAATTGCGCCATGCTCATAAGCGACTTTTGGTTTTATACCGCGCCACGAACCACCATATTTGGCTATTACAATTTTGCCTTTCACGTCAATACCCATTTTATCCAACTCTTCATAATCTGCTGGAGTACCGCGATTAACAAAAATAATTTCTGACGTCACATCGCCATCAGCAGAATACGCATTGTACGATGGCAATTGCTCCGATTTTTGTCCAGATGTTTTATCTTCTTTTAACGTTGATTCTTCTAATTTCGCTTTGTAAGCATTCGCACCCAATAATTCCAAAACGCGCAATTTTGGCGTTGGGAACAAAACCTGATACGTCTCAATGTTAGATTCCCATCCCCAAGATTTATATAGTTCGCGAATATATTCGGCATTCAATTTACCTTGTGGCGAACCAACATGGTGTGGATGCGAAGTAATAAATTGCATCCAAGTATCTAAGTTTTTAGGATTCAGTTGCGCATCGAATTGTTTTTCCCAATCGGATTGTTTGATGGCGTTTGCAGCAGTAAAACCCATCAGTTTTGTTTGCGCTATGGTTTGAATTGAAAGCGCGCAAAATATTGCGAAGAGTAAATTTTTTATCATTATTTAAAATTGAAAATGTTTAATTTTTTTCGATACCACGTCCTTTCGCCCATCGCTGACATCAGAAGCGGTGTCAGTGGTTTTTTTATTCCTTAATTCACATCTTTACCCTGCTCTAATTTTGAAATCATGGTAGAGATAGTTGCTTTATAATTATCTTCGTTAGCTTTAGATTGTGCCAATTTAGCTTGTACAAGTGCCGTTTTATAATCTCCGACAGCAGAATAACCGCGCACTAAACCCAAAATACCCAAAAATTCGTTCGGATACTTTGAAGCATTGAGTTTAAATGCTTCGAGTGCTTCTTTATTTTTTTTCAGTACAATGAGGTTTTTGCCGTATTGATAAAGTTCTATCATGTTTGCCATCGGAACCGCTTCTTTCATTAATGCTTGTGCTTCGGCATCTTTATTGAATTTTGAAAGCACTTTTGCTTTTGTACTCAAAGTAGAAAAATTTTTCTGACCATCGTAATTAGGCTCCATAGCACTGTTAGCCCAAACAAGTGCTTCATCTAAATTTGCGTTGTGGTCGGCGGCATAATTTGCGGCATATTGAAAATTTTGCCAAGTAGCTTTTTCTCCTTGCAACTCGGAGTGCATGGAGGCTATTTGCGTTTTTGCCAAATCAACTTCAACTTTAAACGGAATTTTTAAATGCTCCCACTCTAAAGCTATTGTTGCAGAACTATCTGTCTGATCAAAAAATTCATATTTTAAACGCTCCACCAATCCCGAAATCGGCATCGTCTTAACAGTTACGCGCAATGCGTCTTCTTCAGGTTTATAAAAATAAGAGCCCCAAGCAGTTGAATTTTTTGAAAATATAATTGTTGCTTCTGTTGGTTGCATTGCCATAAACAAACCGTACTTACCAGCCGCTAAACGCTGACCTTCAATTTTTATATCATTGGCGAAAGTTATTGTAGTACTTTCATTCGCACCTGCGCGCCAAGGCGATTCTTTTGCAGTGCCATAACCAAGATCTTTAAAACCATAATGCACCAATTGTCCCCAAATTTTTCCTTCTCTGCCTTTAACTGCGGGTCGGTCGTAAGTGATTGCTACATCTGTTATTCCGATGCGTTCAGAAATGCTCGCTTTTTTGTTTCCACCATTCGGCGGAACTAAAAGTGTTTGTGCCGAAAGAAAAGTGTGAGCAGCAAAAAAAATAATTGCAGTCAAACCCGAATGAAAATACTTTTTCATAAAATTCAAAAATGAAAATGAAAATGAAAATGAAAATGAAAATGAAAACGAAAACGAAAACGAAAACGAAAATCAGAAATCAGAAATTAAAATTGGTGTGTAAAGTAAAATTTAAACACTGCACAAAGTTAAGAAAATAATCGAAAAACTATAAAGCTACTCACGTAAGCTAATAATCCCATAAAAACAAATTGCACAATAGGCCAAAACCAAGATTTTGTTTCGCGCTGCACAACAGCGAGAGTGCTCATACATTGCAAAGCAAAAACATAAAAAATGAGCAGCGATAATGACGTTGCAATAGTGTAAAGAGGTGTTCCATCGGGGCGTTTTTCCTTTATCATTTTATCTTTAATGGTTTCTGTATTATCAGCTGCATCGCCGACGCTGTAAATAGTTGCCATGGTGCCGACAAAAACTTCACGCGCTGCAAATGATGAGAGTAGTGCAATTCCGATTTTCCAATCAAAACCCAAAGGTCTGATTACTGGTTCAATGGCTTTACCCAGATACCCTGCAAAGGAATATTCTAATTTTTTTGACGATTCGTAATTCTGATAAGTCAAAGAATCGCTTACAGATGTGTGTGTTATTTTATAATTTTCAATATCATTGATGATACGTTTAGGCGACGGCGAAAACGAGGCTAAAAACCAAAGAAAAATTGAAACCACCATAATAGTGCTTCCGGCTTGTGTAATAAAAGTTTTTACTTTTTCATACAGTGTTAAAAATACGTTGCGCCAGTGCGGTAGTTTGTAACTAGGTAGTTCAAGTGCTAAAAAAGTATTTTCTTCGGTTTTTAAAATTTTTTTAAGAACGAAACTGGCACATAATGCAGTTACAATTCCCAACAAATACAATCCAGTAAAAACCAAACCTTGTTCGTTAAAAAACCCGTGATGCTTACTTTGAACAACAAAACCAACCAGCAATGTATAAACAGGAATGCGCGCCGAACAACTTATGAATGGCGTAACAAGAATAGTAATTAATCTTTCTTTTTTATTTGAAATAGTACGCGTTGACATAATTGCCGGAATTGCACACGCACCACCCGCTACTAAAGCGACAATACTACGTCCGTTCAATCCTACTTTTTGCATAATGCGGTCGAATAAATAAACTGCGCGCGCCATGTAGCCGACTTCTTCTAAGAGCGTTATAAACAAAAATAAAATCATAATTTGGGGAATAAAAGCCAACACGCCGCTTAAACCCGCCAAAATGCCATTCGTAAATAAATCGGTGAGCCAAAAATCGCCCAGCTTTTCTTTAATAAAAGTGTTGGTGTAAATAAAAAGATGCTCAATACCATTTTTTGGAATTTCAGCGAAAGTAAAAATAGATTGGAAGATCAGAAATAGAATACCGAAAAATAAAATGGGTCCCCAAAAAGCGTGTGTAACCACTTCATCAATAACATCTGTAAAAGTTTTTTCGGCATTTTCTTTTTTCTTCACTATAACCTGTTGAATTATAGGTTGCAAACTATTGAAACGTTGAAGTGTTTCTGTAATTTGAAACCGCAAGTCTTCAAATCCTACACTTTTAGTAACTTTATTTACTATTTCTTTGCAAGACGCATTTAAATGTGGTAGTGTATTGAAATGATGTGCCAACAAAATAGCTTGATACGTGCTGCGTACTTCCGGAATTTGAAATCTGATTTTTTCAACCATTTCTAATTCTTTGGGCTGTGGCTGATAAAACATTTTTTTACGCGTCAGAACGCTCATACTTGAAAGAAGTAAAATTTGCTGTTTTAATTCTTTCGTACCGCTGCCCGAACGCGCGTTGAGAGGAATAATATCGGTATTGAAAAAAACTTCTAATTTTTTTATATCCAAGTCAATACTTTGCTCTTCCACAATATCCATCATGTTGAGACATAAAATTGTCGGGATATTTAAATCGCGCAATTGTGTAAATAATAGTAAATGACGTTCTAATTGCGTCGCATCGGCTACATAAACAATGGCATCCGGAAAAGATTTATCGTTGGGGTTAGTTATAATGTTTAAAACAATGCGCTCATCCGCAGAATTAGGATATAAACTATAAGTACCCGGCAAATCAATAACTTTAATTGTTTTTCCTTCGGCAACAAACATTCCTGTTTTTTTATCAACAGTTACGCCTGGAAAATTTCCAACTTTTTGCCGCAAACCCGTCAAATTATTAAACACAGAGGATTTACCAGCGTTAGGATTTCCGATGAGTGCGACCTTAAAATCCATAATTTTAGTATTTAGCCTTCAGCTATCAGCGATTAGCTTCTCAAGAAACTGAAAGTTTTATGCTGATAGCTGATAGCTATTTTAGGAAATTTCTACCAGAATATGCTCGGCTTCAACAATTCGGAGTGCCATAAGCATATCTTCAACTTTTACGTAAATGCCGCCACCGAACGGAATGCGCCGAACGAGTTCAATAATTTTGCCGGGCAACATACCCATCGAAATGAGTTTTGTTGCAATAACATCATCATCAATAGACTTTAAAACACCTTTTTGTCCGTCCTTAAAATCAGAAAGTTTACCTATTTCGCTTGACATATGTATGCGTAAAATTTTTTGTAATTTTATTTAGACTTTGTATTTAGTAGCAAAAGTAGCAAAAGTAGCAAAAAGTTTAAAAAAAAATTCCAATTATGTTGAAATCCTTTTTTTAGAGGCTTGAATTAATTTTGTATGTTTGCAGTCTTTAAGGAAAATAATAGTTTTTATGGAAGGAACTCTCTCGAGATACAGTAAACGTGGCGTTTCGGCGAATAAAACGGAAGTGCACGATGCTATTAAAAATATTGATAAAGGGCTTTATCCGTACGCGTTTTGTAAAGTTATTCCCGATATTGTAGGCAACGATTCGGAGTATTGCAATATTATGCACGCCGACACTGCCGGCACTAAAACCGTTTTAGCGTATATGTTTTGGCGCGAAACGGGCGATGCTTCTGTGTGGAGAAATATTGTACAAGATGCTATAGTAATGAACATTGACGATATGGCTTGTGTTGGTTGTGTTGATAATTATGTGCTTTCATCCACTATTGGCAGAAACAAAAGTGTTATTAAGGCAGAAGTTGTTAAAACGCTCATTGAGGCGACGGATGATTTTTGCAAGTTTTTAAAATCTGTAGGTGTTAATATGTATTTAGCGGGTGGCGAAACTGCCGATGTCGGCGATATTGTTCGCACCGCCGATGTTGGATTTACTGTTTTTTCACGCATGAAACGCGAAAACATCATTGAAAATAAAATTTCGGCTGGCAATGTTATTGTCGGACTTTCTTCAACAGGAAAAGCAAGCTACGAAAAATTTGAAAACTCGGGCATCGGATGTAACGGTTTAACTTCAGCTCGACACGATGTGTTGGATAGTTTTTACGCCAAAATGTATCCCGAGACGTTTGACCCGTCTATAGATAAGGATGTTATTTTTTCTGGATCGAAGCGACTCAGCGATACCTTTGTCATTAATAATCAATCTGCACGCATCGGCGATTGGTTACTTTCACCAACGCGTACTTTTACACCAATAATTAAAAAAGTTATTGAAACCGTTGGCGCAAAAAATCTGTCAGGTATAATCCATAACACGGGCGGTGGACAAACAAAAGTTATTAAATTTGCTGACAATGTTAGAATCATAAAAAATAATTTGTTCGCTGTGCCGCAACTTTTTCAACTCATCCAACACGAATCGAAAACACCATGGCAAGAAATGTACAAGGTTTTTAACATGGGTCATCGGTTAGAATTTTACTGCTCTGAACATATTGCTCAGCAAATTATCGAAATTTCTAAGAGTTTTAACGTAGAAGCAAAAATAATTGGGTATGTTGAAGCGTTAGAAAATAAGACCGAAGTTGTTGTGCAGAGTGAAAAAGGTCATTTTATTTATTAACTTTGCTTTGAACAAGAATTTAGTTGATAGCTATTTGTTGTAGTTTATAGTGTAAAATACTATTTACAACCTCCAAATATTAGCTAACAAATAACAACTAATTGCATAAATTCATGTATATTAATATCTTACAAAAAATAATTTTAGCATCATTATTTGCGATTTCTTCGATTTTACCAAACGCACTAACTGCGCAATCGGAAGCTGCAATTAGTGGCAAAATATTAAACTTACCGTCGAGTATTTTGCATCTTCATTACAGAAATAATCCTTTTTTATATGAGGAGAGTGAAAACTATGTCGCTTTAGATGCAAATGATTCTTTCAACCTAAAAATTCAACTTCTCGCGCCACAAGTAGTTTACATTGATTTAATGGGTACAAAATTAAAAATTTATGTTGCCCCAAACGATAATTTAAACCTAAAATTCGACTGCAAAAAGAAAGTTTCCGAAGCTGTTTTCGAGGGTACAAATGCTGCAAATAATACTTTTCTCGCAAAATCGGTAGCGCAATTTCTGGATTGGATAGATGAAACGGATATTAAAAAAGCGCAAAAAAATAAAACAGCACAAGAATATCAAACCTATGTTGATAGCCTTTTTACAGAAAAAAAACATTTTTTAGACAGTTACCCCATTTCAGAAATTTCAAATTTTAGTGCTGATTTTTTAGATTTTATTTTCTACGATCTCCATTTTTGGAAAGCGCGCATGATGATTGAATACTACAATGAAAATAAAAATAGTACCGATCCGCTCCATGTACCTGATGAAGCGTTTTTAAGTTTTATTTACGAAACAGAACTTTCTACTAATTCTGCATACAACGACGATAACTACTTAATGTATTTACAGTATCATTTGGCATATCTGAAAGATAAAAAAATATTTCCTGAAGCCATCGCCAATTCCGATTTAACGACTGAATCGGTGCGCATTGTTCAAACGGCAAAACCAATTGCAGGCAGTGTTTTTGTTTTAGAAGATCCTTTTACGAGTAAAGAAGTAGTTGATTGGTTGACAAATTCTAATACGGCGACATTTTTAAACATCATTACCACCGAAAAATACAAATACATCGGCAACGATACAACTTACGATGATACCTTTATTAAAGTTAAAACGCAAAACGGTCGCATCGGTTGGGTACCTAATTCCTCCATTTATCTCGTTGAAGATAAAATTATAGATACAATACACATTCCGAGATACTGTTTAGATAACGAAGCACCTTTTTGTGGATTAGAAAAAATAATTTCGGGCAGAGCCTTGTATTTAACTGGCGCGATTGACATTGTCAGAAGTGCAATTAAAAGTAATCCATCCGTTATTGAAATGCGTTACAACAATTTTATTCAAGCAAATGTGCTTTTTCCAGACATAAATAATTATTTAAAAAAAGCCTATAAAGCAACCTTAGCCAATATGGCTAAAGGCATAAAAGAAATTAGTTTACCGCATCAAACAACTTTAATTGTTAATAGCCAAATTAAATCGCTCACAAATTTTTCGCTTACCAGAAATACAACAATTTTATCTAACTATACTTCTAAGGCAGATACGTCTTTAAACAATGAAAAAATTAAATCGTCAGAAGCACTTGAAAGAAAATCATTCGTTTTTTCTCAAATTCCTGTAAATTATAAAATTAATGTAGCAGTTCCGCAAACTACAATTTCCGATGTTAGCTCGAATTATTTTAAAGTCTTCGATTTACCTGTCATTAAAAAAGTTGAAGAGAAAGAAATAAGTTTTTTAACGTCACGCGACACAGCAAATGGCATTACAGTTTCTGACACTTCTTTAAACAATAGCATTTCATTTGAGACATTAAGAATATCGGACTCTCTTCTATATACTTGGACGAAAGCTTATAGCGATTCATTAAATTCAACTAAAGATAAAATAAAAACCGATAGTACCATAGCTGATTCTAAAAAAATTGTTTCCGATTTAGAAAAATTTAATCAATCGAAAACAGAGACGGTTTTAATGCCAAAACCACTTCCGCAACCTATTAAAATAGAAACCAAGCGCGCAGAAGAACAAGAAAATAGAATTGCTATTACTGATATAAATCAACCTGATTTAAGAACTATTTCGGAAGACTTGAAATTAGCAGAACAAAAGCGCGCGACACAAACGCCAAGAATTTCTGAAACTTTTAAATCGTCGAGTTCGAGTGCTAATACATCTAATTTTGCAGCGAGTAAATTCTTTTTAGACGATCCAATATTAAATACAGACGCTGAAGTTGTACCGTTATATAAACCAACTAACAATGTAGCGATGAAATTTAATGGTTTAACCATTAATGAACGGATTCCAGATTTTACTTTTCAAGATATTAACGGTAAAGAAATTAAATCGCAAGAATTACTCGGTAAAATAATTTATCTCGATTTTTGGGCAACTTGGTGCGCACCTTGCCAAGCTGAAATGACGCGCGCGCAAGGCATGGCGGAAAGATTAAAAGATAAAGACATCGTTTTCATTTTTGTGAGTACGGATGAAGATTCCCAATTGTGGCGCGACCAAGTTACTTCTCAAAAATATATGGGCATTCACGCAAACGATCGCGTCATCATTCCAATTAATTTTATGGTTGAAGCGTTACCAAATTATTTCATTATTGATAAGAAAGGGCATATTGCTTACAACTCGCTTATCAAATCGCATTTCACATCCGAAGAAATGGTTGAAAAACTTTTGAGTATTCCGTAATTTACAGTTTATCCATAAAAAAAGCCATCACAATGTGATGGCTTTTTTTATGGATAAACTGTAATCATTTCGACACCTGCTCGAAAACAGTTTTGAAAGCTTCCGGATTGTTTAAAGCCAAATCAGCAAGTACTTTCCGATTTAATTCAACACCACTCAATTTCATTTTGTGCATAAATACAGAATAGCTCAATCCTAACTGACGGCTTGCAGCATTGATACGTGCAATCCAAAGGCGGCGGAAAGCACGCTTTTTTAACTTACGACCGATGTAGGCGTAAGCATTAGCATGATCAACTGCGTTTTTAGCAACAGTATAAACTTTTGAACGTGCACCAAAATAACCTTTGGCTGCTTTGAGAATTTTACGACGGCGATTGCGCGAAGCAACGGAATTGACTGAACGTGGCATATAAAAATTTTAGTGCAACAAAGGGGATACAAAATATCGCTCTAACCTTTGCTCTCGTTAAATAAAAAAATTACAAAAAATTAGCTATTGCTACCTTTTCCTAATAGCGTTAATGCGCGCGGCGTATCAACTTTAGAAATTATAGCAGTACCCAAAATAGCATCTTTTTGGCGGTGCGATTTTTTGCGCATCAAGTGACGGTGGTTGGCGTGTGCAAATTTTACTTTACCCGAACCAGTTACCTTGAAACGCTTCTTTGCGCTCGAATTTGTTTTAATCTTAGGCATACTCTTTTAGTTAAGGCGCAAAAATAAGCGTTGCAAGTTTAATTTACAACAAAGTCACGTACTTTTTGCACAAAATTCTATTTTTTCTTTTTAGGAAGAATATTTACCGTCATTCGTTTACCTTCCATAATCGGCATTGACTCCGGAATACCATGATCTGTCAAAGCTTCTAAGAATCGAAGTAATACCAAATTACCGCGATCTTTAAAAGTTATTCCACGACCTTTAAATTGCACGTATGCACGAACGCGCGCACCTTCGCCTAAAAATTCAATGGCATGACGCACTTTAAAATCAATGTCGTGCTCGCCGGTTTCGGCTGTGAAACGAATTTCTTTGACAACAGTTTTAACGGCATTGGATTTAATTTCTTTTTCACGCTTCTTTTTTTGATACAGAAATTTGGCGTAATCAAGAATTTTACAAACCGGTGGATTTGCATTAGGTGTAATTTCAATCAGATCTAATTCTGCTTTATCTGCCCAAACACGTGCCTCGGATGTTTTATAAACACCCGCCGTAAGCGGAGGAACGATAGCATTGATAGTACTGATTTCTTCGAGGTTATCGCCAACTAAGCGAATTTCTGGGACGCGAATAAATTCATTAATACGGTGTTCTGCTTCAACTTCTTTACGAAGCGGCATATTGTTAGAACGCGGTCTGAAAACTTTTGCCAAAGGATAATTTTGTTAAATAATAATGTTTACTGAATTATTTTTCAGATAAAGTACAAAATTAGTTTCATTTTTTGGCTTTAAGTAATTTTTTATTGAAAATTGTTAAAATCGTTGAAAAAATATTCGCGAACAGACGCATTGCGTGCGTTGCTATCCGAGTCCGCGCAACAAACTTTAAATCTTATGGCGTTGAATCTGTAAAAAATTAGTTTTTCGCCCTAAATCCAATAAATTAATATTTTTTTAAGGAATACCTGAGTAGTTACAAATGTTTTTCTTTTTTTAGATAAAATTGTAACCCCAAAAGACACCTTATTGCTAATATTTTGCATAGCCAATGTGAATAGTAGCTTTATTAGAAATAGACGTAAAAGTTCTGGAAACAATAAACCTTAGAATTTGCTCATTTTGAAGCGTTCCTCCCTCTTGTTCTGTATTATTTTCATTAAATACACAATGATCTTTCGGAATCCATCCAAAGCCACTTTGAGGTTTTTTCCAACTTGTTTTAAAAGTCCGAATCACTTCAACTGCGAAGCGTTTATTGGGCGGCAAATTCAAAACATACGCCGGAATAACGATTTCTCGTTGAGGAATAATAAATTTTGATAATGGCCAAACAAAAGGCGTATTACCGTCCCAAGGTTGCGAATATGAATTCTCAAAAACCGGCGTAACATTTAATCTTTTACCCAATGCGTTAAATTCATTCACTTCATAAAAGCGCAAGGTTAAAACCGATGAAGGCGGATTATAAATGGGGCGTTCTAAACAATCTTCATTTATTCTAAAAAATAATTTAAACGTATCGCTTACTAAAAGTTGCTTATAATTCTGATTCAATTTTGGCAACGGAATATTCGATGGATTCCCAGAAACTGTATAGAATAGTGCGGTTGAAATCATTAATAGAAGAATCAGTGCTTTCATAAAAAAAAATTAAAGTTAAATAATCAAATTTAGATAGTACGAATTGTTCAGTTCGCATACTGCGCATTTATCCATTGGCGCGTAGGTTTTTCCCAAAAACGATACGTGCCGTACGCGACGAGCAACACAATGCCAATCATTCCAAAACTTATTATCCAATTTTGCAAATAATTCATCGGTGGTGGCGGTTTGGAAAAATCGGGCGCACCAACGGGCGGCGAAAAATAAGTTTTTATAACACCAATGGTATAAAATATCGGTTGATGCACAAGATAAATTGAAAATGACCAATCGCCCAACCGCTGAAGCGGTTTAATGGTAAATACAGAGTCAATCTTTTTACTGCCGTACGCACCGCTTAATAAAATAAACGGCATGAACGCCACAGTGATTACGTCGGGCAATAAAAAGTGCATACTCAAAAACATTGCGAATGTCAATGCAATCATCACATAACCGTTTGCCAAAAACTTTTTTCCCCATTCAACAGTATATCCTATGTGCATCATCATGCCGAGAATAAATCCGCACAGACAGCGCAAATAACCGTATTGATAAGCGACGTTGATGGAATAATCTTCCAAGTGCAGTTGCGCAAAAAATATGGGTGCCGGCACAATGATTAACGGAATAATAAAAAAAGTGATGAATAGATAACCAACAAAACATAAAAATGCCACAACACCTTTGCCGTTCGCACTCAAATTCATTATCGGTTTCACCAAAAAAGGAAAAATCATATACGCCCACCATTCTGTACTGATTGACCACGACGCGTGATTCCAAGAAAACCATTGGTGAAAATTCATCGAATGCAAAAGAAATAAATTTGTAAAAATCGAAAACGGCGTGTTGGCAATTTGTAAGATCGGCACTTCCGGTTGACCTAAACGCGCTGCAATGGCGTAAAGAAAAACGACATACATCAATGTGATAAAATGCAATGGATAAACACGCGCAAACCGCGCAACAGTAAATTTTTTAAATTTTTCGGTTGTTACGCCATCCGAAAACCATTTGCCATACACGTGCAGCATAATAAATCCGGAGAGAATAAAAAAGAAATCAACCATTAAGTACATTCTCGAAATGCCTTTCGTTAAATTTTCAGAAAACAAAAACCCTTTTCCGGCAACGTTGAAAATTAAGTTGATGTGATACAGAACAGTTAGCAAAGCTGCAATGCCGCGCAACGGCGTAAGATTATTAAGATAAGTAACTGCTTTTTTAGGGTTGGATGATATGCCGGACAGTTGTTGCGTTCCGGTAATTTCGCTTTGTTGTGAGTAATTCATACTAAAAAATTATTTGAGAAGGTGAAAAAAATTTAATTGTTAATCAATATTATGCGTGATGTATTTAAAATTTTTAAACCACCAACCCCACGAACCATTTTTGCACTGGCTTTTATTGTTAAACATAGCACCTGTAATTTGATGCGCCTTCACAGTGTACGTTCTGTAACCGTTGCTGCCAAATTTTTCGTTCGGACAACAACTATTGGCAGTAACGGTGAGCTTACATTCTTTTTCAGCGAGCATTTGCAAATAACAAATTTTGCCGTCGGTGTAAAAGCGCGCTTTAATCAGGCATTTAGAGTCTTGCATCCAAGCTGACCATTCACTTTCGTTAATATTTTGAGCTTGTAGTTTTAAAAAAACTAAAAAGGAAAGTGTCAATAATAAAAGGATTTTACGAATCATAATTTGTTTTCGATGGAGCGATGAATTTACTTCTGATTGTTAGTTACAAGATTGTTATAAAATGTTATTGTTTCAATTCAGCCGAGGCAAAAGAAGGGTTTAAGAAAAATTTGCTGTATCATTGTGTTGAAAGTTTTTTATTTTGCCATACGGGCTTAGGGTATCTAGATATTTTAAAAAATTAATAAATATAAATATTTTTTTAATTTTTTTTTGCAAAAGCAAAATTAATATATAACTTTGCTAATGCAGCATACTTCAACATATTTTAACTCTATTCCAGAAACAAACAATTATTGTTGCAATGAAAAACCCAAGAATTTTTACAGTCAGTTCCGACACCAACATTCAACCACACAGGTTACGGCATTTCACTCCTGTTATGTCAGGTAGCATCAGTTTAAAACCTGCGTGTTTTCACATTAAGCACCTTGCGAAAGACTTATGTCATAACCCTGTTCCTTACTCCATACTAACTCAATACGAAAAAATACAATTCCGGCAATGGTATTGATGCATTTATAACTGACAAAGCCGCCAGTAAAGACTTGCGCGCGATGAGAAGAATTAAAAAATTAAATTTTAATTATTAAAGTATGGAGTCGATAACTTTTACTTGCGAAACGATTACACCCATGTTTATGGCAGGTGCAGACGGCATAACGCCTGAATTGCGCGCACCAAGTATAAAAGGAGCGTTGCGCTTTTGGTGGCGAGCGATGAACGGACATTTGAGTCTTGAAAATATGAAAAAAGTAGAAGGTGAAATTTTTGGAAGTACGGAGAAAAGGAGTAAGGTGATTATACGAGTCATTCAAAAACTAAAAGAATCTTCTTTTAAGCCTTTATTGCCTCACAAACCAGATAGTTTTAAATCAAATGGATTTAACGAGAAACTGCAGTTCGAAATTAAATTTTCTCTAACTTCTTCTGAACATTTCACATTAGAACAGCTAAAAAGTCTTTTTATTCTGACTGTTACTCTCGGAGGATTTGGTAAGAGAAGTCGCAGAGGCATGGGAAGTGTGAAAATTTTAAATACAGAGAATTTACCGAAAACAAAAGAAGATATTTTAACAATGATAAAAATAATCAATCCGAAATTTTCTTATAATTCTAATGCAGAGTATCCAATAATAAAAAATATTGAAATAGGCAAGAATCCAAAAAGCCCTTCCAATATAGGGCAAGCCACACATGAGACAATGGGACAAGATCCAACCGACTATAAAGCATCATTAGGTGGTGGTTCTCCACGTTTTGCATCTCCTATTTATATTTCAATTCTGGGAAATGGTTTACCCGTAATAACCACACTTCAAACTGTTTCACCAACGCCAAATAATGTAAAAGCGGAACTTCAAGAACAATTAAAAGATAAAATTTTATGAAACAATACCTCTTTCTATTCTCCATAGGTCCGGTACAATCGTTTGTCGCGCAGGCGCGAAAAATGCAGGATTTGTATGGTGCCAGTCAATTATTATCCGATTTATCTAAAGCGGCTGCAAATTGCACGGTAGAGCAAGGTATTGAATTGATATTTCCGAAAAAAGTAGATGGCACTGTAAAATCGCTGCCCAATCGTTTTATCGGTAGAGTTAGAAATAAATCAGCAAATGATTTGCAGGCAATTGGTGAAAAGGTTGAAGCATCAGTTAGAAAAAAATTTAGAGAAACTGCTCAAAATGCTCTAGATCAGGCAAAATCCGGTACGCCAGACAATTTTTGGAAGCAAATAGAACAACATCTCGATATTAATTGGCTTTTTCATCATATTAAGGGTGAAAGCAACGATGACTATAAAGAAGCCTATAAAGAAATCGAAATGCTCATGGCTGCCATAAAAAATGTTCGGGTGTTTGAGCAGTTAAAAGAAACCGGCAGAAAATGCAGTTTGGACGGTGAACGCAACGCCTTGTTTTTTGCAGAGGGCAATCCGATTAAGCAAGGTGTGAAAGTAAGTTCAAATTCGAGTGTTTGGTTGAATGATACCGAAGGCTTGAGTGCTGTGAGCCTTGTGAAAAGAACTTATGATAAAACTAACTTTCCATCCACTGCGAAAATTACTTTGATGGATTACATCGAAAAAAACATCAATAGTGACGGAAAACTCAAAAATAAGTACGAAGAATATAGATTGTGTTTAGGAGGAAACAAAAATTTCGACGAGCAACTCTGTTATGAAGAGAACGTTACGGAAAAATATCTCGAAAAAAACGGGTACAAAAAATTTATTGACAGGAGCAGTTTCCAAAAAATTAAAAAACTTCATACAGAAGTTTTTGGTTCTAATAAGTTGCCTAAATATTACGCACTCGTAGCTTTCGATGGGGACAAAATGGGAAAAATTTTGAGTGGCGCACAATTTGCAGACGAGATAACGGATTTAGCTGAATTTCAAGGAAAAATTTCAGGGTTCTTGAGCGAGTTCGCTGCTCATACGCATTCTATCTTAAAAGAACCGAAAGGGGAGGTTGTTTATGCCGGCGGAGATGATTTCTTGGGTTTTGTGAATTTAGAACATTTGTTTGAAGTAGTTAAAGATTTACGTTACGGTCTTGATGAAAAAGTAAACAAGCGACTTTTCGACAAAAATGGAAAGCACTATCTGAAAGAGGCTTTTACTTTTTCAGCAGGCATCGTTATCGCACACTACAAATCACCTTTGAGTATTGCGCTGCAAACGGTGCGCGCCATGGAAAAAAAAGCTAAAGACGATGGAGATAGAGATGCTTTTGCTATCGCTGTATTGAAACATTCAGGAGAATCGAATGAAGCCTACTTCAAATGGAACGTGGAAAATGGTTTGACTCAATGGAATGCCTTGAAAGATTTGGTAAATCATCTTCAAAATGATTGTTCCGATACTTTTATCCGCTCATTGGAGCGCGAGTTTATGTATTTGAAAGATGCTGAGGGTAAAGTGAAATATCCAGAAATTATAGACGCGGAAATCAGAAGATTGATAAAAAACTCATTGAACGAAAATAAAAAAAATGAACTGAATAAGATTTATGAAACTGTAAAAAATTTATTAACGATTCAAAGCAAACGCATCGGCGATATAGCACATTTAGAAAATTTTACCGAAGCCATGAAAGTAGCCTTATTTATTAAACGTGTAAACCAAACCAATCATGCACGAGTTGAGGCTGAAACCGCTTGATCCTGTTTTTTTTAGAGACGGCAAACCTTTTACTATGGGTGACGATACTTGGGCGGATAGCCGCATGTTACCTAATCCGTCTGTACTTTATGGTGCGTTGCGCACGGCATTAGCTACCGCAAACGGTATTGATTTAGTCGATATTGAGCATCGCATTAAGCCCGAAAATTTTCAAATAAAGAACATTTTTTACAGAGCAGATGGCAAAACTTTTTTTCCGCTGCCTTTGGATATGGTGTATAACCCAGAAAAAAAAAAATCTGCTCCTTTTGAGATACAAAAATTAAGTCTTGAACCTTCTAAAACGTTAGTATCGTCATTAAAACGCTACGATATAGAATTCTTATTGCGCACAAATGATCACTTTGAAAATTTAGATTCTGGTGTTTTTGAATTTACCGAATTACAAAATTATTTAAACGGATCTGAAAGACTAAAAGCGTATAAATTGAGTGATTTCATAATTTCAGAACCTAAAATTGGCAACGGACGAGAGAATGATACGAGAAATGTTTTAGAAGGCAGTTTGTACAGAACTGGTATGTTTCGTTATGAAACTTATGACGATGGCTTTGCAAAACCAGTTGAAATCGTTTGCCAAATAAATTTGAATGAAGATTTAGAGATGAATAATATAGAAAGCAATCTTGTAAGATTGGGTGGCGAAGGCAAACTGATAAGTATTGGTATTCAAGATGCCAATAGAAATTATATTCAACCCGTCAGCGAAATTGAATTTAAAGAAAATCGGTTTAAAGTTTATTTTTCAACGCCAGCGGTTTTTAAAAAATTTGGTTGGAAACCGGACTTGGAGCAACTCGGCATAAAAGCAAAATTGGTTGCGTCTTGCATCGGCAAACCAATTCCTATAGGCGGTTACAATATAATAAAAGGACCAAAACCGATGTATCGCGCAGTTCCTGCTGGTAGTGTTTATTATTACGAAGCAGATGAAGATATTTCAGGCATTTTAAATAAAAATCAAGGTGTTTCACTTTCGGAAGATGCCCCTGAACAAGGATTCGGTATCGCTTATTTCGCAAAATTCTAAAACTATGGATAAGAAAAGAATTATTACTACCGTCGGCACTTCTCTTTTTACGAATTATATGAAAAAAGAAGTGAGGGAATCATCTGAATTTAAAACTGACTACGAAGGGATAGATACACAATTTGATGATTTAGATAAACATTCATATCACGGCAACGATAAAAATAATTATTCGGTTAATTGGGATAAAATAAAAGAGATTATAAAAAACTATTGGATTAAAAATGAAAATAGAACTAACGCCTCTGCCGAAATTAAAAGCATTTTGAAAATTGCTGAAGAAGAAGGCGATATTGAAGTGTATTTATTGGCAACAGATACGGTTTTGTCTGTTTTGTCATGTGAGTTAATTTGTAAATGGTTGAATAGTTTTGCAGGAAACTTAGTAAAAAAAGACGGCAAAATTATAAATATATCTTGTACTTTCCAACATGATGAAACTCATATTATAACAGGCTTGCAGGTTACAAACAAAGATAAATTTGTTGAAGAAGGATTTCATAATTTAACTACCAGTTTAAAGAAATTAAAAAACAAAGAGACTATTCTAAATATTTCCGGAGGGTACAAAGCACTCATTCCTTTTTTAACTTTATACGGACAATTAGAAAACCTGCCATTATCTTATATTTATGAAGATAGTAATGATTTAATAACTACTGGCAATTTACCAGTTAATTTCGATTGGGAAGTGGCACAAGTAATGACTCAGTATTTATCGCGAGAAGGATTAAACTCACTACACGAAGACGTAAAAAAAATTTTGATTGAAAATAAATTGATTCAGACAAAATCCGATGGAGATTTCCAAGTCTCCGCATTTGGTGAATTATTAAAAAATTATGTTGAAAGTAAATCTGAAGTTAATAAAGGCACTTTAGGACTTTTTTTAGAAAGTAAATTTTATGAATATTTTACTTCAAACAATGAATATGTTACTTGTCCAGAAAAACCTTTTTATAAGTTAATCATAAACGAAAGCACTTATGATTTGTTCGATATAGATGAACTAAAACAAAAATATCCGACAATTTCAAAGGAAGAAGACTATAACGATTTGAAAAAAAATATCAAAAATATTGACAAAGATTTAACCGCATTTGAAGAAATTGATTTCATCTTTAAGCTAAAAAATGACTCTAACGAATCTGTTATTTGTGAAGTTAAGGCATTAGGAGAATTAAATAAGGTGACGGAGCAGTTAAAAAAAGATGTCAAGGTATTTCAAAAAGAATACGCTAATAAATTTCCGTCCGAAATACTTATTTTATTTTATAAACTTTATTTTCAGTGTGAAAACATTACAGATTTAACCGAATATCAACCAGTAACTAATGCAATTTCGAGAATAGAAAAAGAAATGAAAAAATTCTATAAAGACCATAGCATTCCTGAAATTCCAATAAGAATTATGGGAGCTAATGTACAATTGTCCAGTAATTCATTAAAAGTCAATTATAAAAAATTATTAAGAGAGCCTTTAAATCCTGTTTGGGTTCACAATAAACCATAAATATCATGTATAAACTCACTCAACCTCTATTTCTCATCTGCGAAACACCTTTACACGCTGGAAGCGGCGATAGTTTAGGCATCGTAGATTTACCGATTCAGCGTGAACGACACACTTCGTTTCCAAAAATTGAATCGTCATCACTTAAAGGTGCTTTGCGCGAAGCATTTGAAGAAAATACCAAAGGGCATTTTTCAAATTGGAATGACAATGATGTAAAAGTGCACCGCATTTTTGGTTACGATGACAGCGGCTTGAAACCAAACGACAGCGAAAATCTTAAAAAACATTTTAAATCACAGAATGGAGACGATACTTCTCAATTCTCAGGTTGTCTCGCTGTAACTGATGCTCGACTGCTGCTTTTTCCAGTAAAAAGCATGAAGGGCGTTTTCGTCTGGATTACCTGCCCGCAAGTATTGAGCCGATTGGAAAAAGATTTAAAGATGACGCAGACTTCTGATTTTACAATTCCTAGTTTAAAAATCGAAGACGGAGATGCAATAGTTGCTGACAGAAATAAAGTAGCATTCGGCGACCACATCGTATTAGAAGAATTCGCTTTCAAAGCAAAAGAAAACGTAGATTTAAAAAAGTTTGCAAAAGCCTTAGCCGAAAAACTGTTTGTAGGCGACGAATTACCTTATTGGAATGAATTACTTCAAACCAATTTGGTGGTTTTGGGCAATAATGAATTTCGGGATTTTGTGAACATGAGTACGGAAGTCGTGACACGCACCAAAATAGACAACGAAACAGGAACAGTTGCAGACGGTGCTTTATTCACGGAAGAATATCTACCGACGGATTCTGTTATGTATAGTCTGGCTGCTTTTTCAGATGAATTTACGAAAAAAACAAATGGCGATAAAATGATAGCCGAGATTGTTGCCAAATTTTTCCAAGCGCATCTTAAACCTATTTTCCAACTCGGAGGAAATGCTACTATCGGCAAGGGTTTGTTGAGAACACGATTACTCTAATCACAATTAAAACAGAAAAAATATGTCTGATACACAACGTCAAAGGCTTGAACAAGGCAGAGCGAAGCACGCTTACGATGCCGCTGAAAATAGAAAAAATGCCAAAGACTATCCGCAATACGCGAAAAAAGTGCCGATGATGATTAAAACAAACGGTCTCGGTGCCACGCTCGCTTTTATGAGAGATAAGGGTGGAGATTATAAAAAAATTTACGACGATATAGAAAACTGGTTCAAAGCTGACGAGAAATTAAGAACAATTGTTCCAGAAATTACAAATGAAGGCGGGTTGTTAAAATTGGTAACGGATTGCGATTCATATCAATACCGTATTTTAACCATTGAAGCCTTAGCTTATCTCAATTGGTTGCGCCGTTTTGCGGGCACCTTAAATGAATCAAAATAAAATAATTTGAACAGATTAAACACTTTGCCATGTCAAAAGGAAAATTAATTGTAGCAAAAACAAATAAAGGCAGTACTTACGTTCAGTTGGACAGATTGAACGGTCGTCCGCCAATGTCTTTGTCGTATGTCTCATTTAAAGATGCAACCTTCGACGGTAAAGAGTGTGAATATGGTTTTGAAAACGGTAAAGTGACGTTTATAGAAGTAGATGGCAAGCGCGTATATCCGATGGCATCTGTTGTACAAATTCCAAAATCAAATGCACACGCGCAAAATAATAATGCAACCGGCGGGACTTCTCACCCTAAAAATAATTCAAATAACATATTTCCGGACAGTTTCAATATAAAAGACACTCAACTACCTAAAGACGTTTGGGAGTTACCAATAGGTGATATTGACAATTTCTATCTCAAACTGAATAAAGCTGGCAGATATTTAGAAAACAAGAGGGAAGGCAAGAGGGAAGGCAAGTTTTATTTCTTCAAAAATGATTTTCGATGCGATAGAGCTGGCAAGGAAAGCGGGCATAAATTTCTTATCAATCCGAATTACGGTTCATTAAAATTTGATCAACTTGTATCACGTTTAGAAAGACAATCAGAATGCTTTTCAAACAAAAAAATTCTCAAATTTTCGCCAGATTGGCGATTGATTGCTGGCATCGGCGGTGCATCTATTTATGAAGTCGGTATGACTTTGCATCATGTTTACGGTATTCCTTATATTCCGGCAAGCAGTATCAAAGGATTAGTGCGCAGTTGGATGATTCAAAGCATTTGGGGAAATAATGAAGACAGTGAAGCGTTGGCTTTTCATGAATCAAAACTAATGTGCGATATTTTCGGTTGTCAAGAAAAAATTGAATATGGTAAAGATAAACCCAAAAAATTCAAAGTGACTTACTACAAAATTCATCATAAAACAATAACCGAACAACAAGGCAATGTATATTTTTTTGATGCTTTCCCGATGTCGCCACCTAAAATAGAACCGGATATTATGAATGTGCATTATCCAAAATATTACGGCGAAGGTCAAGCACCTACGGACACACAAAGTCCAATTCCTATTCCTTTTTTGACAGTCGGCAACAAAGACTTAAACGGCAATGCCTTGAGCTTCAAATCTTTTATTGGAATGAATGCTTCAATAAAACTTTTAGAATATGCCACCGAAGCAAAAAGTAGAGAAATTTTTGAAAATTTAAGCACAGATAATACTATTTTGGATTTGGTTGAAAGATGGTTGCAAAAAGCTCTTTCTGAACACGGCATCGGCGCAAAAACTGCCGTCGGTTACGGTTATATGAACTCCGTGAAATAATATGGTAAAAATGTGCTGGAATCCAAAATAAATTCGTAAATCAAAGAATCGTAAATCGTAAAATGCTACTCAACCTCAGCAATCACCCGTCCAAAAATTGGACACAAGCACAACGCGATGCCGCCGAACAAACTTATGGCAGTATTGGCGAGTTGGCTTTTCCATCGATTGAACCGACGGCAACAACAGACGAAGTTAAAAAACTGGCGAGAAATTATGCCAAAGAGATTTTAGCAACACCCCGCATCACGGCTGTTCATCTGATGGGAGAAATGACTTTTGTGGTGGCACTCGTTAGACTTTTGCAAAAAAGTAAAATGGTAGTAGTGTGCAGCACAACAAAGCGCACTGTTGTAGAAGAAAAAAATGGACTGAAAACAGCACAATTTAATTTTGTGCAGTTTCGCACCTATCCCTAATATTTCCTCCAACGCGTTTAATACGCAACCCATTCAGAAAGTTCACTTTTTACATTTGCTCATTTTAATTTAGTTTCAATAAAGAACTGTTCATCAATAAAAAAAATTTGAACCCATTATGTCATGTATGGACGAATTACATTCGCCCAATAAATAACGCATTTTTGTAAAATGGGCGAATGTAATTCGCCCCTACATTGGCCTGCATTTTGGGAAAATTGTGCGATTCAAATTTTTCAATATTTGGGCGTTGAAATAATATTGAATGGTTGGGAATCTGAACGGTTAATGGGAAAATTATGTGATTCAAATTTTCCCAATTTTTGGGCAATGAAATAATATTGAATGGTTGGGAATCTGAACGGTTAATGGGAAAAATCTGCGATTTGGGCGTTGAAATAATATTGAATGATTTGAAAACACGAATGAATGTAGGGGCGAATTACATTCGCCCATGAACATATTCGCCCATGAACACATTCGACAACGAAACAATCAATCCACGAAAAAAATCATCGAAAAAATTTATCATATTCCCATTGTTTCGGATTGTTTATAATGTAGTGTTTGATTTTATTTAACTCATTAGCATCGCGTATGATGTGGTCGTGATAATCGCGTTGCCAAATATTGTACATATCTGTGTTTTGCCGCACCCATTGAGTTACACCTGTTTTAAATCCGCGTACCATCGACCCAATTGTATTGCGCGGTGATTCAAATGGCGTTTTATCAGGATTAAATACAAGTTTATTTGGAGAATCAGTAACTTTGGAAGGAGATATTATTTCAATAATCCCATGTACATGATTCGGCATCACAATAAATTCGTGTAGTTTTGTTTGTGGGTGGAAGTTAGGTATTTTCTTCCAGCAATCAATAACATTTTGCCCAACATCGTTTAATTCAATCTCGCCCATCTTGATTGTGCCTAAAACACACAGATGCTGCAAAGCACATATTGTTATAAAATAATAACCAGGCTGACTATAGTCATAATGTTTATACCTGTGTGATTTTCGTTCGTTGTAATCTGATCTCATGTGTATATTTTTAATCTCCCTGTAAAATTAAACTGTTCTTTGGATTAAATCCATATTTTTCTATGAGAATCAAAGAGCATTTCTTTATTTCAACGGAATAATAAGCCCGAAAAAGTTTCAATCCAGCCGAAGCAAGAGAAGGGTTTAAGAGAAAAAATTTATGAAAGAACTGGAGGATGATTTTAAAGGTTTCAATCCAGCCGAAGCAAGAGAAGGGTTTAAGAGCACTTAAAGAATCTAACAAAGAAGAACACGCAGACGGTTTCAATCCAGCCGAAGCAAGAGAAGGGTTTAAGAGATCAAGATGATACTGATAGCTATGTTGGTACGTTACTGTTTCAATCCAGCCGAAGCAAGAGAAGGGTTTAAGAGAAAATATTACCTAAAGCAGATAGCAATTTTGTTTTAGTTTCAATCCAGCCGAAGCAAGAGAAGGGTTTAAGAGGCAAAGATGCTTTACATAAACTCACCTCACATTTGGTTTCAATCCAGCCGAAGCAAGAGAAGGGTTTAAGAGTGGGAAAAAGGTGACGTACTTTTCCATTCTACAAAAGTTTCAATCCAGCCGAAGCAAGAGAAGGGTTTAAGAGTCTAATGTGAATGGTATTATTTTATCGGATTTCAAGGTTTCAATCCAGCCGAAGCAAGAGAAGGGTTTAAGAGATTAAAGTAGTATTGAATACTCTCAATTTTTATTTGTTTCAATCCAGCCGAAGCAAGAGAAGGGTTTAAGAGCAAAAATATTTGTACGATTACACACGATACGTCTCAAGTTTCAATCCAGCCGAAGCAAGAGAAGGGTTTAAGAGACTGCAAAATCTTTAGCGCTTATAAAGTGCAAAAAGTTTCAATCCAGCCGAAGCAAGAGAAGGGTTTAAGAGAAGCTTAAATTTTAAAATTATGAAATTTATAAAATAGTTTCAATCCAGCCGAAGCAAGAGAAGGGTTTAAGAGATTTGCACTCTAACAAATGGTTCGGCGCAGTAGAGTTTCAATCCAGCCGAAGCAAGAGAAGGGTTTAAGAGAACAATGACTTTTAATGAATTAGAATTTATCCATAGTTTCAATCCAGCCGAAGCAAGAGAAGGGTTTAAGAGAAATACACAACCGTCGGGGGACGATAAAATAATGGTTTCAATCCAGCCGAAGCAAGAGAAGGGTTTAAGAGATATCAAACAAACAATCATTAACCACATTGAAGTAAAGTTTCAATCCAGCCGAAGCAAGAGAAGGGTTTAAGAGTAGATATATAAACAACATTCCACATAAATCTCTAAAGTTTCAATCCAGCCGAAGCAAGAGAAGGGTTTAAGAGTAGTACGTTACGCAATGTTTGCGACGTTATCGTGGGTTTCAATCCAGCCGAAGCAAGAGAAGGGTTTAAGAGTATAAAATATAACGAAAGAAAAGGCAATTATTTTCGGTTTCAATCCAGCCGAAGCAAGAGAAGGGTTTAAGAGTTTCCAAGACTTAGGCATAGCTGTTAAATATTACGAGTTTCAATCCAGCCGAAGCAAGAGAAGGGTTTAAGAGTCAACAGTAATTATAGTACTTCAGAGATTGCCGAATAGTTTCAATCCAGCCGAAGCAAGAGAAGGGTTTAAGAGTAGATTTCAAATCATTATTTTTTAAACAATTTTAAAGTTTCAATCCAGCCGAAGCAAGAGAAGGGTTTAAGAGATTTGCACCACTTACCGGCGTAGCGTATGAAATGAAGTTTCAATCCAGCCGAAGCAAGAGAAGGGTTTAAGAGTTCGCACATGGTAGCGATGTTCAATATTCAGAAAAGTTTCAATCCAGCCGAAGCAAGAGAAGGGTTTAAGAGGTCACATGCAATTAATTAGCTGCATATGACACTACGGTTTCAATCCAGCCGAAGCAAGAGAAGGGTTTAAGAGGATATTATCAACGCAATGACTTCACACAATCAAAGTTGTTTCAATCCAGCCGAAGCAAGAGAAGGGTTTAAGAGTCGTTCACGCAAAAAAAGCAAAAGTCGTTTACGATGTTTCAATCCAGCCGAAGCAAGAGAAGGGTTTAAGAGGTGGTCATTATCGACAAAGACGATTCAACAAAAGAGTTTCAATCCAGCCGAAGCAAGAGAAGGGTTTAAGAGAGTACAAGATACTAAATGCAAAAATACATTAAATTGGTTTCAATCCAGCCGAAGCAAGAGAAGGGTTTAAGAGGTAAAGCTAACCGTAACTATTTGTGTGAGTTATCACTGTTTCAATCCAGCCGAAGCAAGAGAAGGGTTTAAGAGTTAACGTATTCGGGCATTTCACTGACCTCTCCAAGTTTCAATCCAGCCGAAGCAAGAGAAGGGTTTAAGAGAAGATACAAGAGCAATAGGTAAAGAATTTAAAAAATGTTTCAATCCAGCCGAAGCAAGAGAAGGGTTTAAGAGACAACAACCATGCACTCCCTACTAAATCTTAGCTTGTTTCAATCCAGCCGAAGCAAGAGAAGGGTTTAAGAGATTATTTTATAGAAAGAACTTTTAGGGTTTATTTAGTTTCAATCCAGCCGAAGCAAGAGAAGGGTTTAAGAGAAAAATCAATCTGAAAAACTGGATATTGTTTCCAAGTTTCAATCCAGCCGAAGCAAGAGAAGGGTTTAAGAGACAATTAACTCAAAACTATACAAACATACCACAAAGTTTCAATCCAGCCGAAGCAAGAGAAGGGTTTAAGAGTGGTGATCGTGTCCATATTGGGGACGGAGTAGTAGTGTTTCAATCCAGCCGAAGCAAGAGAAGGGTTTAAGAGTAACGCAAAGCACGTATGGGAGCTATTTTATTATGAGGTTTCAATCCAGCCGAAGCAAGAGAAGGGTTTAAGAGAACAATAAGAATGATATATTGTGCAAATTATTATGGTTTCAATCCAGCCGAAGCAAGAGAAGGGTTTAAGAGACGAGACGAAAACGCCTTGGATGAAAGTATGTTTATGTTTCAATCCAGCCGAAGCAAGAGAAGGGTTTAAGAGACAAGAATTAAAATTAATTACGGTCATGCAAAAGAGTTTCAATCCAGCCGAAGCAAGAGAAGGGTTTAAGAGACAAACTTATACACTTTTTCCAAAATAAATAGGTGTTTCAATCCAGCCGAAGCAAGAGAAGGGTTTAAGAGACGCACCCTTTTTTGCACGTTTTAAAATTTTCCCTAGTTTCAATCCAGCCGAAGCAAGAGAAGGGTTTAAGAGGCGCGAAAACAAAGTGATATTACTACAATTTTTTTGGTTTCAATCCAGCCGAAGCAAGAGAAGGGTTTAAGAGTCATAATAACGAAAATGAAAATTGCTACATACTGGAGTTTCAATCCAGCCGAAGCAAGAGAAGGGTTTAAGAGGAGTAAAACTTATCCATTTAAGATAATGGTTACATAGTTTCAATCCAGCCGAAGCAAGAGAAGGGTTTAAGAGTAATATGATGCAAATATACAACCAATCAGTCCACACTGTTTCAATCCAGCCGAAGCAAGAGAAGGGTTTAAGAGTTAAAATACTTTAGAATGGCAAGTCATCGACAAATGTTTCAATCCAGCCGAAGCAAGAGAAGGGTTTAAGAGCGTCAAAATCTAAATCAATTCCTTTGTCGCGGTCGCGTTTCAATCCAGCCGAAGCAAGAGAAGGGTTTAAGAGACTAAAATTAAGTACAATTTTTATATTTTAATGGGAAGTTTCAATCCAGCCGAAGCAAGAGAAGGGTTTAAGAGATGAACTTTGAACCAACGAACGAAAATGAGTTGACGTTTCAATCCAGCCGAAGCAAGAGAAGGGTTTAAGAGACAAAATGCTAATTGTCGATGCTAACAAAACGCGCCGTTTCAATCCAGCCGAAGCAAGAGAAGGGTTTAAGAGAATGAAAATGTGCCTGATTCTTGGATTGATGAAAGGTTTCAATCCAGCCGAAGCAAGAGAAGGGTTTAAGAGAATAATTAACACAACCTAATACAAATACACCATAAAGTTTCAATCCAGCCGAAGCAAGAGAAGGGTTTAAGAGCCGTTGTGTACTAACAATATTATTATCAATACTTTAGCGATTAATTGTTCAATTAAATTTAACCAAAAATGTCAAAGAACTTAGCAAATATAATATATTTTCTCTGATTAAAATAAATTCTTCTATAAAAATCGAAATAATTTAACCTCCAGTATTTTTTTCAAAACGTTGGTATCTCCTGCCCACAAAATCTGGGAGATATTATCGGCTTCTATTGGCACTACAATAATGCTTTCATCTGCTTGGAGCGGCTCTGGAATCCATTTTTCGAGTTGCTGTTTTGTTTTACCGAGTTTTTTAGCATCATAATTTGGTGCAATAAACACTGATTTTTGCAGACGGTGACACCCTTGGCGTTTCAATACTTTGGCAATTTGTGTTCTTAGTCTATCGTTTGTTATATCGTAACTAATCAGGTAAGTCATCGTTGTGTTGGAATGTATTCAATAAGGGCATTTTATTTTCCGAAATTTCTGCCTTGTACTTTTCTTCATTTAATATTCTACGGATAAACAGTGCGCCACCCGTTGAGGCTGCAAAAGCCAAACTAATATACAGCCAGTTGAGTGTGTAGTTGTCGGTGCCGCTTGGTTGCTGCATCACTACAAAAACGGTATCTTTTTTATTGGGGGCAAAGTTGTTTCCAGCAAAAGGATTGACAGATGCCACAGATAAATTTTTATTCGGATTATCTTCTTCGAGTTGTGCCAACTCAGCGCGTTTGCGTTCCAACAACAGTTGATACCTTTGATATGCTGAAAGTTTTGAGCGTTCCGCGTCGGTAAAATTTTCAGGGTGTTCATCGTTTCGCCAGGTTGGTAAATAAACAGAATCTTCTGTTGGCGTTTTATACACCCAAAACCGAACACCACCATGACCCGAACAAGTTCCGGCTCCTGTTGTTGGGCTTTGGGAATCATCCATACAGATGGCACAAATTCGTTCTGATTGGGGTGGTAATTTTTCTTCGGCGCGCTTCAGAGTACTGAATTTCGAGAATCGTCTCCCAAATCTATTTGTCGCAACTTGTTTGGGTTGCTCGCTGCTGCGCCAAACGTGTTCAATACCACTTTGAAAAGGTGCGCTTTCAGGTGGGGCTTGCGCCGTCAATTGTGCTGAAACAGAAAAATACTGAAAAAATAATCCGAAAACGAGAGAAATTTTTTTCATTTAAAATAGGTTGAAATTCAAACCTTTCAAGGCTGAGCTGATTTAAACTTTTTCAAAACCGTAGCAAACTGCTGTGCATCCATTTCTAAAATGGCCAAGCGCCGTTGCTGTAACTTGAGGTGTAGTATTTTTTCGTTCATAAAGCTCAAAAATCGTTCCACAACAATAGGTTTAGCACTTTTTTCGAGCCAGTAACCGACGTCTTTATCGGGCGTATCGGCAAATGGGTCGCTCAAAATAAAACCATCAGTCGGTATAGCATCTTGAAGTGCTAATTCTATGGCAATCGAATCTGCCCAATGCCGATACGGCTCTATAAAATCGTAAGTCATCGGCGACCGGTTGTGTCTGTCAACGTGCATAATTCCGAGCGCGGGGTCAACCCCAACTTTAACTAAAGCGAGTTCGACTTGCGTATAAAGCATTCCGTAGAGGTAATTCAGTAAACAGTTAAATCTGTCTTGCGCGGGGTGAAAATTGCGGTTTTCAAATTGCCATTTTTCGGTCGTTATTACAGAGGCTATGAACCGGAAATACGTCCGTGAAGCCGTTGCTTCCCAAGCGCGAAATTCGGAGAGTGTCGCGTTACGTTTTTCGTTGTCGGGTTTCCACCGCTGAAATTTTTTGGAAAGATTATCGAGTGTACTCATTGCGCGACCGTGCCGTGATACCGCATTGCTATCGAAAAGTTCTATATATTGCTCGAACGTATTTTGTAAAACGGTACGCTGATTATTGATTTTGCGAGAAAGATTTTGCGCCGTCCACCTTAATCCGTCCGAATGTTCCGAAAAAAATATTTGGTTGCGCCGAATACTGGCTATTGAACCAAACTTACCACTCCATACTTGCCCCACCGGATTGCCAATAAAATCGATGATAATGATGGGAATATTATTTTCTAAGGCTAATAGCATCGCATCGCTTGTTATTAAAACGCCCTGAGTTAAAATAATGACTTCCACAATACCTGAAGCAAATTGTTCCGATACGCCGTTTTTAAGCGATACTTCAAACATTTTGTTCCGAACTTTTAAAAATGCGCCGTAACTGTCTAAATATAATTGCATGGGTGTGTTATTGCAGGCAGCGCAAGCCTTGCATCGCTGCGAACAAATTTACAAAAAAATAAACATAAAATTAAAAAAGTAAAAATATATGTTAGCAGTATTTTGTCTACCCTGAACTTGTCCTTATATTTGTGGAACAACATAACATACGCCTAAATTTTGAACACACTTAATTCATGCGGGCAATAATACGCTTTAATGAAAAAAATCAGAATTCTCGCTGTTTCTTTCGATACTTCTATTCAACCGTATGAGTTACAACACTTTCGCGGAGCTGTAGCTAAAAAAGTAGGTTTAGAAAACGAATGGTTTCACAACCACGATAATGCGAATGGCAAATTTCACAACCGCTATCCGCTCATTCAATACAAACTCGATACGTTTAAAGGACAGATGCGCCCCATGCTTTTGTGCATTGATAATGCGATTGAAGAAGCACACCATTTATTCAACCAACCCGATTGGTCGCTGCAAATCAATACATCGGAGCACAATTTGCGTATTGCCCGTTTGCGCGTCGATACGTACCAACTCCATGTTTGGGATGCTGTTTTTAATTACCGATTGCATAAATGGCAGGCTTTAAATCCTGATAATTTTGAAAAATATAACGCGCTCACCAACGCGATTGCGCGATTGCGTTTTTTAGAGCAGTTATTGCGCAATCAAATTTTATCGTTTGCCAAAGCACTTGAATGGGATTTGGAGGCTGATTTTGAATTGCGTATCACTAACCCGATCAAAGAAGAATGGCTCGAATATAAACTTCAACAAAAGGTTTTAGCATTTACGCTCAATTTTGAAACAACACTATCTCTGCCCGACTTTATCGGTATTGGTAAAGGTGCGAGCAGAGGCTTGGGCGTGTTGCGCGTCAACAAAACTTAAAACTTTTTTAAAACATCCATTTCCCCGTTAACTGCCAATGTCTTCCTGCTTGTGCGTAATAACCTGAATAATTATAAATATTATTACCTTCATATTTTGAATATGGATCGCTTGAAAAAGAAGTATTTTTTTCAGAACCGCCATAGCGCGACGCGTAGCCATTATTAGCATATTTAGCATCGAAAAGATTGAGAACGGAAAACGTGAAAGAAACTTTATGTTGATTCAGTTTTAAGAAAGCATCGAAATGTAAATCTGCTGAATAATAGGCGTTCAAAATTGTATTTTCGTTCGACGTGTTATCGAGATATTGTTTACCAACAAATTTATTTCCGAAGCGCGTGTCGAATTGAAACTTAGGCGTGTTTTTAAATGTATAGGTTGCCTCAACACTTCCGATAAAATTCGGCGAGAGTGCAATATTTGTATTTGTGTGAGAAACTGAATCAATATTACCCGTTTCGTAATTGGTAATATATTCTTTAAAAGATGAAATTTTATGCTGCATGATTGATATGGAACTATTTAAAATTATTTTTTCTGAGACGCGCCAACTTTGTTCAAGTTCGATACCCAATCTATAACTGTTTGGCACATTTTGGTGCAGCGCATCGCCGACATCATTCAATTTTCCTGTCAGAACCAATTGGTTTTTATAGTACATAAAAAATCCGTTCACCGTTGTCTGAACTATTGCATTTTTTGAACGCCAACCCAATTCCAGATCGTGCAATTGTTCGCTTTGTGGAACAGTTTGTTGCGTATTATCTGTAATATCGCTTCTGTTCGGTTCGCGATTTGTGATTCCGTACGAGGCGTAAAGCGTATTTTTATCATCGAGTGTGTAAGCCAATCCTGATTTAGGATTGAAAAAATGATACGTTAGCGCAGTTGTTATATCGCGCTGATTTCTATCAATTCCCAAAATAGAATAGTTAATAAACCGATATTGCGCATCGAAATAAAAACTGAATCCCGAATTGCGTGGAGACCAAACTACTTTATCGTACAGATTTGTTTCAAATTTATTGGCGTTACTCTCGTAATAATTCCGGTTGGCATCGAAAGGCGTATTGTTTAAAATCGCCACTACCCTACCGAAACTTTTACCGATATAATCATTTGTACTTCCACCCAAAATATTTTCTACGGTATTAGTTTTGTAGTGTAGTTCATAAATGGCACCATAAAAATGATTTTGCAACCACAATCTACGCACTACATCGGCATATAAAGTATCGTTTACGCTCGGAACATACGTCGAAACTTGTTGATTAGCTTTATATTCTTCGTAATAACCTGCACCATACGTGTAATGTGCTGTAATTTTTGAAAACCAATTGTTGTTAAAAGTATGCGACCAACTTAAATGCACGTGTTGTTGAAAATAATTATCAATTTGATTGGCGTAAGGCGTTGCGCTTTCTGTTCCTGCTGGATTATACCGGCGTAAAACATCATCGCTTAAATAACTTTGTGGAATACCATACCACGATTGATATGTTTTTTCGTTGCCACCAAACGCCCGCAGCGCAAAAACATCGTTTTTATTGAGATAATGCACAGAAGCAAAATACGAATTCATGTCCGCTCTGCCGCGATCAACGTAACCATCTGAATGAATAGAACTTACACGACCATCATACATCCAATGATTATTAATAAGTCCGGAAGACAGCGAAAAATTTTGTTTTAATGTTCCGAAACTACCGACAACCGTTTGAAAAGCAAATTGCTTTTCGGTACTTGGCGCAGTTATTAAATTTATGGTTGCACCAAATGCACCTGCGCCATTACTCGATGTACCGACTCCGCGTTGCACTTGAATGCTCGAACTCGAACTCGCAAAATCGGGAACATCAACCCAATAAACCGATTGCGACTCTGCATCGTTCAACGGCACACCGTCTAAGCAAACATTTATACGGCTCGCATCGGTGCCGCGAATGCGCAAACCAGAATAACCAATTCCAGTTCCTGCGTCGGATGTTTCAACAACAGACGGCAGATATTTTAAAATGTAAGGCACATCTTGCGCTGTATTGCGCAGTGCAATATCACTTTTGTTTAAAGTACTAAATGTGAGTGGCATTCGCACCGTTGCCATAGAAGCTTGAACGGTCACACTCCGAAGCATTGTCGAAGAATCAACTTTTGTTTGTGCGAAATTTTTAGCCGAAGCTAAGGAAAAGAAAATGAGAAAAAAACTTGTGCGTACTTGCATGATATTTGCATTTACAGCACTGCTAAACGAAAAATCAAAGAATCACAGAGTCCCAAAGTTAGGACAGGAATTTTAATCGCCTCCTTAAACAGCATTACCTGTTCTAAGTTCTATGGGTATAATCTCAGCCGTTAAACAGCACCCCGTTAGTGAAATAAAAATTTAGAATAAAGAATTCTTAGCGCAAAGGTAAATAAAGTTAGCAAAAATTATAATCCTCTTTACATTTATTCTTCCCGCGTATCCTCAACTTTTACATTTGGAAATTTTGCGGGGTCGAAAATAAATTGCGATAGTGCGTAAGTTTTATTGACACTCGGCGATTCCATGCGCAAGGCATAACGGCTCGCATCGCGACCAAAAGCCTGAATACTGACGATGTAATTTGTTTTTTGATCAATGAACATTTTCATTTGCGTGTATTCGCTGCGACGATTATTGGGTTTGAAAACTATTTGCGTTGCTTTTTTACTCCAACCTTCAGGCGCATCGTTAACAATTGCATAAGTGAATTCTTTTTTCTCGTACATCCGTATAAAGTCGCGCGGAGAAAGCATTTGGGTAGAATTTTTGTTAGGCTTCATAATGCGCACAACATTGTCTGATTTTTGATATACTAAAGTACCATCCGAAAAAACAAGTTGATTACCCATTTCAACGCGAAATTTTTCACCCGATTGATAAAATTTTCCTTTTTGGATAGATTCTTTTTTTTGCTCGGCTAACTTAATGCCAAGTTCAAAATTGGTTTCCCAACCCGAATAACCATCGTACATTTTTTTTACCTTGTCGAGAATAAGTTTTGCTTTTGGGTCGGAAGTTTCTGTCTTTGAAGTTTGTGCAGAAATAAATTGATTAGTGGATAAAAATATTAAGATGAAAAATAAGTAACGCATAAACATTTTTTCAAAATAACGTTTTTTGATTCTTTTAAGTTTAAAAAAATAATGCAAACTGCGTTATACGCGTGTTAAAGTTTTGAATGATACGCTTCAACACTTTTTCGGACGTTACCATATTGCGAAATCATTTTTTTAGCAGTAGCTTCATCAACGTGTATTTCATTCATCAACATTTTTATACCACGATCTAATAATTTTGAATTTGACATTTGCATATCGAGCATTTTATTACCTCTCACGCGACCCAACTTAATCATCAGCGACGTTGAAATCATGTTCAGAACAAGTTTTGTAGCCGTACCTGCTTTCATGCGCGTTGAACCTGTTACAAATTCTGGTCCGACAATAACTTCTAATTTATGATCGCTCAGTTTGGCTATTTCCGTTTTTGGGTTACAAACAAGGCAAGCTGTTAACATTCCGTGTTTATTCGCCGATTTTAAACCACCAATAACATAAGGCGTTCTACCCGATGCAGCAATGCCAAGCAAAATATCTTTGCTCGTTAGTTTGTAGAGCGATAAATCTTTCCAAGCTCCATTGTAATCATCTTCTGCATTTTCAACGGCTGTTCTGATAGCACTATCACCGCCTGCAATTATTCCTACCACCCAATCGGAGGGTGTACCATACGTTGGTGGAACTTCACTGGCATCAAGAATACCGAGCCTGCCACTCGTTCCAGCACCAATGTAAAAAAGCCTACCACCTTCTTGCATTCTTAAATGTGCGGCATCAACGAAGTTTTCTATTTTAGGAATGATTTTTTTTATGGCAGAAGCTACTTTTTTGTCTTCATTATTGATAGCCTCTAAAAGTTCGCGCGTTGACATTAATTCTAAATCATTATGCAGCGATTCCGATTCCGTTACTGATATTTTCCTCATTTACAACTGGCTGAGTTTGTAGTTTTAACAAAAAATAAAATTAAGACAATTAAATTCACAGAAGTTACATGAAAATTAAAATTGCACAAAATATTTTTAACTTATTTATTTATGGGTTTATTATTTTAATTTTTTCTTTTTAGTTTTCGCGTTTTTGATAATTTTTTTATCATCGCTGGGTGGTGATTTCAAATCAGACTTTTTTGTTGCCGATTTTACCAACCTGAAATCGAATCCTTTTATACCGTATAAAGTATCTGTTCGCGTATTTTGCCCTAAAGTTAAAACGTATTTACCAGGCAATGAAAAAAAAGCATTTTCTTGAATCGTCGTCCGACATTTATAAATTGAACCAATCCTATCCCCTTCCCATTTCCCGTTTGGTTCTGCTAAATCAAAATTAACCACTTGCGAAAGACTTTTACCGTCAGGAAAAGTTGTCGTGAGTTTTGTGTAAAGGTTTTGGAAAGAATACCAATCGTTATGAAGAATTACGAGTTCAAAATTATAGAGAGAAGTCGTGTCAACGATATTAAAATTATAAGTTATTGAGTCTGCGTAAGTCCAAACTTGTTTCGGATAGCGTATTTTTTTTTCGTAAGTAATGCTTTGTAAATTACAACTGCCCAACAGCAAAACGCTCATCAAAAAAATTGTAAAAGTTGTAATGCGCTTTGAAAGCATGAATAGACGATAAATATTGTTGCAAATTAAAGCAATTCAACGTTGATTGTTACAATTTATTAAAAATAAAAATTAATTTTGGTTAATCTGAAAAATTTGATTCGTTTTCGACCGAACAGATTTTTGAAAATCTGTTCGGTCGAAAACGGGATAATTAATGCTAAAAAATTCATGCTTTAAATATTCATTATTTAAAAGTATCTTTCAGTCGCTCAAAAAAACCGCGCTCATCTTTATCGGGCGCAGGTTGCATATTGGGCATAGTGCGCAATTTTTCTAAGAGTACGCGCTCTTCTTCATTTAATTTTTTAGGCGTCCAAACGTTGACATGAACGAGCTGATCGCCACGACCATAACTCTGAACAGACGGTAAACCTTTACCTTCTAATCGAAATATTTTTCCTGCTTGTGTTCCGTTCGCCACTTTTATACGCACCTTTCCATTAAGCGTCGGCACTTCTAAATTAGTTCCGAGCGTTGCATCCACAAAATTGATATAGACTTCGTGATGAATATTCATATTCTCGCGAACAAAAAATTCGTGCGGAATTTCTTCAATATTAATTAATAAATCACCGCTTTCGCCACCTTTTGCACCGGCATTGCCTCTTCCTGACATTTGCAATTGCATACCATCAACAACACCAGCAGGAATATTTAGATCGAGTGTTTCTTCACTGACTACTGTTCCGACACCTTTACAGATACCGCAGTTTGCAGTCACCGTTCTACCCGAACCTTTACACGTTGGGCAAGTAGCAGTTGTCGCCATCTGTCCGAGAAAAGTATTTCTAACTTGGCGCGTATAACCCGAACCTTTGCAAGTGCTGCAAACCGAAACAGAGCTAGCATCTTTCGCACCCGAACCATTACAATTTCCGCACGTGACTTGTTTTTTAACTTTAATTTTTTTGTTTACGCCAGCGGCAATCTCTTCGAGTGTGAGCTTAATTTTTACACGTAAATCACTACCACGCGTGCCACGAGCGCGCTGTCCGCCACCGCCACCGCCAAAAAAAGATCCAAACGGACTATTTTCATCGTCGAAGATATTGCCGAAATTTCTAAATATATCTTCAACGTTTTCGTAATTTCCGCCACGCGCACCACCAGAACTTGCGTCAACTCCTGCATGACCATACCGTTCGTAAGCCGCTTTTTTTTGTGGATTACTCAAAACCTCGTACGCTTCGGCGCCTTCTTTAAATTTTTCTTCAGCCGCTTTGTTGTTGGGGTTTCTATCTGGGTGATTTTCCATCGCTAATTTGCGATAGGCTTTCTTAATCGTATCTTCGTCCGAACCTTTTGGAACACCCAAAATTTCGTAAAAATCTCTTTTAGCCATGACTTATTTTTTTAGACGAGCGAGTCCATCTTTTATTTATCAGTGTATTACTTATTTTATTCTTATCTACCGACAACAACTTTTGCGTGTCGAATTAATTTTTCGTTCAAAAAATATCCTTTTTCAACCGTTTCAACCACTTTACCAACTAAAGCTTCGCCCGCAGGAATTTCCGTTATTGCTTCGTGTTCTTCCGGACTAAATTCGCTACCCGATGGTGAATCCATTGGTTTTAAACCTTTCGCTGCTAAAGTTTGAACCAATTTATTATAAATTAATTTCGTTCCGTCATTCAAAGCACCGTTTTTTTCGGCTCTGTCAAAATCGTCAACAACTGGTAAAAGCGCTGACATAGTGTCACGCGAAGCCGTTAAAATTATGTCTGATTTCTCTTTAAGCGTCCGTTTTCTAAAATTGTCAAACTCAGCTTGTTGGCGTAATACTTTTTCGCGCAATTCTTTAACTTGTGTTTGTAATTCTTCTATTTGCGCATTTGCTACTTCAATGTCAGAACCTACTGCCGTTGCTTCCACTTTTTCTTGTTGCAAATCCGATGTTTCAATATTTGGTTCGTTTTCAAAATCTTCTTTATTATTCAAAGTATCCTCAATATTAGACATGATTATTATTTTTTATAATTTCTTTCACATTCAATTGACCAAATATTTTGCCATTCATTTTATTGCGACAAAATGACAGAAAAAAAATGAAGAAATGAAGAAATCGTTTGCTCTCAATTTATTTTTAGAGAATCTGTAACATCACTAATAATACCTTCGTGTACGTAAATAAATCGAGGTGTGCCTTTAAAGTATTTATAAATGGGCGCTTTTTCAACAATAAGGATAGGAAAATTAACTTTAAGCGAGTCTTTAAAAATCTCTAACTCAGCTTCATGCCCAGCAAAAGTTATTCCTGTAACGTTATGATTTTTTGCTTGTTCTTTTTTTACACCGCGTGTCAAACGTTTGCAGTGTGGGCAAGTGGGTGAAAATAAAAAAATGAGATGATTTTTCTGTAAACTATCAGGCGAAACACCAATTACTTCGGGTGATTTGCCAATCAAATCTTTTTCATCCGATTTAGGTGAAAAAAAAAGTGAACCGAGTAGATAAACAAAAAAAATAGAAAATTTTATTTGCATGGATTTATTTTAGAAAGACTATTCAACAAACGTTGAAATTTTTATTTTGTGCTTAATTTAACTTAACTTTTTGTCAAAACGTGTAAAAAAGCATTTAATCTGTATTTTCAACTTGTTTAACCCAAATGCAAAACTAATTTTACGCTTGATCACACGGAATTCACTTTATTTTTTCTATTCTATTTTTAAATGCACACAAAACCAACAATTTTAATAACAGGCGCAACTGGTCAAGTCGGAAATGAATTTCGGTTTTTATCCTTTACTTTCAGAGACGCAGCTTTTATTTTCGCAAGTCGTGAAGCATTAGATATAACTAAAAGAAAAAAAGTTTTTGCTTTTTTCAAATCACATTCTATTCAATACGTCGTTAATTGTGCCGCATACACTGCGGTTGATAAAGCCGAAACAGAAAAAAAATTAGCGTACTCCATCAATGCACGCGGTGCCAAAAATATTGCCGAAGCAGCTCAAAAACAGGACGCGTTCCTCATTCACATCTCAACGGATTACGTGTATCACAGTTCTAAAAATTTGCCATTTATTGAAACCGATACGCCATCACCAAAAGGTGTTTATGCCAAAACAAAATTACAAGGCGATAAAGCCGTTTTAAAATTTTGTACAGACGCTATGGTATTAAGAACATCGTGGGTGTATGGGTCTTTCGGACATAATTTTGTAAAAACGATGATTCGACTCGGCTCGGAACGAGAAGAGATTAGCGTCGTTTTCGATCAAATTGGAACGCCGACGTTTGCGCGCGACATTGCACGCACTATTTTACAAATCATTCAAAAAATTGAAAGTAAAGAAGTTTCTAAAAGTGCTGCGTCTGGAATTTTTCATTTCAGCAATGAAGGCGTTACGAGTTGGTACGATTTTGCACAGGCGATTTTCAAAATAAAAAATTTAAATTGCAAAGTTAACGCTATCAGAAGTGAAGCGTTTCCTACACCTGCGAAACGACCGCCGTTCAGCGTTTTAGATAAATCTAAAATAAAAAGGTTTTTTGGTATTAAAATTTCGCATTGGGAAAATAGTTTGCGCGAATATTTGCAAAGCGTATAAAATGGCACTCTTATTGAAATGCTAATTATATCTTCATTACACTTTAGCAACCACTTCTAATATGCCTAAAACTCTGAGCAATAACCACCTTTCAAGCATTTCTGATTTTTGGATTTCAGACATTACCGAGCGCGTAATAAATTACACACATCCGAAAGCAACTAAAGTCACGAGTTTGATTCATTCGGGCGGAATAGAAAACTTAAACACCCACTTAGAGGCGTAATCTGTTTTACGATTCCATCAGATGATTGAGTGATTCGCGTAGCGCGCGGCGTTTTTCTTTTTTAAAAATATAAGTAGGTGCACTTTGCCGTTCCAAACAATTGGCAATGGCGCAACGCTCGCACGTAGTAGAAACTTCTCGCGAAGTAATGGTGGTATCGTTCAAAAATTTAATTTTAGAAGGCGTATCATTTTCAATTAAGATGCCGAGCGTCACACTGCTGCTACGCATTTCATCGTCGCGTCGTGCAACGGTTATGCAAAAATAATTATCAGACGTATTATTGTAAGAACTACGCTGCGCAGCTATAATAAAGTCGCCACTTATTTTATTTTTCTCTAAATCTTCAAGACTTTTAATAGCTAACCAACGGCGACAATAATGTTCAGAACTTGAAGTGGATTGTGGATGGTGTTTTCTACTCAGGTGAAGTTCTTTATTAATCTCATATTGATTGCTATCTCGCGTATGCAAAAAACGAAAGAAAAAAACTTGTTCTAAATTTAAAAACTGCGGTAAAATATTTGTCATCCGCTGAAAAAACATTTCGGGTGTAGCATTATATTTTTTGAGTAAACGCAAAATGGTGTCGCCGTTGTCCCAAAGTTGTTGCGAAAAAAATGCTTTAATATCCGTGATGAATTCTGCTTGTGGCATGAGAAGTGCGGCTGAAAAATATCCCGCTTTAAAATGATTTAAAACTTCATCAAAGTTTTTTACACGCAGTAAAGAGGATGTGTAAGCGCGCTCTTTAAGTTGTAGTTCGCAAAAACCTAATTCTTTTCCGAACTGAAAAGCGCGTTGTGCTGTCGTTAAATTTTGATTCAGCAAAAGCGATTTTGTCTTCGGATTAGTAACAGCTCGCAAAGAATTTAAATCTGGATAAGCACTAAAACCATTTTCAACTATTTTATATTGAAATTTTTCTTTTAAAATTTTTTCTAAAATAGAAGAATTATGGAGCGACTGTATTTCTATATTATATTCCGATGCCAACTTTAGGGCAGCTATTTCAATGTCTTCAAAGAAATTGTAATTAATTTCTAAATACGAACGCAAAGCAGCAAAATAAAAATGCGCTTCATTGCCTGCGTAACCGCGCGAAAGATCAACTAAAGTCGCAATAAAAGCACCAACACGCGTCGGTGCGTCGGCAATGAGTTCAACGAGACGCATCAAATCAAATCCGAAAATATCAAGCGGTAATTCGTCTAAAAAATTTGATTTTAAAAGTTCTTCAATCGGTTCTAAATTTTTAGGCAGTGTTTCAGAAAGTAAAGATTCGATGGACGTATTAAAAACGCGCGCCAATTGTTCAATTTTATCGGGCTTTGGAAATTTTTTTCCTTTTTCAATTTCATTTAAATACGAAACCGATAATTGCGTACGCTCGGCTAAGTCAGCAAAAGAAAAGCCTAAGTTTAATCTGTGCTGATGCACTTTTAACGCGAAATATATCCGTTGATGCGCCGTTTTAGTTGCCATAATCTCACAAAGGTAAATAATATTTTAGCGTAATGCACTTCAATTTTCAGTATTGATGTAATTTTGTCGGCTCAAAAAAAATCGAAACTAATATTGAAAGGCATAGTATGACGGAATTACTTTTTAGTCGGTTACAGAAACTTTTTGTCATTTCATTTATTTTTGTTCTGACACTCATCACTCAATGGATTGCACGCCGCGCTTTAGGACGTTATATGCGTTCGCGGGCTACACACGAATCGGACACCACTAATTTAAAATTTCTTGGAAACGCCTTGAGTGCCATAATTTATTCTATCGGAATAATTTTTGCCATTCGCGAATATCCGCCTCTACGCTCATTTGCAGGGTCACTATTGACTGGTGCAGGCATTTTTGCAGCTATTATAGGTTTGGCGTCTCAACAAGCATTTAGTAATATAGTCAGCGGCATTTTTTTAGTAATTTTTAAACCTTTTCGCGTCAATGACCACTTGAAAATAAGAGATACTTTCATCGGTATAGTTGAAGACATAACGCTTCGGCATACAGTTTTGCGCGATTCAGAAAACAAGCGCATTATTGTTCCGAATTCGGTAATGGCGAACGAAATTTTAATAAATAGTGATTTCATAGAAGAGCCTGTCGTAAAATTTATAGATATTCGCATTGCGCATGATGCTAATTTAGATCGGGCAAAAGAAGTTCTTGGTAACCTCATTAAAAATCATCCTAATTTTTTTGAACGACCCGAAACCATTCACCACGATGTAGAAAAAAAATCGGGTGAAGTAAAATTGATAGAGATGAATGATAGCGGTTTGCTTTTACGCGCCTATGTTTGGGCACGAAATCCGAAAGAAGGATTTGATATGTACTGCGATTTGTTGGAGCAAATTAAAAAACAATTCGAAGCTGAAAAAATTTCTTTAACCATTCCAAAAAAAGAAGTCTGATATATTAACGCGGTTATGGTCAGTAAAATGTAAAATATTCAAAACATATCCGTTTTAAAAGCGTTTTCAAAAAGTGCATTTGTACACCTCAAGATGAAAGACTAATTTGCTTCAATTATGCTTTGTCTTTAAATTGAAAAGACTTAAAACAAAGCAGTCCTTGCTGATGAAAAATAACAGTGAGTTGATTAACGATTTTAAATATGAATATAGTTGGTGGAATAGTTAAACGCGCATTCACGTTAGCGCATCGGGTTCAAGGTTTAGGATTAACACCCTACGAATTGCAACGGAAAACATTAAGAAGATTAATTAAAAAATCGCAATTTACATCGTTCGGCACAACATTTAATTTTACTGAAATTTTAGACTCGGAAGATAGCATTCGGAAATTTCAAGAAAACGTGCCGATTTACGATTACGACAAAATGCACGACGATTGGTGGATTCGCGCTTTGAAAAACGAACCGAATGTTTCTTGGTCTGAAAAAATAAAATATTTTGCTTTGAGTTCTGGCACATCCGGCGCACCGAGTAAATATTTACCAATGACCGAAGATATGATTCGCGCTATTCGTCGATCCGGATTTAAAGCATTTTTTGCAACAACGCGATTTGGTTTAAGTGGCGATTTTTTTACTAAACAAGGGTTATTTATTTCCGGCACAACATCATTGAAAGATTTAGGCGGCTATTATGTCGGAGACATGAGTGGTATCAATTTAAAAGAGCGTCCGTTTTGGCTCATGGGTTTTTCTAAACCCGGCAATAAAATTCAGAGTGTACCCGATTGGAACGGGCGATTAAATTTTATTGCGCGCAAAGCGCGTACCTGGGATATTGCATACATTTCTGGTATTCCGTCGTGGGTGCAATTGATGATTGAAAAAGTTGTTGAGTATAATAACGTAGAAAATATTCATGAAATTTGGCCTAATCTGCGCGTTTTTGTTCATGGTGGAATTGCTTTTGAACCTCATAAAAAAGCGTTTGAAGCATTGATGAAAAAACCAATGATTTATATTGATACTTACTTGGCAAGTGAAGGTTTTATCGCGTTTCAGAACCGGCCAAATGCAAAAGGCATGGCATTGATTCAGAACAATGGTATTTTTCACGAATTTATTCCTTTTAACGAACAAAACTTTACACCCGACGGACAAATAATCGGCAAACCGCGCGCATACCATATTGGAGAAGTAGAAGAAGGCGTTGAGTATGCCAATTTAATCAGCACTTGCGCTGGTGCGTGGCGTTATTTAATTGGCGATACGGTTCGATTCTCGGATGCCAAAAATAAAGAAATTATTATTACAGGCAGAACAAAGCATTTTATTAGTGTAGTTGGCGAACACCTCTCGGTGGATAATATGAATGTAGCTATTGCTTTTGTTGCCAATAAATTAAAAACAGACGTTAAAGAGTTTGTAGTGTCGCCTATAAAGACACAAAAAGGATTTATTCACAGATGGTATATCGGTGCAGAGCCTTTGGTTGATACCGATGTTTTCAAATTTGAGTTGGATAAAAAATTATGTTTAATAAACGACGATTATGCAACAGAGCGCGGCAATATTTTGGGCGAACCCGAAGTTATAATTATTCCGTCGTCTATTTTTTACGATTACCTCAAGGCGCAAGGTAAAGTTGGCGGACAAGCAAAATTTTCACCTGTTTTAAAAAATGAGAAATTTACCGATTGGGAAGCATTCGCAACTTCAAGTATGAAAAACTCCGTCATAAATTATGAATTGACAGACAAAAATTAAGAATTAAACTTTTAAAACGCATTTAATTTTTAATCATCAATTGAATGAATTTTTCTACGACAGCATTTTTGTTGGGTTTACCCGTAGGATTTCTATTCAGTTTTGCGATGGGACCAATTTTTTTTATGTTGCTTAAAAGCAGCTTAGAAAATGGTTTGCGATACGCTATTTTTATAATTTTTGGTGTGGTAGTCGCCGATGCTGTATTATTAAGCATTGCTTATGGCGGTGTCGGCAAATTATTTTCAACATTTCAGATTGATTTTGAATTTTGGGTACAAATTCTTGGTGGTACGCTCCTTTTGATTTTGGGATTAGTCAATATTTTGAAAAAAAAAGTGACTGTTTACGATTCGACCCTTGAAAAATCGCGACTCATCGTTAAAAATATTTCAAAAGGTTTTTTTATAAACATTTTGAATCCGATTAATTTTTTTGAATGGGCAGGAACAGTAGCTTTGCTGAAATCAAAATACCATTACACGTATTTTGAAAACATGAGTTTTTTCGGAGCAGCTTTACTCGGTGTTTTCCTCACCGAGTTTTTCATCGTTTTTTTTGCAGCACGGTTGCGACATTTCATAAAACCATCATTCATTAAAAAAGTGAACTTTGGAACAGGTATTCTGTTTATTGGTTTCAGTGCTTGGCTTTTTTGGGAAGCGTTTACGTAAATCTAATTTAAAATTGTAAAGAACAATTTGGCATGAAGCTCCCTGAACCATTAATTTTTAGTTAATCTATGGAAATAAAAATGAGAACGGAAGACAACGATCCGAGTGCGGTAGAACGAAAAAGCGATCATATTGAACTCGCTTTTCAATCGCGAATGCCAAACATTGATGCGCGATTTATGTATGAGCCGATGATTGCGACGCATCCAATCGGACTTTCGAGCATTCCAGAAACACAAATTCTTGGTACTACTTTAAAAATTCCACTTTGGGTGAGTAGCATGACAGGTGGCACACAAAAAGCAAGAAACATAAATATCAATTTAGCGCGCGCTTGCAAAGAGTTTGGTATGGGAATGGGATTGGGTTCTTGTCGGCAATTATTAACAAGCGATGAACGATTTGATGATTTTAATTTGCGACCTTTAATGGGTTCGCAGCCTTTGTATATTAATTTAGGCTTAGCGCAAGTTGAAAAACTCATCAGAGAAAAAAATACCGAACTCATACTTCGATTAATACAAAAACTAAAAGCGGACGGATTAATTATTCATGTTAATCCGTTACAAGAATGGTTGCAACCCGAAGGCGATAGATTCGCATTTTCTCCCATTGATACTATTCGAAATATTCTTCAACGCAACGAATATCCTGTTGTTGTGAAAGAAGTTGGTCAAGGTTTTGGTTACGAAAGTATGTGCGTTTTAATGCAATTGCCTTTAGCAGCTATCGAATTTGCCGCAGCGGGTGGTACAAATTTTGCACAACTCGAATTGTTGCGCAGCGATGCAGCGCAACAAGAATTATATGCAGGTTTTGCGCAAGTCGGTCATTCGGCGCAAGAAATGGTTGGTTTTGTTAATCGCGCAGTTTTAGAATTAGGTGAAAAAATAAAATGTAGCAATTTTATTATTTCTGGCGGCATAAACAATTATTTGGATGGTTACTACTGCTTAAAAAAAATAAATGCCAACGCTATTTACGGTCAAGCGTCGGCGTTTCTAAAATTTGCTCAAGGCGATTATGCTACACTCCAAAAATATATCTCTGCACAACTCGAAGGTTTAGCAATGGCATATAGTTTTTTAAAAATCAAAAATTGAGGGCTTATTTTTTCTTAATAGTTTTTACAAAGTAATTAATCGCAACTGCTTTACATTTGTATTTCATAATTTGAAGTACTCATGTCCACACCAACCCGTCTTTTCGATTTTATTTATCATCAGCAAGCGCATTTTCCGCAAGCGCGAGCGTTTGTTTATCGGCACAGAAGCAAAGAAATTTCCTATTTTGCTACTCAAAATATTATTGATGAATCGTTACAGTTAGCGTATGCTTTACATTTAAGAGGTTTAACAAAAGGCGACATGGTCGCTTCGGTTGCCGTTCATAACAGACCTGAATGGGTTATTTTAGATTTAGCTTTGCAACAAATTGGTGTTATTAATGTACCCGTCTATCCAACAATCAGCACCACAGATTACGTTTATATTTTCAATGAAACAGCCGTAAAAATGTGTTTCATTGGAGATGATGATGACTCTACTCTCTCTAAAAAAGTTCGTGAAGCTCAAAAAAGTGTGCCTTCTTTAAAAAATATTTATTGTTTCGATGCGCCACTCATTGAAGCTACCAACAATAAACAATACTGGAAAGAATTATGGCGGGACATTGAATTCAATTCAGACGCGCAATTGATTATCCAAAAAATTAGCAATTCTATAACCGAAAATGATTTAGCAACTATTATTTATACCTCAGGCACAACAGGTGAACCGAAAGGCGTAATGCTCAGTCATAAAAATATTGTGAGTAACATTATTGCGGTTATGGCAGTAGTGCCAATGCTCAAAGCGGGTAATCGTGCATTGAGTTTTTTACCTCTCAATCACATGTTCGAGCGCGTTGTGGCGTATGCGTATATGTATGTTGGCATCAATATTTATTTTGCGGGAACGGATAATTTAGGTGGCGAAAACGGCGATTTAAAAATTGTTGCGCCACATTTTTTTACAACCGTACCGAGACTTTTAGAAAAAGTATTTGAGCGCATTTTTAATCGAGGCTTAAAATTAAAAGGTTTTAAGAAAAAAATATTTTTTTGGTCATTGGCGCAAACACAAGACTATGAATACGATATACAATACAGAGGTTTACGGGCATTAAAAATGTTTATTGCCGATAAACTCGTTTTTTCAAAATGGCGTGAAGCATTAGGGAATCACTTAAATGGTATTTTGGTGGCTTCTTCGCCTTGTCCAGAAAATATAATTAAAGTTTTTTCGGCAGCCCGCATAAAAGTTTGCGAAGGTTATGGCTTAACTGAAATGTCACCCGGTGTAAGTTTTAATCGGTTCGATGATAGTAACGCCAGGATGGGCACGGTTGGTTGTCCGATTGACGGCATTACGATAAGCATTGATAATAGCGACGGCAATTACAAAACAGGCGAAGGTGAAATTATGTGTTCAGGCGATAACGTTATGATGGGTTATTACAAAAAACCGGAAGAAACAGCGCGTACAATTTTTATTAAGAATGGCAAACGCTGGCTCGCAACTGGCGATATCGGAAAAATCGAAAAATATAAAGGTGTTGAGTATTTGGTTATTACCGACCGGAAAAAAGAATTGCTAAAAACGAGTAACGGCAAGTACGTTGCACCCGCACCGATTGAAAATAAATTGCGCGAAAGTTTTTTTATTGATCAAGCTATGATTGTAGGCGATAATAAAAAATTTGTCGCCGTTTTAATTACGCCTGCAACAGAAGCATTACAAAATTGGTGTCTCGAAAATCATATCACTTGGATAGGATTAAAAGAAATTCTGAAAGATGAAAGAATTGTAGCACTTTATCAATCAATTATAACTTCTTGCAATCACACTTTAGGGCATACCGAGCAAATAAAACAATTTCTTATTTTGCCCGATAGTTGGGAAGCAATTAAAAGCGATAACTCTACACCCGAGTTAACGCCGACCATGAAACTTAAACGACGCGTTATTTTAAATAAATATGCTTCGGAAATAGAAGAACTCTATAATAATCCTATTCCTAAAATTATTTTGTAAGTAGCTTTGATTGATTTAACTTTGGGTTATAATTTTATTTTTTCTCAAATCTCTAAAAAATGGATGTACTAATTGCACCTAAAATTACGGTCAAAGAATTTTTTGAGATGGACCTTGAAGAAGGTTTTTACTATGAGCTAATAAACGGAATTATTGTGAAAAAACAAGCACCTAAACCGATTCATCAAAATGCAAGTATGAATCTATCTCGAGTTCTAAGTAATTTCATCTTTGAAAATAAACTTGGAAAATTATTTGCATCACCAATTGATGTTTATTTCAATGATCTTAATAATACTCAACCTGATATACTTTTCATAAAAAAAGAGCGATTTTTTATCATTACCGAACATGGCATTGAAGGTGCACCCGATTTAATTGTCGAAGTTTTGTCGCCATCATCCTATAAACGCGATAAAAAAGAAAAATTTGAATTGTATAAACAGTTCGGCGTATCGGAATATTGGATAATTGATCCGTATTATAAATCCATTGAGATTTACAACTTAGAAAATTCCAACTATAAATTACAGTTTGAAGCGAGCGAATCTGGTATCGTTTCTTCAAAAGTTTTGGAGGGATTTAGTTTGGAGATAGAGAAAATTTTTGAGTGAAAAGTAAACTATTTATCATCGACCTCTGTGACTCTTTTGCGACTCTGAGTTTGTATTTTAACACTGAGCCACAAAGGAATCACAAATGTTGCTGAATTTTTTACAACAACGTTTCAAAATACTTAGTAAACTCTTCCATCGTCATTGCGCCCAAATCGCCTTCGCCTTGTTTTCTGACAGAAACTTTTCCTTCCGCTTCTTCTTTTTCCCCGATAATGAGCATAATAGGAATGCGTTTTAATTCTGTGTCCCGAATTTTACGCCCAATTGTTTCTGCACGCTCGTCAATAAATCCGCGAATATCTTTAGATTCTAAGGTTTGTTTAACTTTGAGCGCGTAATCTTGAAAGCGTTCGGACAAAGGCAAAATCGCGTATTGGTCGGGTGCTAACCACAACGGAAATTTTCCTGCGCAATGTTCCGTTAACACGCCAATAAAACGTTCGAGCGAACCAAACGGCGCACGGTGAATCATAACAGGGCGGTGCATTTGGTTATCGGCACCAACATATTCGAGTTTAAAACGTTCAGGCAAATTATAATCAACTTGTATTGTGCCAAGTTGCCATGACCTGCCTATTGCGTCGCGCACCATAAAATCGAGTTTAGGTCCGTAAAACGCGGCTTCACCCAAAACTTCTGTTGTTTTTAAACCGACTTCGCGCGTGGCTTCACGAATTGCGTTTTCTGCTTTATCCCAAGTTTCGATAGAACCAATATATTTTGTAGGATTTTCGGGATCGCGTAAAGAAATTTGTGCTGTGAAACTTTCAAAGCCTAATTTCTTAATCACCATCATTGTCAAATCCAAAACATCTAAAAATTCTTTTTTTATCTGATCTTCTGTGCAAAAAAGGTGCGCATCGTCTTGTGTGAATCCGCGAACGCGCGTTAAACCGTGTAATTCACCTGCTTGTTCGTAACGGTAAACTGTTCCAAATTCTGCAATACGCACGGGTAATTCTTTATAACTGCGTGGTTTGTGTGCAAAAATTTCGCAATGGTGCGGGCAGTTCATCGGTTTTAATAAAAACTCCTCATCAATGCGCGGTGTTTTTATCGGTTGAAAAGCATCCTCTCCGTATTTTTCCCAATGCCCCGATGTCACATATAATTCTTTTTTGCCAATATTCGGCGTTACAACAGGTAAGTAACCGCGCTTAATTTGTTCTTTTTTTAAGAAATCTTCCAAACGCGAACGAAGCGCCGCACCACGCGGTAACCAAATAGGCAAACCTGCACCGACGCGCTCACTGAACATAAAAAGCTCCAACTCTGCACCAAGTTTGCGGTGATCGCGTTTTTTAGCTTCTTCCATTCGGAAGAGATAATCTTTCAAATCTTGCTGCTTCGGATAAGTCACTGCATAAACGCGCGTGAGTTGCTTGCGCGTTTCATCGCCACGCCAATATGCGCCCGCTACTTTTGTAAGTTTTACTGCTTTGATTACTTCAGTATTTGGAATGTGCGGTCCGCGACATAAATCGGTAAAATTTCCTTGATGATAGAAAGTTATCTCGCCATCTTTTAAGTCGTTTATGAGTTCGATTTTATACTCGTCCTTTTTTTCCGTGAAATACGCCAAGGCATCTGCTTTGCTTACTTCAGTGCACTTATATTCACTTTTTTTGCGCGCCAATTCTAAAACTTTTTCTTCAATTTTAGTAAAATCATTTGAGCTCAAGACTTTATCGCCTAAATCAATATCGTAATAAAAACCTTCTTCTATAGCCGGACCGATACCAAATTTTGTATTAGGGTACATTTCCTCAATCGCTTCGGCTAATAAATGCGCCGAAGAATGCCAAAAAATTTTTTTGCCTTCCGTATCATCCCAAGTAATGAGTTGTAAAGTTGCATCCGAATTTATGGGTCGTGTAGCATCTACCACTGCGCCGTTTACACGTGCAACTAATATTTTTGCAGCTAATTGCGAACTAATGCTGCGCGCAATATCGAGTGCACTTGTTCCGGCTTCGTAACTTCTGACGTTGCCGTCGGGAAAAGTAATCTGAATCATAATTTTATGTAGCGACCTATTTCGGGTGTCGCAGTTTATTTACGCCAAAAACTATTTTTAGTTTTTAAAAAATTTAAAATAGATTTGTGTGCGCTCTGAAAAAAATTGGTGCAAATGTAATTCATAATAAAAAAAATGTCGCTATACTTTGATATTCATTCGCATCAAAAAACAAAATTAGAAACGCATTTTGCGCGCTTTAATAATGTATCGCAATTAGATTTTGAAAATTTTGAAAATTTAGCATCTCAACCAAACCAATTTTACTCGGCAGGTTTGCATCCATGGTATATTACAGAATTGAATTGGGAATCGGATTTAGAAACATTATCGAATTTATTAAAAAATGAGAAAGTTGTTGCGCTCGGCGAATGTGGTTTAGATGCACTTCGTGGCGTGGATATGAAACTTCAAGAAAAAATATTTATCGCGCAATTGAATTTAGCTGAAAAACATAATTTACCTGTCGTTGTGCATTGCGTTCGGGCTTATAACGAATTAATTAAAATCTGTAAAACTCAAAAAATAAAAACACCCATTATAGTTCATGGATTTAAAAGTAGAGCCAATGTTCTAAAATCGTTAATCAACGCTGGATTTTATATTTCTTTCGGCGCAGTTGTTTTGAAAAATGATAAAATAAATTGGCAGGAAATTTTAGAAATAATTCCGAGCGATTCTCTTTTTTTAGAGACGGATGATAGTACCGTGCGTATTGAATTAATTTATGAACGCGTAGCGGAATTAAAAAAATTACCCGTTGCGATGCTTCAAAATAAAATTTCTGAAAATATACACCAAGTTTTTGAAAAAATGAGTTAGGGCTAAAACTTTTAAACTTTTATTTTCTACTTGTAACAAATAAATGCAAACACCCTCAAATGACCAATATCTGATAAGTTTAAAATTAAATTATTTCCCCAATTCTCGCGCGCGACTCAGCGCAGCGAAAGCACCATCCGAAATTTTATCTTTAACCATTTGTTTATTGTAAACGGCAATTGCGGCTTCGGTTGTTCCACCGCGCGATGACACGCGTTGAATCCATTCTTGACAAGAAAAAGTAGATTTATTATACAAATCAATTGCTCCCGTAAATGTTTGCACTACTAATAGTTCTGCTTCGGCAGGCGAAAAACCCATTTGTTGCGCTGAATCTATCATTGACTGCATAAAATAAAAAACGTAAGCTGGTCCGGAACCTGAAATTGCCGTAACGGCATCAATGCTGAGTTCGTCGTTAAGCTGTAAAGTTTTACCAGTAGTTGCCAATAAATTTTGAATCGTCAGTAGTTCAAATCGCGATACATCTTCGGTAGCAGTGTAAGCCGTCATACCTTGACCCACTTGCGCCGGTAAATTCGGCATGGCGCGAATAACTTTTGTAGCACCGAGTTGTTCGCAAATTGTTTCAATGCGCACACCTGCCATAATGCTTAAAAACACTTGCGCCGGTTTCACTAAATGTTTCATCTGAGCAAACATTGCCGGCGAATCTTGAGGTTTGACGGCTAAAATAATAATGTCGGCTTGCGGCAAGCAATCTTCTGCTTTCACAAAAACATTCGCAACTTTATGGCTTTCTAAATCTTCTTTTTTTTCTATTAGGTGTTCTAAAATCATGAGTTGTTCGTTTGAAACCACGCGCGAGCGCACAAACGATTGTGCATACGTTAAACCCATGTTTCCACCACCAATAATTAAAATATTCATTTCCTTTTTATTAAATTGCTTAAATACAATCGTACGAAATTAATTGAAGTATTGTTCTGGTTAATCAAACTGCGCCTCTAAAAAAATCTTGTTGAGCTCAATAAAACATTTTTTTCCGTCAGGGCTAAAATTTGGTGATTTACAACTAAATAAACGCTCAACTAAATTTTGCATTTCTGTTTTTGAGAGATTCTTATTCCGTTTGACAGATGTTGTTTGCGCCAACGATGCAGCTAATCGCTCTTTGCTATTGATAGAAAACTGAACATCCGATTTATAATTTTCTAACAAAATCTCCAATAAATTTTGCGACGTTTCTTCCACGTTTAAATGCGCAGGATAACCGTAAATGGAAAAAATATCTTCTTCTGCGTCCGATCTGATATCAAAACCTAATTTGCAAAGTTCATCGTTTAAAACTTGCAGTAAAACAGCATCTTGTGCAGGAAGATGTAATCGAATTGGAAAAAGTATCGTTTGCGTCGTTGCAGGTTTTTCTGTTAATGCTTCCAAATAATACTCAAACAAAATGCGCTCAGAACATAAATACTGATTCAAAAGTAAGTAATTATCGTCAGTCTGAACCAAAATATAATTGTTGTAGAGTTGTTGTAATGCCGTAAATTGTTTTTCCGCTGTTCTGAATAAATTTTCTTTGAGGTTTAAGAATGTATTAGTTTCAGCATTAATCATCGCTCGATCAATGGCATCAACTTCTGTGCTCTCGAATCGGATGGTGGCGATACCATCGTAAAGTTTTTGCCAATTTTTTAAATTCGACGCATCTAATTTAGGTTGAAAGCCAGACACAGTTCTCAACGCTTCTACGTTGCGCGTGTGTTCCGATTTAGTTGTATCAACGGTATATGTATTTGTTTCGCGTCTCACAATTTCCGATTCTGCTTCAAAATCTAAACTCGGTTTCACGGCATATTTGCCGAGTGAATGTTTTAAACTTGTGAGCAATAATGTATAAATAGTGCGCTCATCCTCAAATTTAATTTCTTGCTTCGTCGGGTGCACATTAACGTCAATCCGTTCGGGATTAATTTCCATGAACAAAACATAAAACGGAAAAGCATCTTTCGGTAAAATATCTTGATAAGCCGTCATCACAGCATGATTCAGATAACTGCTTTTTATGAATCTGTCGTTCACAAAAAAAAATTGCTCGCCGCGCGTTTTGCGCGCAAATTCCGATTTACCAATAAAACCATTTATTTTTAATATATCGGTATCTTCTTCAACAGCGACAATTTTTTTTACGACATCTTTACCGAACAAACTCGCAATGCGCGTTTTTAAATTTCCTGCGGGTAAATGGTAAATTTCATCTTCGTTATTGTGCAACGAAAAAAATATTTGAGGATTGGCTAAGGCAACACGCGTAAATTCATCGAGAATGTGTTTTGTCTCAACAGGAAAAGATTTTAAAAAATTGCGGCGCGCAGGCACGTTGTAAAATAAATTTTTCACACTAATGTGTGTGCCAACCGCCGTTTGAATAGGTTCTTGCGATTTTACTTCAAAACCTTCAATCACGATGCACGTTCCGAGTACGTCTTCTGCGCGACGCGTTTTTAATTCTACTTGTGCAATGGCCGCAATTGAAGCGAGTGCTTCACCGCGAAAACCCAATGTGCGCAATTTAAATAAATCGGCTGCCGTTTTTATTTTCGACGTGGCATGGCGTTCAAAACACAAACGCGCGTCAGTAACACTCATACCGATACCGTTATCAATCACTTGAATTAAAACTTTACCTGCATCTTTAATTATCAGTTTTATTTCCGTAGATTCGGCATCAACAGCGTTTTCTAAAAGTTCCTTCACCGCCGATGCAGGTCGTTGAATAACTTCTCCTGCCGCAATTTGGTTGGCGATAGAATCGGGTAATAGCTGAATAATATTTGCAGTCATAAATTATAGTGGTTTGAGATGCAAAACAAACTAAAATTGCGCTAAATTTATAAATAGTTTTGCACGATTGTTGAATAGAAATTCCAACTTTAGTAATTCAAATCTACTAAGTTACAAAAATTTGAATGTTGATGGTGTTATTAATCTTCGATATTCGCCTGAAAAGTTAGCGATAAATCGTCGAGATTGAAAGCGCACAAAAAACTTTCGTTCGGAACGTTATAGGCGCAGCTACAATCAATATTAATCACTTTATCATGCCTTAAATTTTTAAAAAGGTATTCGATATCAGGTTTTTTTAAGGCGGTATGACCATGTACAATTATTCTGTTTCCGAGCCAATCGTAATTAATTTGCGCATACCAATTCCGAATGCGCAACATAGAATCGGTATCTTTTAACGGATCGTTCCACTTAAAATTTAAACCTGCGTGTACCAAAATAAAATCTTCTGTTTCGTGAAAATATTTAAGTCGCGCCAAAAAATATAAATCTTCTGTTTGCCAACCTTGCCAAGTACCTTCAGGGTCAATTTCTTTTTTTCTAAAACCGCGACCACCCAAACGTTCCCAAATCATTGTGCTTGTCGAATGTCTTTTTATCAACGCTTCATCATGATTTCCCATTAAACAAACAATATCATAATCTTCTAAAATCAGCGTACGAATATATCTTACAACGCCTACCGAATCAGGTCCGCGATCAACATAATCGCCCAAAAGAAAAAGCGTATCCGATTTTTGTAAACCAATCGTTTCTAAAAGCTGTTTAAAAGTTTTCAAACAACCATGTATATCACTGATAGCAAAACGCCTTTTTTTCACTAATAATTTTATTTGTAAAATATTTTGATTCAATTCGAGTTTTCTAAAAGTCTCAAACATAAAAAATTTATGCGCAATTTTACCCCGATTATAAAGTTTGGATTATTTTTCATTGTTTTTACGTTGCATACGGCATTGCTTTCTGCACAAGTTATTGAAAAAATTAAACCTACCGATATTGAAGGTTATTGGATTGGCACCTTCACCGTTGATTACGGTTTTGGTAAACGCGATTCTTTTCCGTACGAAATGAGTATTAAACGCACAAAAAGTATTATTGAAGGTGCATCGGCTTCAACAATTGAAATTGATGGACAAAAATATTTTGCGCGTGCGCACATTAAAGGCGAAATTCACGAAAATTATTTAAAATGCCGCGAGTTTGAAAATTTTTACGAAGATAGATTACCGCACCCGCATTATTGGGTATCGTTTCAGAAAATGGAATTAATTTTAAAACGGCGCGCTAATAACCAACTTTATCTGCAAGGTTTGTATGAAATAAAAGATGGTACATTTGGCAGAATTATTTTAGAAAAAAAACCACCACGTGTATAATTTTGATTGTTTCATCATTGGCCAGGGTTTAGCAGGCACCGTTTTAGCACATACTTTAGAGCTACAAGGAAAATCTGTTTTAATTTTTGACGGAAAACAAAACGTTACGCCGAGTTCGAGTATTGCTGCGGGCGTAATTAATCCGATAACAGGAATGCGATTTGCTAAATCGTGGCGAATAGACGAGTTCTTGCCCTTCGCAAGAAAAGTTTACACCGATTTAGAAATAAAGTTAGAAACTAAATTTTGGTACGAAAAAAACATTTTCCGTACTGTTCGATTACCCGAAGACAAAAACAATTATCATTTGCGGCGTACTTTTGAAGAATACAAACCGTATTGCGGTGAAGTTTCTGAAACAAACACGGAAAATTTAAAAAAATACTTCCAACCTGATACAGAGTTTATAAAACTTTTAAACGGTGCGCAGTTAAATATTCCGTTGTTGGTTGAAAAAAGTCGTGATGTTTGGAAAGCACAAAATTGTTTTATCTCAGGTGAATTTGATTTTAGCCAACTCACACTTGAAAATGATGCAGTTAGTTATAAAATGTTTTCGGCGCGAAAAATAATTTTTTGTGAAGGCGCGCAAGCTATTTACAATCCTTTTTTTAAAAATGTGCCTTTTGTTTTAGATAAAGGAGAAGCAATCATAATTCAATCTAAAAAATTAAAAACCCACGACATTGTCAAAGATTCGCTTTCTATTGTACCGCAATATTCCGCCGAAGGCGATATAAAAAATTATTGGGTGGGTGCAACCAATGCTTGGAATGCTTCGGATGACAAACCGACGCTGGAAAAAAAATCAGAAATTTTACAAAAACTTACTCCGTTTTTAAATTTTGAATTTAACGTACAAAATCATGTAGCTGCTATCAGACCGACAACGAAAGATCGGAGACCTTTTTTAGGTGCATCGAATACGCACAATAATGTTTTTATTTTTAACGGACTGGGTTCAAAAGGAAGTTTATTAGCACCGTTTTGGGCAGAACATTTAGTGCAACACATTTATTTTAATAAAAAACTCGACAAATTAGTGGATGTAAAACGCTTTTGGGTACAATAAAAAAAGTATTTCGTTGGTTAAGTATTTCTAAAACGAAACAATCTTTTATCTTTACACTGTTAAACAAAAGTTATCATTCATTTTAATCATGTTACTTTTCTTAAATCAAGCGTAAATACAAAAAATTAATCTATGCAAATGTTGAATAAATTGGTCGCAGTAGCGGCATTATTACTTTTCACGGCGGTGTCTATATCGGCACAAACGCCTGCTGAATTACTCAAAAAAGCTTCTAAAGCTGTTGATGCAGCCAATGGCAAAAAAGAAAAAATGCCTGAAGCAGAAGCTGCGCTCGATGCTGCGATGAAAGCACCCGAGAATCAGTCGAACATTGATGCGTGGTTAACGCAAGCGAAGTTTTATAACGACCAAGCGGAGCTTGATAATATCAATCGCACGACGGCTTTAACTGTTCTCAAAAAAGCAACCTATAAAAATGAGTTTACATACTCGGCAAATAAAGGTTTAGCAGCTATTCAACAAGCTATAAAATTGCTACAACCTTCTGCACCTGATTATAAAAAGCAGGTTAAAAAAGTTGTTGAGGCAACTTCTAAATTGCAGCCGTATTTAAATTTTTACAGTCAAGAGTTTACGGAAAATAAAGATTATGCTAATTCTTATACTTCTTTTAAAGGAACTATGGATCTGCATGATTTTATAAAAGCGAATGGCGGAAAAAGTTCGCTCGACGATCAGAAAGCGATGGATCGCCAAATGTATTTAACCGCTCTCATTTCTACTTTTGCCGATAAGCGCGTTGAAAATATACCTCTGTACGAAAAATTAATCGCTACAGGCAAAGATACTTCTTTCACTTACGCGGCTTTGTATGATGCTAAAATGTCGTTAAAAACTTCTGCTGATTCAGCGAATGCAATTAGCATTTTATCGAAAGGACGTGCTAAATTTCCAGACGATTCTCAATTACTGTTTTCTGAAATAAATTATTATCTGAAAATAGGTAAGTTAGATGTTTTAATTGATAAACTTAAAGAAGGCATTAAGCGCGAACCTAAAAACGTTGGATTGTATTTTACACTTGGTAACGTGTATGATAATCTTTCGCAACAAGAAAAGGATGAAGCAAAAAGAACGGGTTACGATAATGAGTCAATTAATTATTACAACAAGGCTTTAGAAATTGACCCAAAGAATACAGAAGCACTGTATTCTTTGGGTGCGCGCTACTATAATAAGGCAGCTAAACTATCTAAAGATATGAAAGCGATGGAAAGCGATTTTAGTAAAGCAGGTCAGAAAAAATATGACGGTTTAGAAAAAGATATGCAAGCACAGTTCGATTTATCATTGCCTTATTTTAAAAAAGCCGAAAGTTTTAACGCCAACGATCAAAATACACTCGTTGCTTTGAAAGAAATTTATGCGCGCAAAAATGATTTGAAAACATCAAATGAGTTTAAAATGCGTTTGCAAACAGTGACTGATGGTGGCAAAAACGCGACTTCATATTTTAAAGAGTAAAATAATTGTATTCATTTTACGTTTTCAACGAACCCTTCGTAAAAAACGAAGGGTTTGTTATTTTACAAGATTTCAAACTATGAGTGCTTTGTAAATTTAACTGCCACCGATCAATCATTAGAAGAATTAAATTTGAAACCTTTTGAGTCTCAAATTCGAATCAAGCGTAAAATTAATCGTTGTCCATTAACTATTAACCATTAATTTTAGCTAACTTTGCGCCGCAAAAAATAAAAATTTAGTATGGCATTAAAGTGCGGAATAGTTGGTTTACCCAACGTCGGAAAATCAACTTTGTTTAATGTACTCACGTCCGCTAAGGCTTTAGCAGCGAATTATCCGTTCGCAACAAAAGAGCCGAACATTGGAATGATTACTGTTCCTGATCCAAGATTGGATAAATTGGCAGAAATTGTTACCCCACAACGCATATTACCAACAACTGTTGAAATTGTAGATATTGCAGGACTAATAAAAGGTGCAAGTAAAGGCGAAGGTTTAGGTAATCAGTTCTTGGCAAATATTCGCGAAGTTGATGCGCTTGTACACGTGGTGCGTTGTTTTGAAGACGATAATATTGTTCACGTCGAAAATTCTGTTGATCCTATACGCGATAAAACTATTATTGACAATGAATTGCTTTTAAAAGATTTAGAAACTGCTGAAAAACGCGTTAATACATACAGAAAAAATACAAAAGGTGGTGATAAAAATGCAGCTTCTCAATTAGAAGTAGCCGAGCGCATTTATAATTTCATGTACGAAGGAAATCCTGCTCGAAAATTTCCAATTGATGGTGTGGATGAAAAAGAAATTCTCGATGAGATGATGCTTCTGACAGCAAAACCTGTTCTGTATGTTTGCAATGTGGATGAAGCTTCCGCACATTCGGGTAATAAATTCAGTGATGCTTTGAAAAAAGAAGTGGCGACTGAAAAAGCAGAAGTTTTATTAATTTGTGCGCAAATTGAATCGGAAATTGCTGAATTAGAAACGCGCGAAGAAAGATTGGAATATTTAGAAACAATTGGTTTAAGTGAACCCGGTATTGATCAAGTTATTCGTGCGTGTTACAAACTTTTAGATTTATACACGTACTTCACAGCAGGAGTAAAAGAAGTGCGTGCTTGGACAATAGAACGTGGTTGGACAGCACCAAAAGCAGCAAGCGTCATTCACTCCGATTTTGAACGCGGATTTATTCGTGCAGAAGTAATTGGTTACGATGATTATGTATCTTTACGCGGTGAAAAAGCTGCGCGCGACAACGGCAAACTGCGACTTGAAGGCAAAGAATATATCGTTAAAGATGGCGATGTCATGCACTTCTTGTTTAATGTTTAAATTTCGTTGTTCGTTATTCGTCGTCCGTTGTAATAAAAATTAATTCTCCCTTTTTAAATTTTTCTTTTAATTTTGCAAAGTATTGGTCACGTAGTTCAACGGATAGAATAAGGGTTTCCGAAGCCCTTGATAAAGGTTCGATTCCTTTCGCGACCACCATATTTCGTTGATAGTTGATAGTTGATAGTTGTTCGTCGTGTAATACTTTAAACGAGTAACTATCAACGAACAACTATCAACGAAACTAGGTTCCGTAGTTCAATGGATAGAATAGAAGTTTCCTAAACTTTAGATACGAGTTCGATCCTCGTCGGGACTACACATACGAATCGTTCAAAAATGACTGAACTTGAATATCTTTAAGAAATGGTGCTTGGAAAAATAAATTTATTAAGTATCTTTCTCAAAACTTAAAACCTAAAGTTGCCATTACATAAGCCGAAGTAGTTTTAACATCTACGTTAGGTTGGCGCGCAACTTCACCTGCGGTATAAGGTTGAAAAACAAAATTTGTACTTTCCGAACGATACGCCACATCAAAATAAGTATGCTGTCCGCGCAAACCGATACCGAGCGAATAATTTGTACGTGCTGTATTATCGTTCACTAAAGGCGAACTTCTTACGCTGATACCGGCGCGCAAACGCAAAATATCTATCACGCCTTCAGCACCGACGTTTAAATTGTAAGCTGTTTTATAATTTGCTTTTACATCAGAGTTAACGCTCGTCTCATACGTTTTAATGTCAGCTTTGCGCGATTGACCAATTGAATCGGGCGTAGAAAAACTAACAGTTGCCGCAGAATAGTTTACCATTTCTAAATCGGCAGAAACAAAACCTAATTTACCCACCACATAAGAAGCACTCACGATACCTTTCCAAGGCGTAAAAACTTTGTAATCCGATGAACCATCGGGAGAATAATACGCCGTATTTTGCGGGTTTCCTACAACACCTTTAACAGTGTAGTTATAAGTAAAATCGGAATTGTGTGCCTCATTGAGCCAATAAATTGTAGGCGTATGCACAGCCAAACCAATACGAAAATCGGGCGTAACTTTATAAATAGCACCGAGTTTTAAATTCAAACCTGTACCGGTTGTTGTTACTTTATCGTTGTAAGTTAAATTATCAAAATAATCCACTGTACCCAAACCATTATTTTCTGAATAATAACTGTTGCGCGCGTAATTTAAAAAATCAACACCAAGCGTTGCACCGAGTGAAAGTTTTTCTTTATAGTTTGCACCATACGAAAGCACTAATTCGCCAATACCACCACTTTGTTTTAAAGTTTGAATTTTATTGATGGCACCTGTCGGATTTTTATTGAAGTCGCTATAAACTATTTTAGATCCATTGACGGTTGTATCGAAAAGTGCACTCGCATCGTAAGCTAAATTATTTCCGAAATCGTCGAAAATACCCGCTTGTGCGTCATTTCTAAAAAGTGTTACGAGTGAACCAGGCGATGAACCCGTATAATAAATCGTTCTATTAAAATCGGCAAGGCGATTATAACCGATACCGAAATTGGACGTTTTCCAATCTTCGTTCATACCACTGCTTGCGAAAACCAAACCTATGTTGTTAAATGTAAATTTATTATCGGTTTCTGAAGTCGCCGTATTGTTTGCGCCACGCAAACCAGATGTTGCGGAAGTTCCAAAATAACCCATAGAGATATTAAAATCGCTGACGCGGAACGTTGCAATACCAGCCGGATTGATGCTGAGTGCAGAAAAATCTCCGCCAAGAGAACCAATCGCATTGCTAATACCCATTGTACGCGCCGTTGCTGCTGGATTATTATAGGATGCGCGAAAAACATCGGTGGCGGTTTGTGCTTTCAGAAAACTAATTTCTGCAAAAAATGCAATAAGGTTGAATGCAATGAATTTCTTCATAGATTGAAATTATTTAAAATGAATGGATTTTTTTGAAGAGAATAATATGAGGTTATTTATGGTTAAGGTTTTATTTGGAAGCCTTTAATTAAAGAGTACAAAATTTAGAATTAAGAATGGTGAGCCATGACAGTTACCCACCATTCTTAATTCTAAACATTTTTAGTGTCTTCCACCGCTTTTTCCGCCACCACCACTATGCGTACTTCCACCACCCGAACTTGGTGCAGAAAAACTGCGTTGAGCTGGTGGAGAAAAACTGCGTTGTTGTTGCGCAGGAGCAGAATAACTACGCTGAACAGGTGCTGAATATTGTTGCTGCGCAGGTGCTGAATATTGTTGTTGCACAGGTGCTGAATAACGTTGTTGTTGTTGCGCAGGAGCAGAATATTGTTGCTGCGTTGGCGCCGAATAACTACGCGACGGACGATCGTTAACAGTAGCTGGTGTTACGGTATTGTTACTATTATATTGGGGTCTGTTAAAACGCGAAGCATTGGTGCTCGAAGCATCGTTACTAAAACCATTGCTGCGCGGTGCAGTCGCATTAACGGGATTTGTAGCACCATTTGAAAAACGAGAAGCATTAGTGCTTGATCCGCCAATTGGTGTTCCGCTAAAACCTCTATTAATAACTGGGTTGCTATTTCTACCACCTAAACCAGTAGGTGAAGTTGGCTCATTCAATGCTCGGTTGGTGCGAACTCCATACACTGTTCCTTTCGGATTAGAGTATTGAGAAGCATAACCTCTATCGTAACCATTTGAATATGGGTAATAATAATTACTGCCGTAAAAAGAGTTGTAATATGGTGAACCACCAAAACCACCGTAGAATGGGCTGCCAAAACCGTATGAATATCCGAATGGTGAGCAATAACTGCTGTAACCAAAAGAAGAATAGCCATAAGAAGCGTAACCATAATTAAAACGACTGTAAAATGGATCGTATAAAAATGGTGTGCGATACGACCATAAACTCCAAAAAGGATTTCCAAAACTAATTGAAACGCGAGGCGAGGCGAAATAACTGTTGTAATAGTATGGATCGTAATTATAATTATCTACGTAAGCGTTGTCGTAATAATTAAATCCAGAAACTGGACGCGCAAAACGATGTACGCGTTGTGCGTATTGGTAATCGTCTTGATCATCAGAGTATTCGTAATAATCTTGATAACCGCCGTTGGCTGGCGCATTGTTGTAATTCTGGTTACGATTATTCTGTTGTTGTTGTGGCGCAGAATTATTGTATTGATTCTGCTGTTGTGGCGCAGAATTATTGTATTGATTCTGTTGCTGTGGTGCGGAATAGGTTTCAGTATGCTGTGCTGGTGCACTCGGTGTATAATAAATATCATCCTGAGCGTTGGCTGCAAAGACAGAAACTGAAATTAAAAATGCGAGAGAAAATATTGAGCGTAGCATAACTTAAATTTTTTCAATTTTAAAACTTGTTTTATACTTTTAGAACATAAAAATAATAGAACTATCCATTAAGTTTCGTTAAAACTAACATAAAATTTTGAGAAGAACTGTTAAATATTTTTTTTTCGCAATTTTATCCAAAAATTTTATAGAAAACATACAAAACTCCATTCAAATCTCATATTCTATGACTAAAAAAAACCTATTTTGTAACTTGCCTTAAATAAACTTTAACTAATCAGCATGAAAAAAAATTTATTGCATTGTGCAATTTTATAAAACTCAAAATTTTCATTAAGATTTTCTCGAAACGATATTCTTCTTGAAACAAAACTTTTTTAGCTCTTAAACTTAATCTGAAGCTAACAGTAGGACAATTAAAAAGTTTTAGCTTAATTTTGCAGCATAATTTTAAATTCTTTCAAAAGAATAAATTAATGCTCGGCAATTTAGACAATGACGTTATTTTCAAAAAAGCTTTTACCGATAAAACGGTTTTTAAAGCTTTTGTGCGCGATATATTGGGTATTGATTTTGAAGTAGGGATAATTGAAACGAAAAAAAAATTTGAACCAAAAATTGGTTCAATTGATTTCAAACTCGATGTTTTTGCTGAGAGCGTTGATAAACGCATTGTCGTTGAAATTCAGCGCATCGAATACGATAATCATTTTGATCGCTTTCTACATTATTTTTTAATGGTGACAGCTGAACAGCAACGTAAATCAGAAAATTATAAAATTATTCAAACGGTTTACGTCATAGTAATTTTAACTACACCCTACACCATCAGTGAAAAAAACGGTCGTCCTATTAAAGATAAAGTTTTGCTTCTTAAATTAAATCCTGAAACTATTAATGGTATCGAGCGCGATTTAAATGGACATCAACTCACATATTTGAATCCCAATTATAAAGTTGCTGACACGCCGCAATCTATGCGCGATTGGCTTGATCTAATTTATCAATCTATTCATAACCGTGAAAATCCGATTCTTAATTTGCAAAACGAAGGCATTAAAAAAGCATCGGAGATTATTAATTACGACGATTTAACACCTACTGAGCGTTACGAGGCAAAAGAATCTGAAGAATTACGCATGGTTAAGATGAGAGAAGAAGTGGCACCTTACACACAAGTTGCTAAAAATTTAATTAATTTAGGTCTTTCTAATGAAATAATTTCTCAAGCAACAAAACTTTCTGTTAAGGAAATTGAACGACTTAGAAAATTACCGCCAGAAGATAACTCAACGCTTCGCAAAAATTAAAAACTTATGTCACCCAAACAACGCGCATTTTTAGAACTCCATTGTGCTGTTTTACTTTGGGGTTTTACGGCTATACTTGGTCAAAAAATTCAGTTAACGGCGTTTGTTTTAGTATGGTGGCGTTTAGCCATTACTTGTGGCGTTGTTGCTGCTGTCGTTAACGTTCGTAAAACTATTAGAGCACTTCCTGCCGAGTTAATCAAAAAATATTTGCTCGTGGGTTGTATCGTTACGTGTCATTGGTTATTTTTTTATGGTGCCATAAAACTTTCAAATGCTTCGGTGGCGTTAATTTGTTTATCAACAACATCGTTCATGTCTTCTATTGCTGAACCCTTAATGACAGGACAAAAAATAAAATGGTACGAACTTTCTCTCGGTTTAATTATTATTCCAGCCATGATTTTTATTGCAGGCTCACTACCCTCTTCTATGAATTTAGGAATTATCGTCGGTTTAATTTCAGCTGTCATGGTCGTATTATTTTCTATTTTAAATAAAAAACTTGTAACACAAGCCGATGCCATGACAATTACATTTTTAGAACTCGGTGGCGGACTTATAATGCTCACTGCTTTAATGCCATTTTATTTTTGGTTCGATTCTTCAGCCGTTTTTTTACCTCAAACTTCAAACGATTGGATTTATCTCATTTTGCTTTCCGTGCTTTGTACCAACGTCGCGTATTGGCTCGGCGTTCGCGCTTTGCGTCAACTTTCGACATTTGCAACTGCTCTCACTGTAAATTTAGAACCGCTTTACGGTATTTCACTCGCCGTTATTTTATTGAAAGAAAATAAACAATTACCACCCTCTTTCTATTATGGTGGTTTTATAATAGTCTTCGCTGTACTTTTATATCCGTTTTTGCGCGGCAAATACGAAAATAATTGATGGTCGTTAGCTGTTCGGCTTTTATAGTCCTTCACAATTTGTGCTGATAACTAAAAAACTAACGACCAACAACTAAAAAACTATTATCTAACAACTAATAGCTAACAACTATCAACTATTAACTATGTTCTTAGAACTCTTAAAAGCAAAAATTCACCGCGTACGCGTGACGGAGGCAAATTTGAATTATGTAGGAAGTGTAACCATTGACACCGCACTCATGGAAGCAGCAGGTATTTTGCCGAACGAAAAAGTTTTGGTCGTTAACATCAATACAGGCGATAGGTTTGAAACGTATGCCATTCGCGGCGAACGCACATCCGGAATAATTTGTTTGAATGGTGCAGCTGCGCGCTTAGTACAACCCGATGACATGGTGATAATTATGTGCTTCGCTTGGTTTAATCCGGAGGAAGCCGAACACCATAAACCTAAAGTCATTTTTTGCAATGCCGATAATAAAATGATTCAAGGTTGATGCTTAAAACCGAAAACTTAAAAGAAATTTTAGACGCGCACGCCGAAAAATACGAAAGTCTTGAATTTATTGAGAACGATCCGATTCTTATTCCACACGAATATAATTTGCTTCAAGATATTGAAATTACAGCTTTCTGGACAAGTATGTTGGCGTGGGGTCAGCGCAAAACAATTATAAATAGTGCGCGAACGCTTTTTAATTTAATGGATAATGAACCCTATAAATTTATAACGCAACACAGCGAACATGAACGTGCGCGCTTTGAACGATTTGTACATCGCACCTTTCAAGCAACGGATACACTGTATTTTTTAGAATTTTTTCAGACGTATTACGCGAAACATAATTCATTGGAAGATGCTTTTGTAAATGGCATGACAAGCGACGATGCGCACACAGAAAACGCATTACTGCATTTTCATAAAACTTTTTTCGATTCAGAACTTGCGCCGCATAGAACGCGAAAGCACGTTTCAACGCCACCAAAAAGTACGTGTAAACGGCTCAATATGTTTTTACGATGGATGGTGCGCGATGCCAAACGCGGCGTTGATTTCGGACTTTGGAAAAATATTGGAACACATCAGTTGCTTATTCCGCTTGATGTTCACGTGGAGCGCACCGCGCGCGAATTAGGTTTACTCAGAACACCACAGCGCAATTGGAAATCAGTTTTAGAGCTGACTGAAAATTTGCGCGCACTCGATCCGATTGATCCTGTCAAATACGATTTCGCTTTGTTTGGTTTGAGCATTGATAGAGATGTTAAATTCTAAAAAATAAGAGTGAAAGTTTATTGCGTAACTATCTTTGTGGTCTAAATTTACAAACTAAAAAATTCCTCGAAAAAAATATGTCTGTTTCAGAAGGTAAAATAATTTGGCGCAGCCCATCGAACATAGCTTTGATAAAATATTGGGGAAAAAAACCTGTACAGTTACCGCAAAACCCGAGCATTAGTTTTACATTAAACAATGCTGTAACAACTATGCAATGGGAATACAAACTTAAAAAAAATCCTTCTACGGGAATTGAGCTTGATTTTATTTTTACAGATGCACCTGAAACGTCGGATAAATTTAAAACTAAAATTCAAAAATTTTTAGAAAGTGTTTTATCCTATTTCCCTTTCTTGAATCAATACGCACTGTGTATTCAATCGAGCAACACTTTTCCACATTCGGCAGGGATTGCATCATCGGCATCAAGCATGAGCGCGCTTGCGTTGTGTTTGTGCAGTATGGAAAATCAATTATTAAAAACACCTGATTATACCACCGAAAAATTTATGCGTCGCGCATCGCATTTTGCGCGATTAGCTTCTGGTAGTGCGTGTCGTTCTATGTTCAGTGAAATGGGATTTTGGGGACGCGATAAATATGTAAAAGGCAGTTCTAATAATTACGCAATTGGTTTTAGTGGACACATTGCGCCGATATTTAAAACCTATTGCGATGCTATTTTAATTGTCAGCAAAGCCGAAAAAAAAGTTTCGAGTCGCGCAGGACATGCGCTGTTAGAAGGAAATATTTTTGCCCCGGCGAGATACAAACAAGCGCGTGCGAATATGAAAATTTTATTAGAAGCACTTGTTTCGGGTGATGTGCATACTGTCGGAAGAATTTGTGAAGATGAAGCTATGACATTACACGCTTTAATGATGACGAGTTCACCAACTTTTACGTTGTTGCACCCGAATACACTACACATAACAGAGACCGTAAAAAATTGGCGCAACGACACAAACGTACCTTTATATTTTACGATTGATGCCGGACCGAACGTTCATTTATTATATCCAAAACCCTACGAAACGCGTGTACATTTGTTTATCGAAAAAAATTTAAAACAATATTGCGAAAACGGTGAAGTCATTTACGATCATGTCGGTCAAGGTGCAAGTTTAATGGTTAATGAGATAGTGATTAAAGATTAGTCGTTGTTGTCCAAATTTTCATGAAAAACAATTAATAATTGCCAAATTAATTTTTTAATTGATGCCGTAACTCATTGTTAAATAATAAAATGCACCGATACTCGGACCCGCCAAGTAATTAAAGTAGTAATTATTAAGAATATTGGTACCACCCAATTTTAAACTCGAATGATACTGTGGCATAGAATAAGTAACTTGTGCATCAATGGTATTAAAAGTTGGTACATTACCTGTGGCGAGCGATGATTGCCACAAATAAGCATCTTGCCATTTAAAATTCAAGTTAAATCCTACATTTTTAAATAAATTTCTGTTGCCGAAAGAAACATTTGTTATCCATTGCGGCGTATTAAACGATTCTTCCAAACCGTCGCCAAAATCTTTTCTATCCAATTTAGCATACGATACATTGCCACCAATCATAAAATTATTTGGCAAAGCATACTTAAAACCCAAACTACTTCCATAATTATAAACGGTTGTTTTAGAGTTCGTCCAGAGGCGATAGCGATCGTAATATTTTTTATCGCTGTAATAAACTGCGAACGAATCGGGATTTGAACCACGCGCAATATTTACATTTACTTGCGAAATAAAACCATCGTATGTAGAATAATAAAAATCAACATCGAGTTGTAATCGGTTGTTTAATTGAATTGATTTATAACCGACTTCAAAACTATTGACGTGTTCAGGCACTAAATAAGTGTAATCATTTTTCTGAATCAGTCCAGCATTTTTTTGTATGGCAGCAGACGTTGTCAATCCATTTTTGTTGACATCGTTATTGATTGCGGTTTGAAATGCTGCGCAAGAGGCATCGAAATAAGAATTTTCAAAAATACCGCTTGAGACAATCGGCAAACCGCCCACGCGTTTTACACCGCCACTGTTGATATTAGTAAAAGCTTCGAATAAACTTGGGAAGCGGTAACCGCTTTGAAACGATACGCGAAAATTATTTAATTCAGTGGGTGAATACACTACCGAAAAACGCGGATTAAATTTAGCATCGAAATAATCGTTTTTATCAACGCGCAACGTAGCACTCAATTTTAATTTATCATCGAAAATACTTTTCGAAGTTTGAATAAATCCTCCAGCTTTTCCGTAATTCAAATTTTTACCCGACTCAATCGGATTTATAAAATAATTACCATCGGGAATGACGACGTAATTCCTACAATCGAACCCTGCTAAAATATTTAAACCCGTTTTTTCGTGAAACGTCGAGAGTAATTCTTTGGTCAAATCAATTTGTCCTTCGGCATCATACATATAGGTTTCAACGCGAAGTGCCGCACCAATATCCCAATTATTTATATCACCTAAAGTAGTAATTAAATTATTAAACGCATCTGAATGCGGAATAGGTCTACCATTATCTGCGAATTGGCGCGCTGTTGTTAATGCATCTATCAGCGATGAGCCATTTTTAGTAGATGTATTAAATTGTGACGTAAAATCTTTATACCAATTATCGTCCGACTTAAAACTTTTGTCAATGTTTTCCGCCATAGAACGAATGTTGTATGATTTACCCGTATTTTCGTGCGTCATGTACACGTGCACTTGAATAGATGGCGTTTTGAAAGTCAATCCGTTTTGAAAAAGCGTATAATCTTGCAATCTGAAGCGATTTGTTCTTTGATAAATATTATCTAAACTGCTGTACTTTGAAAAATATATTATTTCAAAATTTTTGGTCGGTCTGAAATGTAGCGCGCCATCAATTTTAAAGTTTTTGAGTGAATAATCAGTTACATCTTGTTCGGTGTAACCTGTTCTGGCAACAACAACTTTCTTACTGTTTAAAGTTAAAGTTCTTCTGTTCGTTGATTCATTTCCGTAAGAATTCACGCCATCGAAACCTGGATTTTGTTTTCCACCATCAATCCCAATAGAAGTATTGGCAGTTGGATTTAAATCAATTTCTGTATCTGCAATCCAATCGTAACCGGCTTGATAAGCTGTATTAATTTTAAACGCCCACTTATCGTTAATTTTTTTGGCAATTCTAAACGATGTTTCAGAAAAAAGTTTAGCTGAAATATTCACATCATTTATATGATTTACGCCCGTTTTTTGTTGAAAACTGATTCCTTCCGATTCAAAAGGATTTAGCGTAATTAAGTTTGCCAAACCATTCAAAGCATTCATACCATACAATGCTGCTGCAACGCCAGGTATAACTTCCAATTGAAGAATATCTAAGTCGGTTGGTGCTAAAGCATTTGCAATCGGCGCGCCAATATGCGGTGCTTGATTGTCAACGCCGTCAACCAATTGCACAAAACGCACATTGGTTGGATTTGTAAATCCGCGCGCATTAAAAACTTTAAAACCCAAACTCGGCGTAATAGTTTGGATACCTTGCAAGTTTTCTAAAGCATCGAAATAAGATGGAGCCGCGCTGTTCAAAGCAGTTTTCTTATCCAAAATAAAAATACTCACCGGCGATTTAAGTGCGCGCTCCGAAAGTCGCGAAGCTGTAACAATTACTTCTTGTAAATCTTTTTTTTGTAAAGAATCTTTGTTGGAATTGGGTGTAATTATTTTTTGAGCGGAAATTTCGGAGAGAACAAAAAAGCACATCGGAAAAAGTAAAATGTTTTTCATGATAAAGAGGAGTTTAAAGATTCGTTATTTTCACAAAGATGTAACGCTTTTTAAAACTTTCTAACATGCCTTTATTTTTTGAAAATTAATTTTAAAATTATGCGCTTTTTAAACCATTAGAAAGCTGCAATTTTTTTGTTTCTTCCGATAAGTAAGCATCAAATTTTTTTTGAACCTCGTTAAAAAGATTTATCAAAAATTTAGCTTCATCGGTTATTGTTGCGCCTCCGCCTTCTTTACCACCCGTTCGAGTAATGATTAATGGATTTTTTGTTTGTCTATTCATTGAACTGACTAATTCCCACGCTTTTTTATAAGACATTTGCATTAGTTTTGCTGCCTGATTGATTGAACCCGTTTCTTGAATTTTTTCTAATAGTTCTACGCGCCCTGGTCCTAATAATTTATCATCTTTACCAAAAAGCCAAAATCTACCGACACAAGAAATTTCTTGCGGATGAATAAGTATATCGTTTAGCGTCATAATTTTGTTTGATTAAATTGAGTAAAACTGGACAACAAATTTACAGCGTTTTAAATGAGAAAAGAATTTTGATAGTCTTTAATTATTTGCTCAATTCTCATCAACTTTGCAAAGCAATACTTATTTTTTTATTATGACACAAAATTTAGTTGAAGAAGCGCACAAACAGGTTTTAGGTTTAAAATTACCGACCGATCCGCGTTGGGTAGATTTGGCGCAAATTAGTTTGGGCGATATTTTAACCGATCACGCCTACTGCGAACAAAAAGCTGCTGCCAATTGTATGTCGCTCATTCAAGGTTATCCCGATTATATCGAAATGGTGCGCGCACTCGCGCCGATTGTTACAGAAGAGTGGGGACATTTTAGGTTGGTGCTCGCCGAACTTGATAAACGAGAATTATCACTCGGTAAACAACGCCGCGATGAATACGTGAATGCGCTCAGAGAATTTCAAACCAAAGGTGGCGATAGAAACTTGCAATTTATTGATAAACTTATCATTTGCGCACTCATTGAAGCGCGCAGTTGTGAACGATTTAGAATGTTATCGCTCAATATTTCTGAAAAACCTTTACGCGATTTTTATCATAAATTTATGGTATCTGAAGCTGGTCATTACAGACTGTTTTTAGATTTAGCGCGTCGGTACAGTTCAGAAGAATATGCTGACAATCGTTGGCAACAATGTTTAACTTTTGAAGCAGAGATTATCCGAACTTTGGAAGTGCGCGGTGATAGGATACATTAGCATAAAGCAAAGGTAAACGGCAAATATCAAAAAGCAAATTAGCAAATTAGTAAATTAGCAAAGGGTAAAAAATAAAAAGCAAAGAACAAGCATGAAATAGGTTACGCGCGCGCGACCGAAAATAGACAGAGTAGCATGTCCTTGACTCATCGAGCGGTTTATCGACAAACGAGCTGAATTTATTTATGTGCCTTTGGGCGATGTTTTAACAAAAGCAACCGAGTTAAATGCTATTCAGGTGAGTAGGTATGTTAGTTTAATAATTAATTTATAATGAAAGAGATAAAACAAATTAAAGATACTCAATACACGCTCTCACAATTAGTAAAATATTTTTTTCACTTGGGTTGTGCTGGGTTTGGTGGACCTGTTGCATTGGTTGGTTATATGCGCCGCGATTTAGTAGAAAAAAAGCAATGGATTTCGGAAGATAATTACAAAGAAGGTTTGGCATTGGCACAACTTTCGCCCGGTCCGATGGCAGCTCAATTGAGTATTTATTTGGGATTTGTTGACTATGGCGTTTTTGGTGCTTCACTAACGGGTCTAGCTTTTGTTCTGCCTTCCTTTTTCATGGTTTTAATATTAGGCATTGCCTACAAAGAATACGGTGGATTAAACTGGATGCAAGCTATATTTTATGGCGTCAGTGCCGCCGTTATTGGAATAATTTCGCTCAGTGCTTACAAATTGGCGACAAAATCTATTGGCGCTTTTACTAAAACATCTTTTATACAAAATGGATTTCTTTGGTTGCTGTATTTAACAGGATTTTTAATGACAGTTATCACTCAGAAAGAAGATGTTCTCATTTTTTTAGGAGCGGGTTTGCTCTATATGTTCGTAAAAACACCACCCGATTGGAACAAAAAAAATATAACAAAGTCTATTTTTTTATTTATGCCGACTATTTTATGGTCGACAGATAATAAAACACTTTGGAATATCGGTTGGTTTTTTGCAAAAGCAGGCGCGTTTGTGTTTGGAAGTGGTTTGGCTATCGTTCCGTTTTTGCACAGTGGCGTTGTTAATGAATTTGGTTGGCTGACAGAAAAAGAATTTTTAGATGCAGTTGCGGTTGCAATGATTACACCGGGACCCGTTGTCATTACTGCTGGTTTTATTGGTTATTTGGTGGGTGGTGTAGCAGGTGCTTTTGTGGCAGCATTAGCTACTTTTCTGCCATGCTATATTTTGACTCTTGTTCTGGCACCCTATTTCAAAAAAATTGCGAAGAATACATCTATAAAAACTTTCGTTCAAGGTATTACAGCTTCAGTTGTTGGTGCTTTAACGGGTGCTGTTGCCATAATCGCCTATCGAACACTCATTAAAACTACGGGTGGCTTTGATTTTATTCTGCTTGCCATAGTATTAACAACTATCTTTGTTTTGTTGCGCTTTAAAAAAATTCAAGAACCTATTATCATTTTGTTTTCAGCTATATTTGGTTTCATTATTAAAACGTATTTATTTAGCTTTAACTAAATATACATTAAAACATGTTTACTATGAACAGAAAAGAATTTGTACAGAATACCCTAATTTTAGGAAGTGCTTCTATTTTACCTATTAATGGCGTTTTGGCAACAAATACCGCTTTAAACGGTATGGATAAATTAACGGATGCACAAGGCAATTTTGCTTTGCAAACTTTACCTTACACTGAGAATTTTTTAGAACCTTATATGGATTCTGAAACGGTACATTTGCACTATACTTTCCATCATGGCGGCGCGGTGAAAGCTGCAAATAAAGATATGCTGATGATTCGCAAAGCACTCGATGAAAATAATTTAGAAACAATTGATTACTGGACCAAAAAAATGTCATTTCATTTTTCGAGCCATATTTTGCACAGCATTTTCTGGACGAATCTCGGCAATAAAAAAACTGAACCCTCAGGAGATTTATTGAAGGAAATTGAACTTAACTTTGGCAGTTACGATAAACTTAAAACTTACATTGCTGCTACGTCTAAAAATGTGGATGGAAATGGCTGGGGAATTTTAGGATACCAACCGTATTCACAAAAACTAACAATTTTACAATGCGAAAATCACGAGAAACTTACGCAATGGGGTGTTGTTCCATTATTAGTTTTAGATGTTTGGGAACACGCGTATTACCTCAAGTACAAAAACAAACGCACTGATTTTGTTGATGCATTATTCAACATCATCAACTGGGATAATGTAGCGGAAAGATTAGCTGTCGCGAAGAAAATTTTCTAACGGTAAGACTGTTTTTAGATTTAGCGCGTTATATCCTTTTGTTTTATGAAACAAAGTTTCAGACAAATTATAGCTCTATTTACATGAAAAAACGCGCTTACTTTTTGCCATTTGCCTTATGCCTTTTGCCTTTTGTATCAAAAACTCAAACTTCCGAATTAGCAGTAGGCAGTTGGCGTATTTTTCAACCATACCAAAATGGAAACGATGTAACTCAAAGCGATAATTATGTGTATTGGTCAACGGGATTAAGTATTTTGCGCTATAATAAACAAGACCAAACAACAGAGAAGTGGGATAAACTCAATCACTTAACGCAAGCAGGAATTAGTCGTATCGCTTTCGATAAAACGAACAATACTTTAATTGTCATTTACGACGATAACGTAATCGATTTAGTGAATGCAACGGGTGCGCGTACTTTGAGCGATATTAAAAACAATATCGCTATAGTAGGCGATAAAAATATTTACGATATTTATTCTACGCCTACTATTACGTATTTAGCAGCGGGATTTGGTGTAGTGGGTTTAGATGTGGCGCGTGGCGAATTTCAGTTCACAACATTTACTAATCAGAAAATTAATTCTATTACAGTTTTACAAAATGCGATTTATGCAGCCAGCAGTTCAGGCATTTTTACTATCGGCATAAATGCTGCAACCAATATTGCTGATTTCAGCAATTGGAAAAAGCTAGGTAACTCGGATGGTTTTGCCATTATTTACAGCGCAGCTATTGTGCGCAGTTTTAATAATTTATTGTATTTCAACTACAACGATTCGCTGTGTTACTTATCAGCGTCTAAAAAAATTATTAGCCTACAAATTGATAAATCACTCAAATTAAATTATCTCACTACGGAAGG
>JAYVNP010000062.1:0-39867 GCA_043758385.1 Saprospiraceae bacterium
TATTTTGAAAAACCTTTGACAGATTTACGGGATAGATTTAAAAATAATATTCCTTAGATAATTCCCTCGTTAGTACACCATGTTAAAACTCGCTCACGCTTTTGCAAGTTTGAAGACTTGCAAATAGTATCGGTGCGTCTTCGGACGCACACTATAGATTTTGACAAAGTATCAGTAGAAGAATTATTTGAACCTTTTGAAGTGTTCATAAAATCTGTCAAAGAATTACTTTGAAAAAATAAGCACTAAATTAATTGAGAAACAATTATAAAACAAAACCGCCGACATTTAGAATTTCTAAACTCGGCGGTTTTATTTTTGCTCAAAGCACTCTAGCGAAAACTGTTTTTACATTTTAAAAAATATAACGTAAACCGACTTGTAATTGCCAGCGCGAAATTAAACCCGGATCGGGCGTGAAAGTATTTTTAAGCGTTGTATCAAACGTATAAGTTGGCACACCTTTAGCATCAACACTCACTCCAATCGGTTGCGTAGTTGTTGGCGATTGACGCACACCCCAACTCGATGAAATAAGATTACCTGCGTTGAGTAAATCAAAACTTGCTTGCAGTGTATTCATTTTTTCGCCCACTTTGAAATGATAATCCTGCAAAATACGCAAATCAACGCGCTCATACCAAGGCATTAACTCGGCATATTTTTCGGCGTGTGTTCCGCGATTAGCACTCAAATAATCATCTTGTGCGATAAATGCTTTAAGGGCTGCTTTTTGGTTCGCAATTTGTGTGGCAGCTGCCACATTGCTGTACTTATCAACTGAAAACTGCATCTGATCCACTTGTGCATCTGTCGGAATGTAAATCAAATCGTTATTGCCTGAACCGTCGTTATTAATATCACCATTATATGTGTAACTGAAACGACCGTTTAAAATACCACCCACTGTTCCTCCTTGTGCGGCTTCAAAAACTGCCGAAACAGTTGTTGACCACATATTATTGGTGCCGTAATTAAATTTTTTCGACGCAGTACCAATAATGCGTTGCTGATTACCAAACGGCGTAAAACCTGCAACTGCTTGATTAACGTTGCCATAAGCGGGGTTTCTATCGTACGCATCGGATGAAATTTCTGCAACGAGCGACGAAGATTCTAAAGTACGGTTGTAGTTATACGCCAAACTGAAGAAAGCATTATCTTTTGTAAATTTTTGAATTTGAACCGAAGCATTCGTTGAATAACCGGCGCTTGTATTTGTGAAAACATACGCATTGGTTGGTATAGACCCAAATGTTTGCGTGTAGTTAGCTGTTAAATATACGGGGCGCTGATCGAACGAAGTGTTAAGCGTAGCGGTTGGTAAATTTGTACCGTAGTTACGCACCATTACACCGTTAATATCTTTCGAGAAAACTAAATCGCCTGTGAATACCCAACCGTCGCCGAGTTTTTTATCGTAACCTAAATTAGATCGCCAAACTTGTGGGAATTTAAAATCGGGTGCCGTAACGCAATAAAAATAAAAATTCGGATTAGCAACTTGGTTACTTATCCAAACAAATGGAAAACGACCCGTAAATAAACCTGAACCGCCGCGCAATTGCTCCGAGCGATCACCTCTAATATCCCAGTTAAAACCAACGCGTGGTGAAAAGAGTGGCGTTGACTCCGGTAATTTAGTTTGATCGAAAGTTATTGCGTTGCCGTTTTCATCGTGATACACATTGGCAGGCGCATACGCTCCTGCTTGGTCTTTATTCGCGAGTTTAGTAGCAATTAAATCTGGCGTATTGAAATATAAAGGTTTATCGGCGCGTAAACCCACTGTGAGTGTAAAGTTTTTTGAAAGTTGAATTTCATCCTGCGCATAAAAAGCTAACTGACCAACATTGGTGTAACTCCAATTCCATTTATTGAGTGGGTCAAGAGAATTTGCTGCGTAGGTTGCTTTAGCGGCTGCCACATCAGCATCGAGTTTTCCGCCGTTAACAGCATTTACAAAATCTGTTACAGAAGCATAGTCCGGACCGAAAGTTTGTGGATAAGCACCGAGATTAAAACAGTTTTCAAAACTAAATTTTTCAAACGATGCACCAACGGTAATCGTGTTCTTCTTCAAATAAATGCTGTAATTATCGTTTACTTGATACACTTTTTGGTTCAAACGATTATAAATTGAAAACGGCTCGTGCCCATCAACAATATAACGCTGACCATCTTTATCAATATTTAAAATCGGAAACGGCGTGGAGAATGGATCGCGGTAATCAACAAATTCGCTGTAACCTGCTTGAAATTTATTCGACGCTTTATTGCCAAACTGCGATTTCACCTCAACGATAAACGAATTGAGTTTATTATTAATTCTGTAACCTGCGTTGGCAAACTGTAACGTTGTGTAATCAGGACCTCTTCTGCCGAGTGCTAACGGATTAGCCGTGAGATCGCGGTGCGCATCTAAAAAATTATACAAAAACGATACTTTGTGTTGATCGGAAACGTTCCAATCGAGTTTGAAAACACCTTTTTGGTTATCGGTGTTAAGCAAGAAATTTTCGTACGGACCCGACACATAACCGTATTTGTCACTCAATGTTTTTGATACTAAATCTAAATCGGCTGCTGTTACGCGCGACACGTTTGAACCCGATAAACCCGGACGCGCCGCCAAAAACGATGAACCTAAATCGCTACGACGTTCAATTTCTGCATTCGCAAAAAAGAAAAGCGTGTTTTTAATAATTGGTCCACCCAAACTAAAACCATATTGTCCTTGTTTTAAATCTTGTTTGATGCCGTTGTTATCGCTACCGGTTAAATCTTGATTACGGAAAAAACCAAACGCCGTTCCGTGCAATTCATTCGTTCCCGATTTTGTTACTGCGTTTACTGAAGCACCCGTAAAACCTGCTTGCGTAATGTCGTACGGTGCAATCGCAACTTGCACTTGTTCAATCGCATCGAGTGAAACAGGTTGTGCATTACTTTGTCCACCGACTGTCGGCGCATCTAAACCAAACGGATTGTTAAAAATTGTACCGTCTAAAGAAAAATTATTGAACTGCGTGTTTCTGCCACCGAAAGAATTTCCTCCATCACTCGAAGGTGTGAGACGCGTATAATCCTGTACAGAGCGCGAGATAGAAGGTAAACTTTTGAGTTGGTCGCTGCTGATATTCGTAGAAGATCCTGTGCGTTTAGAATTTATAGCACTGTTGGCGTTTGCAGAAATTGTTACGGCATCAAGCGATGTACTCGATTCGCTCAGCGTGAAGTTTAACGGTGTCTTTTGTCCCAGATTCAAATACACATCATCTAAAACTTCGTCTTTATAACCTACAAATGATGCCGTAATTTTGTACGGACCACCCACGCGCATATTCGCTAAAAAATAACTACCGTCATTATCCGCAGCAACAGCATACTTTGTTCCCGAAGGAACGTGAAGCGCAACAATCGTTGCTCCAATTAAAACATCTTTTTTATCGGAACTAATTGTTCCAGTTAATGCCGATGAAGTTACTTGTGCTTTTGTAAAAATACTACAAAGTAGTAGCACACTACTGAATAGTAGGTGTTTGTTGAGTTTTAACATAATTCTTGGTACAGTTAAATTTGAAAAATTTTTCGAGACAAAATTACGAATGATAAACCTTAAATTAATGTTCAGCTAACATTTAATAATTACGACTATAATTTCAAAATTTTTTAAACAAGTTTTCAGCCTATTAAGAATTTTTTTTTAGGGTAGATGGCGATTTGGCAATAGAATGTATTTTTAGTTCGGTGCTACGAAAAACTTACTTTATAACAAAAAAAGTGCGCGTGCATAAACCGTGTGTTGTCTGAATTTGCAAAAAATATAATCCCGAAGCAACGCTCGGCAAATCGAAACGAAAATCTGTTTGCGTTTTTGTTTTATCCTCTTTTCTGACTAAAATATTTTTACCTAAAAAATCACTGACGGATATACTTTCAATGATTTGTGGTGTAGAAAATACAACATTGATGAATCCATTTTTAGCAGGGTTTGGAAAAATATTTATACTCAAATCATCAGCCTGTGCATCAACAACTGCACTAAAAATTATAGGTGAAGAAGCAATAATAATTTGGTTTGGTTTAGCACACGTGAGTGACGAAATAACGGTTGCAGAAACAATATCTTTCGATTTTAGCGAATCGGTTGTGTAAATGAGCGCATTGGTGTTGAGTAATTTATTATTTAAAAACCATTTTACACTCGGCGCAGAACCTAAATTAGTGCCATCAATTTTAAAATTTATGGGTTTGTTTTTTTCTAAAAGCGTTGGCGATACAGTTAAGTTCGCCTTAATCGGTACGCTATCGTTATAACTGACAGTTAAAATTGTGGAGGTAATTTGACTTTGAATAGTACATTTTTCGGAAGAAGTGACGATACATTTATACTTGAAAAAATTGCTTCCAACAGGCGTTGTTATGATTATTGCTGAATCGGGAATACCGAGCGAAGCATTATTGAGTTGCCAATTCAATTTAGGATTTTGACCACCGTTCGTGATGTTGGCTTTAATAGTGATGCTATCGTTGATGCAGATAGGCGATTTAAGTGTAACTAAATCAACGCCGACGATTAGAAGCGGCGAAATATTTAAAAATATAGAATCGGTTTTTAAGGATTGATTTTTAGAATTAGAAACGACCACGTAATAATAACCGGAATCTTGAACGCGCGCATTAAAAAAATTGAGCGTATCGGATGTTGTTTGCGCCAACGCCGAATTATTTTTATACCAATTATAAATCAACGGTGGTGTGCCGCTAAATTTTACAACCAACTTCGCATTTTGTTTCTCGCAAACATTTGTGGCTTGCAACGGAATAACAATTTGCGGCGCAAAAAATCGGTTTGGCGAATATTCGTAACAACCTAAATCAACTTTATTGTTGTAAATTCTGGACGTACTGTCTAGATCGAATTTTAAATTTAAAGCATTTACGATGGTGTTATCGCCTGCATCAATGGCAAACGAACCAGGCTTCAAACGAAAATCGCCACTGTCTGGATTTTCAAAAATCGGATTTAAATTGTAGAGCATCCCTGAACCGCAAATAACATTACTGCCTACACCGCTGTTGAGCGAAGGGCAATCGGTCGTATCAACTATGGAGTAGCTTATTTTAGGATTTCCGTAAATGCAGCGAAACGTATTGCCGTTATCGGCGGTATTTTTCCAAAAAATAGAATTTACAATGGTCGGAACGGATGTACCCGCTGTATCATCCGCATTGGCATAAATGGCACCCGCTGTATGCGCCGAATTTTTATAGAACGTACAATTCAAAATTTGTGCGTTCGCTTTGCCTTTTGCGCTGCCCAAATTATAAATTGCACCTGCTGAATATGAATTATTTTTCCAAAAAAGACAATTTATAATAGCTGGCGATGATTCGCCATGCGCGCCTAAATTATAAACAGCACCGCCGTATTGTGCGCCGTAATTATTTATAAATTGGCAATTCGCAAAAAAAGTTTGATTCAAACCGTTATCGCCATCGTTAAAAACGGCACCGCCCGCTTCATCACTCGCATTGCTGTCGAAAATACAATATTCGTAGTGTGCAAAATTTTTTCCGCCAGAACTACCATTATTATGCACTGCCGCACCAACGCTGTGCGATTTATTATTTCTGAAAATGCACTGCGTGATTTGAGCATTACTCAAACCCTTAAAAGCCGCATTATTATAAAATGCACCACCAAACCCGACTGAATAATTATTAATAAAAGTGCAATTAGAAATAGTCGGCGAGCTGACAGCAAATCTGCCATCGTTGAAAAATGCGCTGCCCGAATTAAAATACTCGCCCGCGACGACTGTTGTATCATTAGCGTTGGCATTAGCGATTGTGAATCCGTCGAGCGTAGTAATTGAACTGACGTTGATGGTATAAACTAACCGCATACTGTTTTTATCTGGTTTGCCGTCATTGTCAATATCGCCGCTAAGCGTTGTTCTATTATTTTTCCAGTCGCGTTGATTGATATTAGTTTCAATACCGATAAAACCGCCATATACTTTAACGCTATCGGGAATGATAAACGAGATTTTTCTATCGCTTTGCGTACAACTCGAACAAGTGGTGGGTGTGTAAACGCCTTGCGCTACCCAAACTTGCTGACCCGATTTTACTCTCGCTAAGGCACTTGTTAATGTATTTAAAGGTTTTTGCCACGAAGTTCCATCGCCATTTCCACCAGCTTTAACATAAATTATTTGTGCAGAAACTTTGAACGAAAGGATACAAAGAACGACAATTTGAAGCACCACTAAAAAAGTAAGACGTTTAGGCATAGGGTGTTTGTAACGTTGAAAATAATTTTAGGAAAAGAATTTCTGATAATGTTACTTGAAAAGTTATGCCAATGTTGCGGATGCAAATATAGGTATTTTTAAAATAGAACGCAAAATGAAAATAAAATTATGATTTTAAGAATAAATTGGAACGCAAAAATATTTTCGATATAAAACTGATTTTGCCATTACTTTATAGTATGTGTGCAACCTCTGTTTTAATTTTGGAGTTATTGCTGTAAAGATTTTGAATGGTTGTCACTGTTTTAAAAAATAATTTTGAAAAATTTATTTGGATAGCGCTGTTGTCTTTTATTTTTTAACGGCTGGTTTCTGTTGCATCGGAACAATTGTTGATCTCGTCAAAATTGGTAAGATGACTTCCACATTTAATCAAAAACAAGCTTTTGAAGCAGCAAATATGATAACTACTATGATGAGATAAAAAAAACTTTTGATCATTTTTCCCAAAAAAAGAATAGTCATTTTTTATAGAATTTAAAAGCCTGTCGCTTTCAACTGCAATCCGAGTGTTTGCTCTAAACCAAACATTAAATTCATGTTTTCAATGGCTTGACCGCTTGCGCCTTTCAATAAATTATCAATAATGCTGAGAATGTGAACGGTGTCTTCGTGTTTAGTTATTTGTAAAATCGCTTTGTTACTTCCCACAACTTGTTTTAAATGAATGGCAGTGTCGGAAATTTTAACAAATGGTGCACTTGAATAAAAATCAGTATAAATTTTTTTGATGTCTTTTATGGATGAATGACACTGCGTATAAACACTTGCCATAATACCGCGCGTAAAGTTGCCGCGCATCGGGACAAAAAATAATTTTGGAACGTTGTGCGCTGTTTGCAATGTATTCAAACTAAAATTGACTTCCTTTAAATGTCGGTGAGTGAAGGCTTCATAAACAGAAAGATTATTGGCGCGCCAACTAAAATGCGTCGTATCAGTTGGTTTCTGACCCGCACCCGTTGAACCCGTAATACCCGTAATATGAACAGCTTCAGTGATAAGATTATTTTTAGCCAGTGGCAACAATGCTAACTGAATAGCAGTGGCAAAACAACCGGGGTTAGCAATTTTTTTGGCAGTAGCAATTTCAGCGCGGTTCATTTCCGTCAAACCATACACCCAATTTTCAGCGTGCGCATTTGCGTTTGAACCCCAACGAAAGTCGGTAGAAAGATCAATAATTTTAATTGAATCTGGTAAGTTTGTTTCATTTAAAAATTTACCCGCTTCACCGTGCGCTAAACACAAAAATAGAACATCGGCGAGGGTGTAATCGGGCGAATCGGTAAAAATTAAATTGGTATCGCCGAGCAAATCGGTGTGCGTTGCGCTCAGTAATTGCCCTGCTTGCGATTTCGATTGTATAAAAACCAATTCCGCTTTTGGGTGATGAATCAACAATCGAATTAATTCGCCTGCTGTATAACCGCCACCGCCAACTATGCCCACTCGAATCATTTTTTTTGGTTTTTAGCTTGCACGTTCTGAAAAATATGCGTCGCATTACCCAAAATTTTTGTAAATCCTATCACATCATCGCCACTCCAAGCATTATTCATTTCGCCATAAGCACCAAAATCAGAGCGCATAAGGTCGAAATCGGAATCAACGCCATTCAATTCAAATCGGTAAGGATGCAAAGTTATATGCACCGCACCCGTTACATTAACTTGCGAATGCTCTAAAAACGCTTCAATATCGCGCATGCTTGGGTCAAGATATTGCGCTTCGTGTAAAAACATTCCGTACCAATTCGCGAGTTGATCTTTCCAATATGTTTGCCATTTAGAAAGTGTATGTTTTTCTAAAAGTTGATGCGCTTTAATAATTATCAAAGCAGCAGGTGCTTCAAATCCGACACGCCCTTTGATGCCGATAATCGTATCGCCGACGTGCGTATCTCTGCCGATGGCAAACTGTGAACTTATTTCAGCCAATTTTGCAATAAGCTCTACTTTGCCCGTATTGTTGTAACCTTCAATATTAGTCAATTCACCGCGTGTAAAATGCAGTGTCAATTTTTCAGAATCGTTGCGTTTTAGTTGCGACGGATACGCCGATTCAGGCAAGGAAGTATCGCTCGTGAGCGTTTCTTTTCCACCAACAGATGTTCCCCACAACCCTTTATTGATAGAGTATTGCGCTTTTTCCCAATTCAAACTAACGCCATGTTGCTGTAAGTATGTCACTTCTTCTTGTCGCGAAAGGCGCAACGTTCTAATCGGCGTAATGACTTCGATATGATTACCCAAAATTTTAAAAATAATATCAAACCTTACTTGATCGTTTCCTGCACCCGTTGAGCCATGCGCAACAGCGTGCGCCTCTATACTTTTTGCGAAATTTAAAATTTCCAAGGCTTGAAAAACGCGCTCTGCCGAAACCGATAACGGATAAACATTGCCACGCAATACGTTTCCATACACTAAATAGCGCAAACAATTTTGATAAAAACTTTCGCGCGCATCAATACTTTTAAACGAGGTTGCGCCGAGCGCTAATGCTTTTTCACCAATCAATTTCATTTCAGCGTCATCGAAACCACCTGTGTTAATGGTAACAGCGTGAACTTCACAATCTTTTTCAGAAGTAAGATATTTTATACAAAACGATGTATCTAATCCGCCTGAATAAGCGAGAACTACTTTTTTTTTCATTACTTTTTATTAATGGTTAATGGTTTATTAAAAGCTGTATTTTACAACTCTAAATTCGCCTGCACCCATCGAAAACTTTTGTTTGTCAGCTTCTTCTTTTAAACGTTTTTTCATTTCTTCTTCCTTCTTACTCATTGCCAACATTCCGGTACATAAACACATTTTACGCTCCTTCGATTCTAAAATAGCGTAATTAGAACAACCCGAACAGCCTTTCCAAAAATCTTCATCTTGTGTAAGTTCATTGAACGGTACAGGTGCATAGCCCAATTCGGTATTAATTTTCATGACTGGACCAGACGTTGTTATACCAAACACGCGCGCTTCGGGATAAAGGTTGCGCGCTAAATCGAAGGCAGCACGTTTAATATTTCTGGCAAGACCTAAATTTCTAAAATCGGGTGAAACAATTAAACCCGAATTAGAGACGTAACGACCGTGCGACCACGTTTCAACGTAGCAAAATCCTGCGACTTCACTGTCAATAACACAAATAACGGCATGACCTGTTGCCAATTTTTTACGAATATATTCTGGATTTCGTTTTGCAATACCAGTGCCACGCACTTTAGCACTCTCTTCAATTAAAGCGCATATTTTTTCAGCAAAATGGGTGTGGGTTTCGTTTCCAACTGTAATTGTCGCAACAATCTCAGACGCTTGAACATTCATACGCAATTAAAAAATTTTGAACTAATTTTAAGAATTCCATTGTCTTGAAGGCAATAAAATAATGCCAACACAATGGATGAAAAAAAATAAACTAAAAATTTGGATTTTGTACGGCGTTATTCTTTGAACAACGGATGCCGGAAAAGATGTTATTTCACGCGCGCGCGCGGCGGGTTCATACAAGGTCGCGGGTCACGAACTAGTTGAGTTAAAAACGATATGTACTGTGCATTTTTCATTTACAATGCAAAAGTACGTTGTAGTTTGCTTATTTGCAACGCTCTGATTGTTTTGACATTAAATTAACTAAAAATTAATTTAAATAGGTAGTTTTTCAACGAGATTAATTTCGGGTATTTTAACGCAGAGTATAGAAATGATTTAACGAAAAAAATATCTTAGCTTTAAGTTGTTAAAGAATTTTTTTTTTACAATGTTCTTTGGCACTAAATAAAAATTTTTTTTTATTTTTCAAAATTTAGAGTTCAAAAATCAACCCATACTCTATCGCGTTTTTAAAATAATTTGCGTTTTGATTTGTTCCCTAAAAAAAATTCCGCGAAAACAGTTTAGTTAACGCGGGATTTTTTATATGAAGAAAAGAAAATCTATATTTACTCTTGTTTCATCAATCTAATAATTTGTGCAGCATTATCAACATCCACTCTGATGAGATACATTCCGTTGTTGACGTTACTCAAATCAATATCGAAAATACGCTCTGTAACATTTTGCGCAAATTGCGTTTGTATTAACTGTCCGACCATATTGAAAACCGTTACACGAATAGCACTTGCTTGTTTCAATTTTATATCGAGTGTACTGTTGCTATTTGTTGGGTTTGGCGCAATGCTAATAGCATCAATAATAGATTTCGGATCGTTCACACCGACAAATGTTTGAACAGTGATGTTGCGAACGTCGGTACATTTGTTGGCATCAGTAACAGTTACTGTATAAGTACCTGCTGCTAAAGTGCTAACCGAATCGGTTGTTGAGCCGTTGCTCCAATTAAATGTGTAAGGACCCGTTCCCAGCGTGGGTTTAATTTTAATAGAACCATTGGCGCGATTCGGATCTGCATTTTTAATAGTAGGCGCAAAACCAAAAGTTGACGGACAAACGCTATGGTAATTAATGCTGTCAATGTCGGCAAAATAACCACTGAACGTTTGAATAGGACTCGTAATGTTGAACCTAATTTTTATTATTTTACCTACAAATTTTGCGAGAGATAATTTGCGCACATTGTAATTCGCATTCACGACTTGATTTTTAGACGAAATAGTATCTAAAGAGGTGAAAACTGTATCACATTCAGTGGCAACGTCAACGCGTAAACCATCGTTCGGCAATAAAGCATAAGCCGCATAAGGTGTGTTATCGTTTACAAAACGGTAATTAAAAAACAAACTATCATCTGCGCGAACTGGTCCGAACTTACCAGCAGTAAAATCCAAAATATTAGAAAACTGCGCAATCGTAGGGTTTGTATCTTTATAAATATCGGCGTAAATAAAACCGTTTGAGGCTGCGTTACCATGTCCATTCGCGCCACCTGCCCGAACGCCCGCACGTTTGCCAATCCAATTAGTCGGCACTTTTAAGTCGTCGAAATTATAAACGGTATTAACCGAAATCGGTTTACTAATACCCATTTTATACGGCAGCGTATCGTTTAAAGAAAAATTATCGCCAGAAAGCGAAACCCAAGCTAAAAGTTTTTGATTATCAACTGTTGGCGTAGTGAGTTGATTTTTAAACGTGTAAACAAATGAACCACCCACCGCAATCGGTGTAGTATCAATTTGCTCAATCACAGATGTGCCGTTTTCTAATTTATAACCAAGTTTGAATTTACCTGTTGCAGTTGTGCCTAAATTTGTTACGCGAACAGAAACACGGCATGTATTCATGTAATCGAGACCAATACTATCGGCAGCAAAATCAATGGCAGCAGGTGCAGAAACTAAGAAATTATCAATTGCAACGCCGCTGTACTCACTTGTAGCAGGTACCGATGTTGCGTCACTCTGAAAAATAAATCGGAAGCGACAACTTGGCTTTCCGGCAAAACCTGTTAAAATTGTTTGTGCGTTACGCCAACCTAACCGATTTGTTCCCGCCCAAAATTCGTTCGTCGTGCGCGAAATGGTATCGTTGTACCAATTTATACTTTTAGCATTTCTGAGCACGCGCGACCACGATTTACCACCGTCGGTACTGGCTTCGAGCCAAGTACCATCAAAATGTGGTTCGGTATAAAAATTAATCGCAAAATTTAAACGCGGGTCAGTGGTGAGAGAAGAAAAATCGTAACAAGGCGAAAGAATATAGCTGGTGTCGCGGTCGCGGTAGCTAGTATCTACGCAGTTAGTCCAACATTTTTTACCCGATGCTGCATTCGTTATAAATTTATAATTCGGTGTCGCCCAAGCCCAAGTGCTTTTGCTATTTGCTGCCGAATCAATAACAGCCCAAGTATCTTTACCCCCTTCAAAATTTTGAGCATCTGGGTATTTCGTTACTACACGCGGTCGGGTAACGGAAAGTTTGAAAGTATCGTTGGCTTTATTTAAATCGCCGGGAAGTTCCGTCCATGCAGCGAGCATATATTCGCCAGGTTGCGAAAAATCGTATGTTGCTTTAAAAGTGAACGGCACTACGCTGTCTTTACTCAAATTACCTGTAAAGTTTCCGTCAATCGGATAATTTATTGAAACGGGTGAGCCGTTAACGCTATATTTTATAGGTATCAGAATTTGTGGTGCACCGCCATAATTTTTAAGCATTATTTTGACGCTATCAATGTTTAAATCGCAGCGATTAATAGGCGCAAATATTTTTGAAACACCCACGTTATTGGCTGTATCGGTTCTGAACATAAGTGGTGCAGACCAACTACTTGTGTCGCTACCACAAAGTGTTTTCACAAAAACTTTGTAATTCGTCAGTTCTTTTAAACCTTGAATAATAAAAAAAGTATCTTGCGTGATGTAAACATTTTTTGAAAGTCCTAACGTAAACGGCACTGAATCCCACTCTACGCGGTACGAAAGTTTTGCGCCCACCAAAGCAGGTTGCCACGATATAGTCGTAGTTAAAGCGCGAACACTCACTACAATAGGGTTAATCGGTAAACCGCACGAAATACATTTGGTTACACCCGAAAATACTTTGCCTTGCTTTGGCATCGGTCCGTCGTTAAATATAATATCGCCTGCGTTATTAGTAAGGCTGTATTTTATCTCATCCTGAGAACCAGCACCTGCTGCATCGTAACGCACAAAAAGTGAGTCGCCTACACGCACGCGAATATTAAAAATATGCACACTATCGCTCGCAAGACCCAACAAACCGTCATGTGTGTAAGCTACTTCCGATTTTGTGCCTAATTTAATATACACCTGCGATCCATTCCAGCCAACGCCAAACTTATCGAAAACCCGCAATTTAAACGTACAGCTATCTTGCGCTTGAAGTACATTTAGACTGAGACAGCACAAAACAAAAGCAAATATGGCAGCAGTTTTGTTATTAGATGAAGAACGTATCTGGAGCATTTTTGAAATATTTTAAAAAAATTGTCGGTATTATTAAAAAATCATGAAATTGTTAAACTTACATTGAAACACATCGTTAAGAAATTTTGTTTTTTACTAATCACTATCTTCTAATTATAAGTAACTTAATTAAAACAGCAATTCCTTGGAGATTTTACGTTAGCACAACTCAAAAAAAATAGAAAATTAATTTTTCAACACGTCTTAGTAATGATAATTAAAACTTTATTTTACAAAATTTGTTACAAAACTGTCTGTTTTAATGAAACGAATAGCGTAATTGTGTAGCAAATTAAAATGACGAATAACACCTATGCAAACAAAAAATTAATATTTTATTAGAAACATTGACTAAGCAAATTTAAACTATACTGTGGCAATATATTCAATTCGCGATTTAGAAAAACTTTCTGGGATTAAAGCCCATACTATTCGCATTTGGGAGCAGCGGTATAGCCTCATTCAACCAAAGCGCACACAATCGAATATACGATATTACGATGACGAAAACTTGCGTTTACTGCTTAACATTGCGCTGTTGAATAAAAATGGAATGAAAATTTCCAATATAGCCAATCTTTCGCACGACGAAATTTGCAAAAGTGTGTCTTCCGTTAGCGATGTTGTGGTTGAGCAAGACAGTCAACTCGATGCTTTGACGATTGCAATGATTTCAATGGATGAATTTAAATTCGATAGAATCATCAGTACGAGTGTTCAACAGATGGGTTTTGAGCGTACTATGCTTGATGTTGTTTACCCGTTTTTAGAACGACTTACTTTACTCTGGATTACAGGTTCACTCAATACTGTGCACGAACATTTTATGTCACATTTGTTGCGCCAAAAAGTTATAGCAGCAATTGATCGCGAGCCACTTTCTATCAGTCGTGACACAAAAAAGTTTATGATTTATTTGCCTCAAGGCGAAAAACAAGAATTGAGTTTGCTTTTTTTATATTATTTGCTCAAAGTGCGCAAAAATTTTGTCATCTATTTAGGGCTTGATGTTACACTTTCTGATTTAAAAGAGGCGGCGAAAGTCCATAATCCCGATTTTATTTTTACGTTTGTGAATGAGCCTTTGGCTAAAATGTCGGTTCAAAGTTATGTTGAAAACGTCGCAAATAATTTTCCGGAGAGTCATTTGCTTATTTCAGGTTTCCAAATAGTGAACAAAATTATCCGCATACCAACGGCAGGCAATGTTTTAAACAGCCTTGCCGATACAATTGAGTTTTTAGACGATCTTCAAATAAAAAATTCAAACCGCATTCCGAAGTAGCTTTAATATGTTGCGCGCGCAAATAATAAAAAGCAAAGGTCTATTCCAATTAATTTCATCAATAAAATTTCTTCTAAAAGTAGGTTTTATGGATGAAAATTTTGTTGGTGTTCAATATAAATTTATCCATGCTCAGAAAAAAATTATACCTTGCTTGTTTTTAGCTAAAGTAACAGCATTAATCAATCAAAACATTTTTTAATATGGAAAAACATACTATCGGCGGTTTGAGAAAAATTCTTGTAACATCTTCGGAGTTTAGCGATATTGCCAGCTATTTTTTAACGCTAAATGAAACCAATGATGTTGCATTGGAGGGAAATTTGGGAAAAAATAAAAATCTTTTACAAGTTATAAGTACAACGCTTGCAGAAATTTGTAAACGCCAAAACCTTATAGTAGAAGACTCAAATATTCAGCTTACGCGTATGCAAATGATTGAAGTGCAACAACGCAATTTTTGGCATGGCGCAGGCTTCGTTAACGGAAAAAATATTTTTACCTTTTTCTATTTTACAGATATTGACAAAGGTTTGATTTCAATTGCTGGTTCGGGTGGTAAAATATTTTTCGCCCGTATAACTTCTAAAGTCATATCTACCGATAAAAATCCGTTAGAAGATTTTAGCCTGAATTAAATTTTTAGATATTGCCTAAAATTAAAAATACTAAACCAGCAGCCGATAAACCTAAACTGCCAAACCACAACCAACGGCGACGCGTTAAAATAGAAATCGCCGAAAGCGCAATGGCAATTTGAAAAATGGTGACGGCTTTAGAAAGTGTAACGTGCCTATCTAAATGTTCCTTCGCTTCGGTTTCTAAACCGCGCGCTTCCTTAGAAATTTCTTCTTTTTCAACTTCGTACCTTTCCATTTTTTTAGCAAGGTCTTCCGCCACAGCTTCTTTTTTTTCTTTTGTTTCAGGCGCAATAGAAAGCGTTGTAAGTATTTTATTGGTGCTATTTGCAATTTCAGATTTAATGCTCTTCGATTGATATTGCGCCCATTTATCCGACGATTCGATTTGTTTAATCAGTGCCTCATTAGAATGATGACCTGCAAGTAACGCAGCAATGGCTGCAAAAACGGCCATAAACGCCGTTGATAGTGCAATCGCCATTGTGCCACTATTACTACTTTCTTTAGCTTCTTCGTTAATTTTTTCGTGAAGATGCTCCATCGGTACTTCAATTTCTTCCATGATTTATGATTTTTTTTTAAAAATTAATTGTTAAGACGGTAATATTAGTAAATCGCACATTAATAATCTTTAAAAATGCAATCTAAATTAATTTATCGCTGCGTTTTTTATACCAGACAAATACTTCAGCAGCACTAAGCATTCCTATAAACGGACAAACCATGTAAATCCAAATGTCGGTGTAAGTATGCGCCGGAATTGCACTTGCTAAAGAACGCGCAGGATTCATTCCAAAACCAGAAATCGGACCAGCGACAATAACGTCAATAGACACAATGACGGCTGCAACAAAAGGTGTGAATTTTTTTATTATTTCATTATTTGACACAAACAGAACAGCGGTTATGATTGCAAAAGCAATGAGTATTTCAACAATTGCAGCCACTATTGCGCTTACATCTTTACCTGGAACAGTTACCATATAATTAATTACGGGATCGGTTACATAAACGCCCATTATCCGGCTCATAAAATAAACGCCCAACAAACCGCCCAACAACTGAAATATACAATACCAAATGGTGTCTTCAAAATTAATTTGGTCAAGTCGGTAGCGCATGATTGTTACAGCAGGATTAATGAAAGCACCTGACGGCGCAGTTGAAGGCGATAAAAAAATAAATAATGCCGTTGCACCCATTGCTACACCCATAATAACTAATCGAAAATACGCATTTGGAATGGCTTGATGCCATTGCGAATTTGGATGTTCTAACATTGCTCCAAAAAAACACGCGGATACCATAAAAATGAACAGCCCGAAGGCTTCCATGAAATAAAATTTATACTGAAGTTTCAGTGCTCTAATCATTTTAGTTTTTCGTTAATAGCTGTTCGTTCGTAATTGTTCGTTAGAAGCTGATAATTGATAGTTGTTAGTCGCCAAATACTCTCTAACGATCAACGATCAACTACCACCGAACAACTAAACTTATAGCTTTTTCAAATGCTCACCTACGCGAATAGCGTTTGCAATAATGGTGAGCGACGGATTAACCGCGCCACTGCTCGGAAAAAAGGAACTGTCAACAACGTATAAATTATCGAGTTCGTGCGCTTTGCAGTTAACGTCTAAAACAGAAGTTTGACGGTCGTTACCAAAACGCAGCGTTCCGCATTGGTGCGCAATACCACTGAGTGGAATTTTTTTGCGCAAATACACGCCATGATGAAAGAAACTCGCGCCATCGTCAATTTTATGTAACACGTTTTTCCAACGTTCTATCAATAAATCAAATCCTTCGGTATTATTGTCTGTATAATCAAGATGAATTGTGCCATCAATTACTTGTACTCGATTGTTTGGGTCGGGTAAATCCTCGCCTGTAAACCACCAATCAACGGCGTGCTCCGCCATTTCTTCCAATACTAAATCGGGCGTAAAAAAAGGCGCGCTACTGGCAAGCATTGTTTTATTGCTTTTTCCCATGAGTTGAATACAACCCATCGGAAATTTATAATCGTTGTCGCCGAAATAATAATCGGTAATAGCGAATGTTTTTTGAAAAACGGAAGGATTTTTTTTCAAACTGATACCCAACATTGCCGCGTTTTGGTGCTTCATAAAATTACGACCCACTTGATCGCTCGCGTTAGCTAATCCGTTCGGGTGTTTATCAGTCGCAGATTTTAATAAAATTGCGGCTGAATTGACCGCGCCTGCCGCTAAAACTATAATCGCTGCCGAAAAAATGATAGATTCGTTTTTAACGCTCGTTTCAACACCAATAATTTTTGTACCTTCCGGGTTTGTAATTAATCTTTCAACTTTTGCTTCTGTAAGAAGTGTTATGTTAGTTTGATTCATTACAGGTCGTACAGCGTTTATATCGCTATCTGCTTTTGCATGAATCATACAAGGAAAACCGTCGCACGTATTACAACGAATACACGGACTGTTGAGCGGATCGCTTTCGTTTAGTTTTATTCCCATCGGAATAGCAAACGGACGTAAGCCCAAACTTTTTAATTGATCGCTCACCTCTTGAATGCGCGGCTCGTTGCTAATTTTTGTGAACGGAAAATTCTCAGCGCGTGGCGGTTCGGTCGGATCAATTCCTATTTCGCCGTGCACATCGAAAAGTTTTTCTGCACGCGCATAAAAAGGTTCTAAGTCGGAATATTTCAGAGGCCACTCTGGACTGATTCCTCCTGCGTGATTTATAATTTCAAAATCGCGCTCACGCAGTCGAAACAATGCAGCACCATACACTTTTGTATTTCCACCCACCCAATAACCTGTGCCCGGATGTAAATCTGTATCGCCTTCCGTTTTCCAAACTTCTTTAGTGTGGTAGCGTTCTTGATTAAAAACGGCATCCGTATCCCAATTTTCTTTTTCGCGCGGTAAAAAAGTGCCGCGTTCAAGTATCAAAATACTTTTCCCTGAATCGGCTAAAGTGTGCGCCATTGTACCACCACCCGCACCCGTTCCAATTATTATAACATCGTATGTTACCTGCATTGCTTAAAATTTTTGAAAAAAAGGAAACTCTGAAACAAAAGTAATTAACTGATTTATATTTTTGGATGAAAAAGAAAAATTAATCCAATTTCACATACGCCCTAACAGGAAAAGTTCCCATGCCTTTAATTTTTGGCGGCACAGCAGAAAAATAAATTTTTTCATTTTTTGGAATCACTGCCATATTAGTTAAATGTTCAACGATTAGAATATTTTCGCGCAGCAAAATAGTGTGTACTGGTCGGCGCGTTGTGCGCGTATCGTCAATATTATGACTATCAATACCGACGAGTGTTGCGCCGTTATCACGTAAAAAAATGGCAGCATCTTCGGTTAAAAATGGGTGGTTGGCTACATATTTTTCAGTATTAAAAAACGCTGACCAACCTGTGTGCACTAAAATAGCTTTTTCTCTGACGTCAAAATTTTTAAAAAACGATACATCAACAGCTAAACCGTTTTCGTGAGGCGCATCAATAATAATAGTATTTAAGTTAACGCAATTTTTGAGAGGCAAACCCGAAAGATCGTGCCCGTCGGCGTAGCGGTGAAACGGACAATCCATATAAGTTCCCGTGTTTGAAATCATTTCAATTTTTCCCATTTGGAACGTACTGCCATCCGAATAATTTTTTCGCGTGCTTTCGCGCTCCCAAAAATCGCAAATAATAGGACCAGGTACGCCTTTAATTGTTTTTACACCATCAAAAATAGTGTGACTAAGGTCAATAAGTTCCATCAGTAAAAAGTTTTGAGCCGTAAAAGTAACATGTTCTCTAAAAAATAGTAAAAAAACTTTACCTTTATCAAAATAATCCCATCGCTAACATTATGCGATGGCACTTTTAAATACGTCGGGTTTAATCCTATTTATGGAAGAAATTTCTTTTACCTTTATCGAAACAAATGCTGTTTTAGAATCGGTTTGCAAACTTTTAGAAAAACACGATTGGCTGGCGTTCGATACAGAATTTGTGAGTGAAAAACGCTTTAAAACTTTGTTGTGTTTAATTCAGATTGCATCGCCCGAAGGTTATTTTTTGATTGATCCGTTTGAGATTACAGATTTTTCGCCCTTTTTTGATTTACTTAGCAATCCTAACATTCTGAAAATTACACACGCCGGCGAAAACGATTACCGCATATTCGCGCAAAATTTTGGTGTGTATCCAAAAAATATTTTTGATACGCAAGTCGCTGCCGGATTTTCTAATTTTGGTTATCCTATTTCGTATGGAAAGCTGGTTGAAAAAGTTTTAGATGGACATATTGATAAAGCGTATGCCGCTACTTTTTGGGATGCGCGCCCACTCAAACACCGACAGTTGCAATATGCTTTAGCTGATGTGAGTTATTTATATCCGTTGTACGAGTATTTAAGCCAATTCATCAATAAAAAAAACAGATTGAGTTGGGTTTTTTCTGAACTCGAAAATTGGTGTGTGCCGAGTTTTTATGAGCGCAATGTGTATAAAGAAGCGATATCAGGTACACTCATTCATGGATTACGAAAAAACAAACAAATCTTTTTGCTAAAGCTGCACAAGTGGCGTTACACAGAAGCTGAGCGACTCGACATATCGCGCGAGATGGCGTTTCCAGCCAAATACATTACACCCATTGTAAAATCAATTGACCAAGGCAAGGCAGTTTTAAAAGATTCCCGCGTTATTCCCGATAAGTTTATTGATATGAACTGGTCAACTTTTGAAACTATTTTAAAAGAACCTGCCACAGAAGAAGAACTCGAAATCCTGAAAAATTTACCTATTAATACCAAAGATGACTTGCTGCACGAATCGTCAATGGAACTTTTACACGCACTCATTAAGTACAAGTGTATTGAAAACGATATTGCACCCACGTTCGTTCTCATTAAATCGGAGTTAACGAATGCCGATAAACCTGTGTGGTTTCGCGACGAAAATGTTTCCGATTGGCGACACGAACTACTCGGCGAAACGCTCATCGGTTGGATGCGCGAAATTCCAATTTTGGATATTGATTTCTCAGAATCGAATGTGGTGTTGCGGGCTAAATAATTTTAAGCGACTTTACTTTAGCGTTTTTCGGTTCGGTAAGAATAAAACGATTTTCAAAACGTTAATACTGCTCCATAAATTACCTCTATCAATGAAACTGATTTTCGCTTTGGTGCTCGTTACCACTTGGTATTCGGTTCAATCGCAAACACCAACGGATACAACTACAAAAGTAGTTTCCGTTTCGCCACAACAATCTTTTTATCTTGATTCACGTTTTGTGGCAAATCTCAACGGTCGCGCGCGATTAGCCGTTCCGTTTTGTTTACCGGAAGGCACGGTGAAGTATTTTGTCTCTTTTGCAGGTAGCGATTCAAAAAATGAAATTACATCATTCATTAGTTTAGCAGGACAACTCACGCGCATTATTGATAGAACAGGCATCACTGCCGGACTGATTGACGCGATTGTAAAACCAACAGGTACGGCTGTTACCGATATTTATATTTTAGATACATCGAAGCAAAAAATATTTTTGGATTACAGAGATAGGCTTTGGTCGGCGAATCCTTACACGTCGCGACAAAATATAACGGGTGGTGTTTTGGAAATTACGCCCAAATCGGGTTGTGAACTCATTTGTTTTAACAATCCGAGTTTAAAATCAGGTTTGAATTTAAAATTTGAAATTACAGCACTCGTTTCTAAAATACCGCGACCGCAAATTATTAAATCGGCGGAAATAATAAATGTTAGTACCATTATTGCTGCGCCGTTAACCGATAAAATAATTCCTTTTGAATCCACATTAGCCTATAAAACTGCGCGCATTGCCGATAGTTTAGAAACAGCGCGCAATTTTGAAGCACTGCTTCAGCATACAAATTCGTATCTCAGTAATAACTTCGACGACACACTCGCTAAAACGTTACACGCGCGTTCGCTCATTTTGAACAAGAAACCGACAGAAGCAACGGCACTCATTTTACCGTTAACCGAAAATAAAAATTTGGATTTGAATGTGCAATTACTTTTGGCGCACAGTTACTTGTTAGCAAACCAGAACCAAAAAGCTGAAAAAATTTATACCAAGTTTAAAGGGCAAAAATTCTCGGACGGGATTTTATGGGAAGATAAAGTGCGCGCCGACTTTAAAGCGTTTATCAGTTATAAAATGTACAATTCTTATTACGGTAATATTTTGAAGCGATTGGCGAAGTAAGACACGATTATAAAATATTAAGACTATCAAGATTATTTTTGTAATTTTAAATTTTTGTAAGAAGTTTGTCCTGTTCTTGCAACTTTCAAGAAACTTCAAAAGTTTCTCAAACGTATTCTACATTTTAAACGTTTCCAACTATCATTATGAAATTACAAAACTTAGTTTTTTTTATTGCATTATCTTCAATGCTGCAACTATCCGGACAAAATTTATTCATTCCGCGCGATGTTCAAGCAGCGTATAAAAACGGAACGCGCAGTATGGATGGTAAACCTGGCAAAAATTATTTTCAAAATTTTGGCAGGTACGATATATCTATAAAAGTTTCGCCACCGAATAAAAATATTCAAGGTTCAGAAAAAATTGTTTACTACAACAATAGCGCGGACACTTTAAAAAATCCGGGTTTAAAACTTATTTTGAATCAGCATGCTGTTGGTGCGGTGCGTAGCAATGCCGCTGATTTAAAAGAAATGACTTCAGGATTACACATTACGGCATTTAAAGAAAATGGCGTAACCAAAAAGTGGAAAGGCGATAATGTAACAACGTTTCAATCGTTTCAATTTTCAAAACCACTTATTCCGCACGATTCCGTCACGCTGGAATTTGAATGGAATTTTGATCTTTCCGTCGAGCATGGCAGAGAAGGTATTATTGATTCAACAACTTTCTTCATCGCTTATTTTTATCCAAGACTTGCTGTTTTCGACGACATCAATCACTGGGATAATATGGTTTTTAATGGCTCTCAAGAATTTTATAACGATTTTAACGATTACACCCTCAACGTTTCTGTACCGAAAAATTTTGTTGTTTGGTCAACAGGTATGCTTACAAATGCGAATGCTATTTTACAACCTAATGTTGCGGAAAAATTAAACGCATCGTTCAGAAGCAATGATGTTACGCACATTGCTACGCTTGAAGATGTCACAAATAAAAATGTTACGCTACAAAACGAGACGAATACTTGGCGTTGGGAAGCGCAAAACGTGAGCGATATGGCACTCGGTGTGAGCGATACTTACATTTGGGATGCTGGTAGTGTTGTGGTTGACACTGTAACGAAACGCCGTTCGAGTGTACAATCGGCTTATGCTGCCAGTTCTAAAGATTTTGAACAAATGGTGGTGTTTGGTAAACATTCATTGGATTGGTTCTCGACAAAATTTCCGGGTGTGGCTTATCCGTTTCCTAAGACAACTATTTTCCAAGGTTTTGGCGATATGGAATACCCAATGATGGTGAACGATAGCCCAGAAGAAGATCCACTTTTTGCGCGATTTGTTGCTGAGCACGAAATTGCGCACTCGTGGTTTCCGTTTTACATGGGCATTAATGAGCACCGCTACGGATTTATGGATGAAGGCTGGACAACAGCTAACGAATATCTCATTGGTGTAGAAGATTTAGGTGAAGAGAAAGAAACGCAGTTGTTTCAAAGTTTTCGGGTGCAAGGTTGGACGCAAAATAATTCGGAAGAGCATCAAATTCCAATCATCACACCCGGTAATATTTTAAGTGGTCAAGGTCTCGGCGATAACGAATACGGCAAACCTGCATTAGCGTATTTAGCCATTAAAGATTATCTCGGCGACATGCAGTTCAAAAAATGTTTGCATACTTTTATGGATAGATGGCACGGTAAACACCCATTGCCTTGGGATATGTTTTTTAGTTTTAATGATGCTGCCGGTAAAAATTTGAACTGGTTCTGGAACAATTGGTTCTTCAGTCGCAATTATTTAGATTTAGGTATCCATAAAGTTGAATCAACGCGCGGTGGTTACGAAGTCACGATTGATAATATTGGTGGATTTGCTTCGCCTACAAATTTTCTGATACAGTATGAAGATAGTACGTCAGAAAAAATTCATCAAACACCCGCCATTTGGGAAAAAAACCAAACGCAAACCGTTGTAAAAGTTTTGACAAAAAAGAAAATTAAATCCCTCACGCTCGATGGCGGTATTTATATGGATGCTGATACATCAAATAATGTTTGGACGGCGAAGAAGTAAAAAATTTTAAATTCAACGAAATGATTAGACCAAAAACCTAAAAAGTGCGTTGAAATTTTTGGACGATTATTTTTTAGCGTAAAAAAATATCCCGAAATTTCCATGACTGAAAATTCGGGATATTGAGAAATAATATCTCTAAATTAAATTAATTAGGCTTTGTCGTCGCTGAATGAGATATACTTTGCGCTGGCAATTCAATTGTATTAGTTGAACTCAATTTAGTGTGTGCATTTTTGTAGCGCATTCCTAAAATGGGTGCAATCGCTAAAGCGACTAAACAAGAAAGTTTGATTAAAATATTCATTGATGGACCAGATGTATCTTTAAACGGATCACCAACAGTATCGCCAATAACCGACGCTTTGTGTGCATCAGAACCTTTAAAAGTCATAACACCATCAATAAGTACGCCTTTTTCAAAAGATTTCTTAGCGTTATCCCACGCACCACCCGCGTTCGATTGGAAAATTGCCCACATTACACCTGAAACAGTTACACCTGCTAAATATCCACCGAGCGGTTCTGCACCCATAATAAAACCAATAAGTATTGGCGCAATAATAGTGATTGCACCTGGCGCTAACATTTCGCGCAAGGCGGCTTTCGTAGAAATTTCCACGCATTTTTGATAATCGGGTTTGCCTGATCCATCCATAATGCCAGGAATTTCGCGGAACTGACGACGCACTTCGTTTACCATATCCATAGCTGCGCGACCTACGGCGTTCATTGCAAAAGCAGAAAACACTACGGGTACCATGCCACCAATAAATAAGGCAGCCAGTACATCCGCTTTAAAAATATTAATACCTTCAATGCCTGTAAATTTTACATACGCTGCAAATAAACCGAGTGCAGTGAGTGCAGCCGATGCAATGGCAAAGCCTTTACCAATAGCAGCCGTTGTGTTACCGACCGAATCGAGAACGTCTGTGCGTTCGCGCACTTCTTTTGGCAATTCCGACATTTCAGCAATACCACCGGCGTTATCCGAAATAGGACCGAAAGCATCAATAGCTAATTGCATAGCAGTTGTTGCCATCATTGCGGATGCTGCAATCGCTACGCCGTAAAATCCGGCAAGTGAATACGCCGCCCAAATGGCACCAGCAAAAAGTAAAACAGGATAAGCGGTAGAAATCATTCCGACGCCGAGGCCTGCAATAATATTTGTACCCGGACCAGTTGATGAACGTTGAACGATATCGAGGACGGGCTTTTTTCCGAGACCCGTATAATATTCAGTGATTGAAGCAATAGCTGTACCGACTGCTAAACCAACTAAAACAGCAAAATAAACTTGATTACTTGTAACTTGCATTAAATTGACTTCACCGAAAAAACGCATATTAATGGTTTCTGGTAAAAACCATTTAATAATAGGATAGCAAACAACCGCCGTCAATGCCATCGAAACCCAGTTACCCAAGTTTAATGCGCGTTGAACTGCATCCGATGAAACATTTGATTCGCTGACTTTAACGAAAAAAGTACCGATGATAGAAAATATAATACCGATACCTGCGATGAAAATCGGCAAAACAATGGGTCCGATGCCACCGAAGTTATCGGTAAAACCCGGATTGTCGCCAATCAGGTAATTACCAAGTACCATAGAAGCTAAAACAGTTGCGACATAAGAGCCAAATAGATCGGCACCCATACCTGCAACATCACCCACGTTGTCACCAACGTTGTCGGCAATAGTTGCCGGATTTCTCGGATCATCTTCTGGTATTCCTGCTTCAACTTTACCCACTAAATCAGCGCCGACATCAGCTGCTTTCGTGTAAATGCCACCACCGACGCGCGCAAATAATGCAATAGACTCTGCACCAATAGAAAAACCAGCGAGTACTTCTAAAACTTTTTCCATCGCGTGCGTGCCGTTACCCGTTCCACCCATGAAAATATTGTAGAACGCGATAAACAAAACGCTTAATCCGATGACTGCTAAACCGGCAACACCTAAACCCATAACTGTACCACCGCGAAACGAAACGTTGAGTGCTTTTGTTAAGCTTGAACGCGCTGCTTGCGTTGTTCTAACGTTAGCTTTTGTAGCTATACGCATTCCGAGATTACCCGCTACTGCCGAAAACACAGCACCAATAATAAATGCAATAGAAATTAAATAACTTGAATTTTCTACGAGCGTAGATTGAAAACCTAAAAGTGCTGCTGCTACAACAACAAAAATACCAAGTACTCTATACTCAGCGTTTAAAAAAGCGAGTGCGCCTTCGTTTATCGCATTAGCGATGAATTGCATTTTGTCGTTACCCGCATCTTGCTTAGTTACCCATTGCCACAAATATGCCATGTAAATTAAACCCACCACGCCGAAGAGCGGTATCCAATACAGTAAATGTTCCATTATAAAATCGTTAGTTTTTCAGTTCGCACTGATAGAATGTAATTGCTTGAAATTTTAAAACACGCAAAACTAATTTTTATCTGTGTCTTATCAAATACTTGTGCAAAATTTTACGCTTTTTAAGGCAAGAAAATAATAAAATAAAAAAGCCGTACGAAGTACAGCTCATTTTAGTAGTGTTGTTAGTGTTGTAGTTTGTTTTAAAAATGGGGAGTAAAAGCTAATAATAGTGTTGTTTTTTTTAGAGTCTTGAATGCGTCCATTAACTTAGCTTTTAAAAAAATTGGGGGGTAAAAGCTAATAGTGATGTTGTTTGTTTTTTCCTTAACGTTGTAAAAATATTTGTTTTTTTGTTTTGAAAAAAGTGGGGGGAGTGAAAACTAAAAGTGTTGATTAAAAAATGTAAGTGTTTTTTGTGTGTCTGTTTGAAGTATGTGTTTTTTGTTTTTTTAGAACGAAATCAAAAATAGTATGTGTGTTTTGCTCAAATTAAAAGTGTGTTTTATAATTGCCTTGTCCGCTTAATTCTTAATTATGATGCAAAGATAGATAGAAGTAACACATACGTCAAGAGTTAAAATTAACAAACAAATTAAAGAACACGCGTTAATATCTATTATTCAACTACTTGCAGCCGTATTTTAATAATTAATAATTTTAAAAATACATTGTCACAATGTATTGCTAAAACAAAAAACTACCCAAAAGTAAAATTAAATAGAGATTTATAAATGTTTGAAAATACAATTGAGCAGACTGAAATTTTTTGTAATTAAGTATTAAGACTCTGATAAAATGCTTAATAGCAGAAACGCAGATACAACGGAATTGCGCAAATTGACACAGATTTTTAAATATTCTCTCGTCTGAGAAATCGAAAACTCTGTGAAAATCCGCCTGATTCAGCGACTTCCGCGTTTCTATTTATTAATATTCCGAATTTCTTAAACGATTACATTTTTTTAAATGAAATTGATAAAATTTCTTTAATTTTAATTAATTTTGTTTCATAAAAACTATTTTTGTAACATCTCCAACAAAAAAAACAAGATTAGATGATTTTGAACATTTGTTATCTTCTTTAAAAAAATTCATCCAGCTTTAAATGGATTAGCTACCACTTTACTCAATGTATGCGTTGTATCAATTTCAACACAACACTATTAACGGAGTACTCTCGTTTAAAAAATATTTTTAATCAAAGAAATCTCAAAAAATATTATGCACATCAGCAATTTTAATATTCCGCAATTACGGCACATACATTCAGATCAATTTTTTCTGATTGCTGGTCCATGCGCTATTGAAAGTGAAGATATTGCTTTTGAAGTAGCGCAAACTGTGAAAGCACTTTGCGAGAAATTTAAAATACCGTACATTTTCAAAGGTTCATACCGAAAAGCGAATCGCTCGCGTATAGATTCTTTTTCAGGTATCGGCGATGAAGAATCATTAGCAATACTTAAAAAAGTGCGCGACACAGAACGCATACCGACGACAACCGATATTCACGCCGACGAAGAAGCCGCACTCGCCGCGCAATCGGTTGATATTTTACAAATTCCTGCTTTTCTGTGTCGTCAAACGAGTTTATTAATTGCCGCCGCAAACACGGGTAAAGTGGTGAATATAAAAAAAGGGCAGTTCGCCGCGTCGGAAACAATGCTTCATGCGGTGCAAAAAGTGCGCGATAGTGGCAACAATAATATAATGCTCACCGAGCGCGGCAACACTTTTGGTTACGGCGATTTAGTAGTTGATTACCGAAACATTCCTGAGATGCGCGCTTTTCAAGTGCCGGTTATTATGGATTGTACGCATTCTTTACAACAACCAAATTCAAAAAGCGGTGTAACGGGTGGTAAACCTGCATTGATTGAAACCATTGCGCGCGCTGCTATTGCCGTTGGCGCAGATGGAATTTTTATTGAAACGCATCCCGACCCATCAAAAGCAAAAAGCGATGGAGCAAATATGTTACCTTTGCACAAATTATCAGAATTATTAGAAAAATTGTGCGCTTTGCGACACACCGTTCAAAAATTTATTTAACGGTTGTTCGTCAACTAACAATTATCAACCATCAACTATTATGATACGTGCAGAAAATATTGAAAAAAAGTTTGGTGATCAACCCGTTGTAAAAGGCATATCGGCTACGTTCGATGCCGGAAAAACGAATTTAATTATTGGTAGAAGTGGCGCGGGTAAAACCGTTTTGCTTAAAATTCTAGTGGGTTTATTGTCGCCAACATCGGGTAAAGTTTGGTATAACGATGTAGATTTTACAAGTTTAGAACGGAAAGCAGTGCAGGCAATTAGAATGAAAGTAGGAATGTTATTTCAAGGCTCGGCTCTGTTCGATTCAATGACCGTTGAGCAAAATATCCGCTTTCCGCTCGATATGTTTACCAATGGAACAAAAAAAGAAAAAGATATGCGCGTCGATTATTGTTTAGAGCGCGTGAATTTAGCAGGCGTGAATCTGAAATTTCCGTCTGAACTTTCGGGTGGAATGCAAAAACGTGTTGGTATTGCGCGTTCCTTGGTTTTAGATCCACTCTATTTATTTTGCGATGAACCCAACTCTGGTCTCGATCCAAAAACATCCATAGTTATTGATGCACTGATTCACGATATCACAGTCGAAAAAAATATTACTACTATTATTAACACGCACGATATGAATTCCGTGATGGAAATTGGCGACAGTATCTGTTTTATCCACGAAGGACAATTGGAATGGAATGGCAATAAAAACGAAGTGCTTACGAGCGACAACCAAGAATTACAGCATTTTATTTTCGCCTCGCCTTTTTTACAGCGTTTGCGCAGTCAAGCATTGCAGAATGCGTAACTTCTAAGAAAAATTAATGAATTTCAACTTACAACCGCAGTTATCGAACGCGTTAATTCAACTTGAGCCGATTGAATCAACCGATTTTGAAAAACTTTTTGCCGTAGCTTCCGACCCACTCATTTGGGAACAACATCCTGAAAGATTGCGTTGCACGCGCGAAGTTTTTGAAAAATATTTCAAGTCCGCCGTTGAATCGCATAGTGCGTTTTTAATTTACGATAACGTCAGTAAAGCACTGATTGGTAGCACTCGGTATTACGATTACAATTCTGGGCAAAGTAGTATCGCGATTGGTTATACTTTTATTGCGCGCTCATTTTGGGGAAATACCTACAATAAATCGCTCAAAAAATTGATGATTGACTACGCTTTTAACCACGTTGATAACGTCGTTTTTCATGTTGGAACGCATAATATGCGCTCGTGCAAAGCCGTAGAAAAATTAGGTGCGCATATTTTATCGGATATTGATGAAAATGTTACTTACAATCTTTCCAAGAATGATTGGTTGGCGCGTTAAAGTTTAACACACTGTAAAGTTGGCACAACATTGGCTGCATGTATTATGACATAAAATTATAATCTCATGAAGTTTTTCTTGTTTGCCTTTTTGTCTTTCGTCTCTCATCCAATCTTTGGTAACGACACACTCACCTTAGAAAAATATCTGCAAAGTAATAATATCAAAGCAGAAAAAACCAGCGACGGTATTTATTTTTCCACCGACGTTGAAGGTAAAGGTGCGCTGCCACAATCGGGCGATTACTTGCAAATTCAATACACAACAGAATTACTCAACGGGCGCGTCGTTGATTCTAACGAACGGAATGTACCATTTATATTTCAGTTGGGTTTTCGCCACGTTTTGCCTGCTTGGGATAATATGCTCTCGCAATTTAAAATCGGTAGCTCAATTTCATTATTTGTTCCAGCCGAGATGGCGTATGGAAATGCGGGTTACAATGGTATTCCCTCCAATTCGCCCGTAATTTTTAAAATTAAACTGGAACGCATTTTAAGCATTACCGATTACGAAGCCTCTATGAAGGCTGTTGAAGATGTAGAGCGCGCGGAGTTTAAGAAAAAAGAAGCCGCAATTTTTGACATTGACAATAAAACGATAGATGCTTTCGCCACAAAAAATAAATTAAAAACTGAAAAAACACCGAACGGTGCGCGTGTGATTGTAAATAAATCGGGCAATGGCGCAAAAATTACGACTGGTCAGAAAGTTACCGTTTTTTACGAAGGCAGTTTTTTAGACGGCAAAGTGTTTGATTCAAATTTTGGCAAAACACCATTTAGTTTTATTGTCGGCGAAGGAAAAGTAATTTCGGGTTGGGAAGAAAGTATTAAATGGATGAGAAACAAAAGTGAAAACACTATCATTTTACCTGCGCGATTAGGTTACGGCGCAACGCCTTTGGATGACGGTAAAATTATTATTCCGGCGAATTCTATTTTAGTGTTTAAATTGAAAGTAGCTGAAGTACAATAAATAACTACGATTAAAAAGCAAAACTATCAAGTTTACAAACATTTACTTGGTTTGGTACGGATTTTTCGGAAAAAACTGAAATTTAAATCCCATTTTTTCTAAGTCGCCGCGCTCGGCATCGGTTGGTATTGTTTTAAATAGAATGCAACTCAAAGAGTTGGCGGGAAGAATGCCAATTTTATCCAAAAAATTTCGCCAACCCACGTGACGCGCCACGCGATTTTTAAATCTCACATTGGGTGGCTGATCGAGTGCACCATCAATTGGTTTGTGCGAAAGAAAAATTTGAAATGATTTTATCGCCATGCACGGTAGCGCAATTCCCATCGCAATTTTTTCAAACTCACGCTCCGATACTTTAAAAACATAATTACCCACAGTTTCAAAAGAGTACCGATTTTTCCAAATTTTATTGATAAGGTTCGGGTTTATTTTATCACACACATTTTTGAGTGCCATCAACACAGGAATTTTAGTAGAAATATCGAGTGGCTCCGCTAATAAAAAAACGGCTTTTTTACTAACGCGCAACATTTCGTACAAACCCAAATACGCGCGCGGAAAATGGTGATACGCTTCTTTACAGAGTGTATAATCGAAACTATCGTTATCGAAACTAAGATGCTCAACGTTCTGTTTAGAAAAACCATCAATTAAACCAAGGCTGTTCGCTTCTTTTAAAAACGCATCCGAAATATCGGACGCGTGTACTTTTTGTGCGTGCGTTTTTAAATAATTTGCTTCAATACCGCGATAATCGCCTACAACAAGCCATTGCGCAGTATTATTAAAAAAGGGATATAAAACTTTTATTGGCTCAACGGTGAGTAAATAAGTCATTGAATTTTTAAGCTCGAAAATATCGAAATACAATTTTTTATGGACTAATAAATCTTCTACGTGCTTTTCGTGAATAGCATGGCTGCGCGTAATACCGTCTGTGTCCATTATGTTTGTTGTATCCAACATTGTTTTAGTAATTTTAAAAGAATTTTAAACGTTCTATTGTTTATACAATTTCATCAATTTTTCAGCCGCTTCGAAAGGTGAAATTAAACCTTGCGCGACATTCATTCGGAAAACATTGTAATGATGCTTTATGGTTTCGTCTGTAAAAAAATCGTTTCGCAACGCCGTTTCAACAGTTTCTAAAAACCACTGTTCAGCTTGTTGTTTTCGATTTTCTAATAGAATGCCATTCGATATTTTAAATTCAAAAAATTTTATGATTGTTTCTAAAACTTTATCTACATCTGTATTATTTTGTGCTGAGCACGTTAGCACGGGTACTTCCCAATTTTTTATTTTTGATGTAAATAAATGCAGCGCATGGCGATAAAAATTTTGTGCTTGTGTGGCAGCATCTAAGAAATCGCCATCCGCTTTATTGACAACAACTATATCAGCCATTTCAACAATGCCACGTTTAATGCCTTGCACGTCGTCGCCCGCGTTCGGCAAAAGCAGCAATAAAAAAATATCGGTTAATACATGGACTTTTACTTCGCTCTGTCCAACGCCAATAGTTTCAATAATGATATAATCGTAACCTGCCGATTCTAAAAGTATAATGGCATCGCCCGTAGCGCGCGCTACGCCGCCAAGTGTTGTTCCGCCTGGCGTTGGTCTAATAAAGGCATTGGGTTCAAGCGCAAGTTGCATCATCCGCGTTTTATCACCTAAAACACTACCACCTGTGCGTGCACTGCTTGGGTCAATGGCTAAAACAGCAATTTTTTTATCTTCTGCGCAAAGTTTTAATCCAAGCGATTCAATAAAAGTGCTTTTACCAACACCTGGCACACCCGTAATACCGATGCGACAAGTGGGCGTAATTTGTTTTTTTTGAGCCCGACATTTTTCTAAAAGTTGTTGTGCTAAAATTCTATCGGTCGCAATATTACTTTCTAAAAGCGTTATGGCGCGACTGAGCAAAACAGTATCGCCACTGCAAATACCTTTGAACAAAACATCAAGCGAAGGCAGCGGATTTTTTTTACGGCGAAACTGAGCATTTATTCCTTCCAATTAATTAATTGAGAATTTAAAATTATTTGCTTTGCAGCATACGAAACGCAAAGATGACAAAGTTAAAAATTAAAATAACGTTTTCTGATTTTTAGCCAGATAATTTGAAATCACCTTCGGAAAAGCGAAGCGTTGTAGTTCGGTTTCAGTTACTAAAATAAATTCTGGCGCGCGTGCAATGCGTTTTACTAATTTAATTTCCCAAAAAGTGGCAATAATTGTTCGATGCGTAAGTTGCTGTATAAAATTTTCTGAACGCGATTCAATAATATAAGTGGCATCGTTTAAAATATTTGAAAGTTGTGTTTCAAAATATTTGAAAGCTATTTGTTGCGTTTGTTCAATCGGCGCGTCAGTTTCAACGAGAATAAACTCGTATAAATCGCGCCAAATATCGCTTTCGTTGCGCTGATGTATATAAACGGAATCGCCAACATGCGCAATAACGTAATTAAAATACCGCTTCGTTTTTGCCATCGCCGATTTTTTTACGGGCAAAAAACCAACTACACCGTTATTAAACGCGTAGCAATTTAAATTTAATGGACAGCGCAAACAATTAGGCGAGCTTGGCACGCACTGCGTTGCTCCAAAATCCATCATCGCTTGATTAAAATGCGCGCTGTTGTTCGCGTCGAGAATCGCTTGACCGCATTCAGAAAATTTTTTATGCGCTTCAGGTGATTGTAGTACGGCATCAATACCAAAAAAACGCGCCATTACGCGATAGGCGTTACCATCAATAGCGATATGCGGCAGATTAAAAGCATAGGCGGCAATGGCAGAGGCTGTGTAATTACCAACGCCTTTTAGTCTTAAAATATCATGGAAATTATTTGGAAACACGCCGTTAAAATCTTCTACAATCTGTTTTGCGGCGGACAACAAATTTCTGGCACGACTGTAATATCCTAAACCTTCCCAATTTTTTAGCACTTCATCGCTCGGTGCATTCGCTAAATCGAAAACAGTGGGATAGGCTTTTACAAATTTTAAATAATACGGCGTACCTTGCTGAACAGTCGTTTGCTGCAAAATAATTTCTGAAAGCCAGATTTTGTACGCATCGCGCTCTTTTAGCCATGGCATATTTTTTCGCGCATTCAGCGCGTGCCAAGCATACAATTGCGTTCTGAAAAAATGAATAATTTGAGAGTCGAGCGTTAGCATATTCACCTTTCAAAAAAAAATTAAACTGTCCCAAGATTTCTTAAATTCCAGATAGAACCTAAAAGCCTAAAAGTTAAAAACACTTGCGCAATAATGCTACCGATGGCAAAAAAAAGATATTCGGCTTTGATGTAGTTGAAAAGCGATTCGCGTTTGCTTTCTTTTACTTTGTAGAGTAATCTGTTCGGATCTTCGGTAGCTGCCCAAACTTGAAAATCTTGCATTTTGTACAGCAGTAAACTGACTAAAGCAATGCACAAAAGCACGAGCGCAATTTTAATTATTTGCGATTGCCCTAAGAAAGTATATTTTAATAAAAAAGTATAGCGCGTAGCCGTAACAAACGCTGCAATGAAAACAATATTAGCAATTAAAAAAGGAAAACTGGGAAAGTTTTTAAAAACGGGTAACATTACCAACCCAACTATAATAGCCGTAATGAGCCAGCAAATGAGTTCAAACAAAATTTTATTCTTATCCATTTTAGTTGATGGTTGTTAGTTAAGGGTTGTTAGTTAAGGGTTGTTAGACGTTCGTTTGAGGGTTCAAAAATGAATTCTTACCATCAACTATCAACCAAACTGTGTTTTTTTAGAAAATCGCTCAGTGTGTCGCAAAATAATTTCGGATGTTCCATCATCGGTGCATGTCCGCATTTTTCAATCCAAACTAACTGCGAATTTGGAATTAATTCATTAAATTTTTCGGCAACAAACGGCGGCGTTACATTATCGTTTGTTCCCCAAATAAGGAGTGTTGGTACTTTTATTTCTTTCAACTCGTCAGTTAAGTTGTGGCGAATAGCAGATTTAGACGTTAGAATTATGCGCAGTGCTTTATTTCTATCGCTCACAGCCGAAAAAATATCATCTACTAATTCTGGCGAAGCCATAGCAGGATCATAAAAAGTTTCTTCCGTTTTTTGACGAATATACTCAAAATTATTCCGCTTCGGAAACGTACTACCCATGGCATTTTCAAACAAACCTGAACTACCCGTGAGTGTTAAAGTTTTTACATTGCTCTGGTGTTTGAGCGTATAAATGAGTCCGATATGTCCGCCAAGAGAATTACCAACTAAATTTAAATTGTTCAAATTTTTATAAGCAATAAACGCCTCCAAATATTCGAGCAAACCTTCGAGCGATGTTTCTTGAAGCGGTAATTCGTAAATAGGCAGTAGCGGAAGAAGGACATTGTAATCTTCCGAGAAATAATTAATCACGTAATCGAAATTACTCAAACCACCCATTAAACCGTGCAACAAAATGATATTCTCGCGCTCTGGAAATTCACTCGTAGTTAAATATTTAAATCGCCCTACTTCTTTTAGCCCTACTTCTTTAAATAAATTAATCATTGCTCTATTTAGATTCAAAATACCGAGTAAATAATAAAAAGGCACTAAAAAATGTTTTAAAAGTACGCTCCAAAAGAACTATTCTAAAATATTTTGTTTTAACTTCGCTTCATTATTTACTTACACCACTTTTTTTTATTAATTTGAGATTTATTTTTGGAGAGAAGTTAAATTTTTTTCGCAAAATTGCTGAAAGTTTTTGACGATACCCATTTTTTAACTAAAAAAAACTCAAACACAATTTTAATAAGCGAAATTAATACCTATTGTTTAATTTTTCTGTATTGCTTTGCTAATTTCTGAATTTATGGCTGCTCCGAAGAAAATATTTGTATGCAAAAGCTGCGGTGTTACATCGCCTAAATGGCAAGGGCGTTGCTCGAGTTGTGGCGAATGGGATACTTTGGTAGAAGAAATGGTGCACAAAGAAACACCGCGCGAAGAACAAAAAAAAGTTTGGCGCTCCGATGCTAATGCTGAACCACAACCGATTTTACTTGCCGATATAAAACCGCAAAAGACGGTTCGCATTAGCGGCACCGATCACGAATTTAATCGCGTATTGGGTGGTGGCATTGTGCCAGGCACTTTGGTTTTATTGGGTGGGCAACCTGGCATTGGTAAATCAACTTTACTTTTGCAATTAGCACTCGATTTACCCGTTCGCGTTTTGTACGTCAGTGGCGAAGAAAGCGAAGATCAGATAAAATTGCGCTCAGAGCGGATCTCTAAAAAAAATTCAACGTGTTTTGTTCTGACTGAAACCAATACGGCTAAAATTTTTCAGCACGCGCAACGCATTGTTCCCGACTTAATTATCATTGATTCGATTCAAACCGTCATGTCGCCGTATATCGAATCAACCGCAGGTAGTGTGTCGCAAATTCGCGAATCGGCGGGTGAGTTGCAACGGTTCGCGAAAGAAACAAATATTCCAATTTTAATTATTGGTCATATCACGAAAGAAGGAACAATTGCCGGACCAAAACTTTTAGAGCATATTGTTGACGTGGTTTTGCAATTTGAAGGAGATGCACATTATTCGTACCGTATTTTACGAACGCTTAAAAATCGGTTCGGTGCAACGGATGAAATGGGAATTTACGAAATGCAATCGTATGGTTTACGACCTGTTGCTAATCCATCTGAGCGATTGATTGCGCAGCGCGATGAAGCATTGAGTGGTTCAGCAATCTGTTCAACCGTTGAAGGCGTCCGACCCATTTTAATTGAAACACAAGCATTAGTAACGCGTGCCGTTTATGGCACACCGCAACGCTCGGCAACGGGTTTCGATTTGCGCCGATTAAGTATGCTGCTCGCCGTTTTAGAAAAAAGAAGTGGACTGCCTTTCGGCATGAATGACGTTTTTTTAAACATCGCTGGTGGTATAAAAGTGGAAGATCCGGGCATGGATTTAGCCGTTGTTGCTGCACTCATTTCATCTTTAAAGGATACACTCATTCCACAAAATATTTCTTTTGCTGCCGAAGTTGGTCTTTCTGGTGAAATTCGTGCCGTCACGCGTATTGATCAGCGTATTCAAGAAGCAGCGCGATTGGGTTTTGAAACAGTTTATATTTCTAAATATGGTGCGCCAACAGTTTCAAAAACAAAAGATACTGCCTGCAAAGTTGTCACTATCAGTCGGATTGAAGATTTGATTGATGATTTGTTTTGAGTCCGCAAATTTTAAACGAAGTCTGTAATTATTTTTTTATTTCGTGCAACCCTTTTTAGTTTATAACTGTCTTAAAAGTATAAATTTATTCTTAAACAAAAAACTAAGATTGAATCATGTTGCGCAACTTGCTAATTTTTTTAATATTCGGCATTGCCATCAGCATTGTTTTTTTGGGTTGCGATTTAACAAATTACGATGTCGTTTATCCCGACCCAACGCCAACGCCGTTGCAAGTCAAAATGTTTGTGCGTGCAGGCACATCGGCTGTCATGGATTTTACGCCGTTTGTCAATAGCTCCACGCTCATAAGTATTTCAAAAGACGCACAAACAGGAACGGTTAGTTTTGTTGAAGGTAAATTTTTAAGGAACGTGCCAAATGCTTATATCACTGAAGGAACGGATAATTTCATGAAACTTTCTCCACGCACAACGCAATTAACGCAAACTTAAATAAAAGTACCTTTGAAGAAAATGCTTCACCACTTGTTATACTCAATGTAACAAGTGGTGGTATGGGCAAAGAAATTTTCATTGAAGATACTATTTATAACAACCAAAATTTTAAATTATCTGAATTATTAACGTGCTTACCAATACTTAACAACAATGAGATAAAAAATTTGGAAGAAAATAAAAACGGTGCAATTAATTTTTTTGATGCTATTGCAGTAAAAAAATCAGCTCGAACTTCTTATTACTTTTCTATTGTTTCACAATACAGTTTTTATGGCTACACACCAAACACCGCCGACAAAATTTTAATTACCAATTTAGAAAGCCCGAGTAGTTTATCAGCAGATAGATTAGGGTTTTCGTTGGGTTCTGGATTTTCGTTCCGATTCAACGACCACTGGCAACTGAACGTTGGCTTAAATGCAACAAATATCGTAAAAAATATTTCTTATTCAGCACAAGGTATTGTGCCCGATAGTTTAAAAATAGATAGCAAAACCGCTTTTAGCGTTGCGCTCGATCCTGTGATAGCAACAAATATTACAGTTGAGCGGTCGTCTTATTATCTCATTGGCTTTAATCCGAGTGTTCAATACACTGCTCATATAAAAAAACAGAACTTATTTTGCAACGGCAGGAACGAGTTTTAGTCAACTATTAAACTCGGATAAATCCCGTTCGATTAGCCTCTATTTTTCTTTCGGACTTCAGCAACGGTTCAATAAAACTTTCGATTGGAGTATTGCTCCTAAATTTTCCTCTTTTTTGCCATCGAATGGATTTTCTAAACCCGCATTACGAGCCAATCCTTACACCATTGGTTTACAGTTTATGCTTCTGAAGCGATAAAAAAAGGAATAAGGAATAAGTTCCAAAACTATTTTATCTATATGATTTCACTTTACAATTTTCAAACTCAAATCTAAGCTGCGTGCAGAATGCGTTAATGCACCCGAAGAAATATAATCTACACCAGTGAGTGCAAATCGGCGCAAATTTTTAATATTAACGCCACCTGAAATTTCTGTTTGAATTTGTTTGTTAACGCGTTTGACGGCTTTTTTCATTTGTGGTAACGCAAAATTATCCAACATGACGCGCGTTACAACGCCTTTTGGCATTGCGAGTGCGGTTTCAAGTTCTTCCAAGTTGCGCACTTCAACGGTTAAACCCAAATTTTTTGTTTCTGGGTGCGCTAATTTATATTGCGTTACGCGTTCAATCGCGTTAGCCAGTCCGCCCGAAGCATCGGCGTGATTGTCTTTAATCATAAACCAATCGTACAAACCAAATCTATAATTGGCGCAACCACCGATGGCAACTGCCCATTTTTCAAAATAACGGAACATCGGCGTTGTTTTGCGCGTGTCTAAAATAGTTACGTTCAAATCACTCACAGCCGATTTAAAAATGTTGCTTAATGTTGCAATACCGCTCATACGTTGCATGGCATTTAAAACCAATCGTTCCGCTTTTAAAAGTGCTTGCGTGTTGCAAATCACTTCAAAAGCAATGTCGCCTTCAATTGCAATGTCTCCATCTTTTTTAAATGGTGTGAAAATTGTATCCGCATCGAGATAAAAAAAAACACGGCGCGCGAAATCTATTCCAGCTAAAATACCAGAATCTTTTATTTTTAAGACAGCCTTATTTTTTAAATTTGAAGGAATACAAGCGAGTGCCGTGATATCACCGTTGCGTACATCTTCAAAAAGGGCTTCCTCAATAAATTGTTGAATGTAATCGCTGTCAATAGGGAACGGCGTTGGAATTTTCACAGTTTTAATTTTATTTGTAATAAGTCTGCAAATATAACTTTTTTTATTTTTTTGCGGCTTCTTTCACTAAGGCTAAAAGCGTATTTTCATCACCAATTAATAAGCCACGTTTATGAAAAACAATTTCACCACTTTTATTGTAAATAAATATTTGTGGCATTCCATTTAATTCACCTTCTAAAACATTTGGGAACTCTCGATCGAAATCGTGGAAAGTTGGAAAAGGAAATTTTTCGAGTTCTACGCGTTTAATATAATTGGCACGATTGGCTTCAAAATCTTCTGAAATAGCAATGAGTGTAAACGGTTGTTCGGTTTGCCAAGCCACATATTTTTTCTTAAAATTATCTAATTCATATCGGCAAGGTCCGCACGTAGTGAGCCAATACACAATAACTAAAGGTTGTGTATTGCGTTTAAAAATATTTGCTGAATTGAAAATTTTATCGGCACTATCAATCAATCGAATATTGTAAGGAAATTCTTTTTTAATGAGCGAAGGAGCGCGATGCAATGCTACAATTGAATTTTGTGCAATAAGCGATAAGCAAAAAGCAAATTGCAAAAAGCAAGTCGCAAAAATTAGCGCGCAAAAAGAATCTCGAAATTTGGTAGCTACTAAAAGTTGAGAGCGTATCATAAATAAAAAATCATTCGTTCTGCGCAAAGGTAGAGCGAATGATTTTTAAAGTCAACCCAAACGAATGTATGCGTTGAATATATTTTTATTAAACCGCCAATTTGTTCACATGAACCGTTAAACCTGAAACCAAGTTAGACGCTTTGTTTTTGTGAATACGGTTTTTTGCCGCTAATTTATCAATCATAGTGATTACCTTAGGTAAAAACTTTTCAGCTTCTGCCTTTACAGTGAGTGCGCGCAAAGAGCGAATTGCTGTACGCGTTGTTTTTTTATAAAAACGGTTTCTCAAACGGCGTGCTATGGTTTGACGAATGCGTTTTTTTGCTGAAGCGTGATGTGCCATCGTTTAATCTAAACTATTAACTTAAAAATATTTCTTTCTCTAAAATTTGAGAGCGCAAAATTAATATTTATTTACGGTAAAAACAATTTTTTATGGAAAATTTTGAATTAATGTTTTATTTCCTCAAAATTACTGAAATAAATTTAGGATTGCAGCCACATACAAGGTAAAACTTAGAATTGCTGGAAACACTCTTACAGCGTGAAACCTTACCCATTTATTGCGAATAGATTCCCAATCGGGAGGCATTGTGTTTAAAGTCCATTC
>JAYVNP010000063.1:0-5179 GCA_043758385.1 Saprospiraceae bacterium
GGTACTAACGGTAATATTTCTACAAACCCAAGTATAGGCATTACGCCAAAAATTGATTTCAGAGGCAGTCTAAATTATCGCGATAAAAAATGGAATGTGTTTGGGAGCTACGGTTTTGAACAAGGTATTTGGCATAATACGCGCCACGACGATAAAACTATAAATAATACGACTTTCAACACATTAACCAACGGACAATGGATGGATACTGCGCACAATTATAAAGCAGGTGTTGACTATTTCATTAATTCTAAGAACACAATAGGTTTTGTTTTTAATGGTAGTAGAAGTTTTCACAGTTATAATGCCGAAAGCCAAACTGTAATTGGTAAACAAAATGAAACTGTTTTAGATTCTGCACAATTGAAATCGCAGTCACAAAGTCCCGGTAAAAGTATCAATGCTAATTACAATCTAAATTATCGTTTCGCCGATACGTCCGGACATGAATTAACATTCGATATTGATTACGGTACTTTTAAAGGTAATACTAATTTATATCAGCCCAATTATTACATTTATAATGATCCGTTACAATTGCCTTACAGTGTCATTTACAAACAAAACACACCAACCGATATTACAATTCTATCTTTTAAAACGGATTACGAACAACCTTTTTTTAAAGGTAAATTGGGTTATGGTTTAAAGGCTTCGAGTGTAAAATCGGTCAATACGCTCGATGCTTTTACGCTTGAAAATAATATTTCTGTGCGCGACACCAATAAAAGCAATACTTTTACTTATACCGAACAAGTTTTTGCAGGCTATCTGAATTACAACAAACAATTAAATAAAAAGTGGAGTTTGCAAGCAGGGTTGCGCGCCGAACAAACTATTTCGCTGGGTAACTTAGTAAGTTTTAAACAAAACGCTTTGGATAAGGTGGATACATCTTACTTAAATTTTTTCCCAAGTTTTGCACTTACTTACAATGCTTCAAAAAACAACACGCTCAATTTAAATTTTAGTCGCAGAATTAATAGACCGAGTTACCAAGATTTAAACCCTTTCGAATTTAAAATTGATGAATTGAATTATTTTAAAGGAAATGCTTTTCTTCGACCACGATATACTAACAGCATTAAACTCACGCATACTTTTAAATCCTTTTTAACGACTTCTATCCAGTATAATTATACTTCGGATGAAATCAACGACATTTCGAGGATTGATGGTAATAAAGTATATGGCACTGAAGAAAATTTTTCACATTCGCAAGGTGTTGATTTAAACATTGCAATAAATACACCGATTACAAAATGGTGGGATTTTAATTTTAATGTAGGCATCCATAAAGGAGCTATTCACGGTGTTTTTAGCGATAATTTTGTTTATGATGTTTCGAACACTAATTATGATTTTAACGGTACTTCAACTTTCAAACTCAATAAAACCACGAGTTTTGAAATTTCCGGTTGGTACAACTCGAAATTTAATTGGATATACGTTAATAAAGCGCAAGGCATTATGGATATGGGGATAAAAAAGAAAATTTTGAAAGATAACGGCGACATTAAATTTTCTATTAGTGATGTTCTCAACACAGTTGGTTGGTCTGGTTTGTTTGTTCATAACGGAATCTATCAAAATTTATACGGTAATTGGGAAGCGCGCCGTTACAAAATTAGTTTTAATTATCGTTTTGGAAGTTCAGAAATTAAAGGCGCGCGCGATCATAAAAGTAGTTCGGAAGAAGAAGCCAATAGGATTAAGAAGTAGTTTCTTGCTTACAATACGTTTAGCGACGAGTTTCGTCAACACTTTAATCACTAAATACGATACTAAATAAAAATTTGAGTTTTATAAAAAATGGTTACTAAAGTAGAAGGCTCAAGTTCTTGAGCCTTTTTTTTATCCAATTGAAATAAATTATTAGCATTTTTTTGACACAGAAAAAACTGTTTTATAATCCCATCGAAAAACTATTCTACAAAAATTTTAAGAGTTTTTAAACCACTTTCTGCCATCGCAGAAATAAAATACATACCACTATTTAAATTTCCATTGAGCTGTTCGGAATGTATGCCCGGTGTATATTTTTTTTCGGCGGTTTGATAAACAGTTTCACCGAGTGTGTTCGTTATTTTAAAACTTAAATTTATTTCGCTCGCTAAAGAAAAACTAACTAAAAAGTTTTTTTGTGCAGCCGTCGGATTCGGTGAAACAGAAAAAGTTTTTAATGATTCATCAATCGCGTCAACGCCCGTAAAATAAGCGTAACCTCCGACGGGTTTTTTTATTTGTTTCGATGTGTAAATTCTATACTCTCCTCTGTTCAGATGAATAGCATCGTTAACGTTGACAACGTTAATAGAATCGCCTTTAAAAAAATTATACCATTTTCCCGTACTCTGAAAGTTCGGCGACGCATCGGCGGCATCTAAACCAAAATTACCCAAAATAGTAACTTGCAAATCGTTATCGCTGAGATGGAATGCTTTAACATTTCCAGTTTTTAAATCCGTTGAACTATAATTACCTGTTTGGAAAACAGGATAAGACTTTTTCAAATCCATCAAACTACTCGTAATATTAAATAATCTTTTTCTATCAGCGTCAGTGTAATAATCCCATAAAATAGGTTTATTACAAACGCGGCAACCTGAATTAATAGAATAGTCGTAACCTAATTCGCCGAATTGCCATACCATTTTAGGTCCCGGAATGGTATAATAAAATGTATTTGTGAGCTCAATACGTTTCAAAGAAGCTGAAGTATTAGAAATAAAATTTCCACTGGCATAATTATAAACCATTAATCTTTCTTCATCGTGACTTTCGGGATATGCTATCAGTTTATCGGAAGTTGCAGTGGAGTTCCAACCGCGCGCATTAGCAGAAACATAATCAATGCCATTATCTCCATTGCCAGATGAAGCATTGCCATAACTTCTATTCATGTTTCCCCACATCATCATCCCGTTATTGGCTAAAATAGTTTCTTCTTGTAAATCAGAAAAAAGCTCTAAAATGGTGTAAGCGTTGGGTGAAAAAGTTTGAACAGCTTGATGGTATTTATTTAAAATAGTTACGCGCGATGGATCGTAGCGCGCAAAATCGGCATCATTAGCCGTTATTTTTTGCGTAAAACCTTTTGCCAGATCAAACCTGAATCCGTCAATTTTATAATCGGTGAGCCAAGTTTTTAAACATTTAATCACATAATTTTGCGTAAATTCACTTTCGTGATTAAAATCCACGCCGACACTGTACGGATGCGTTGCTACTGCATTTAAATATGGGTTTGAAGCAGCAGGATATAAATTTGCCAAACTACTATTTCCCCAGATGTGATTAAAAACGACGTCCATAATAACGGCGATGCCGCGCGCATGGCAGGTATCAATAAATTCTTTAAACTTTGTCGCTGTTCCGTAATATTTATCAAGCGCGTTGTGAAACGTTGGATTATATCCCCAACTTTCATTATTGTCGAACTCTGCGACAGGCATTAACTCTATGGCATTGATACCGAGTTTTTGCAAGTACCCGATTGTATCAATTAAAGTTTGATAATCATGTCGCGCTACAAAATCGCGCACCAATAATTCGTAAATAATAAGTTTTGATTTTGCCGGACGCGTATAATTCGTAGTTTTCCAATTATAAGCCGCATAATTAGATTGAATGACGCTTACAAAACCTGTTGTCTTTCCCGTCGGATATGTAGGTATATTCGGATAGGTTATCGCCGGAATATTAACATCGTTATACGGATCGAGAATTAAGGTCGAGAGCGGATCGGCGATGCGCAAACCACCATCCACAAAATACTGATAGGTGTAAATAGTTTTAGGCGTTAAACCACCAATTTTTATCCACCAATATTTACCATCAGCAGTTGTGTTCATCAGATAACTATTATCAGTTTTATAATCATTAAAACTTCCGATAACATAGATATTCTGTTTTCCGGGTGCTTGAAAGACCAAAGTTAATGAATCGCCATTTGTGTTAAAACTGGCACCTAATTCTGCATTAATCGGTAATGCTGCCGTTACAACGGAAGCAATAGCACTGTATGTAAACTGCGCCGAATCCAATGCACTGCCATTAACAGCTTTAAAAACAACCGTATGGTTTCCATCTTGTGCTGTTAATGATGTAGTTAATTGTTTGGCATTATTTAAGGTTGATATAATCGTACCATTGTCTGTGATTGTTAAATTGGCACTGATAGAAGCATAAGCGTCAAAATTAATTATCGCACCTTTTTTTACCAGTAGCGCATTAGAAGTAGGAGATACAATTTTAGTTTGCAGCGGTGAGCTGGCATTCACAACAGTATAAAAAATATCGCCACCACCAGGTCCTCTGCCCGATCTTGAAGCATCTGTATTTCTAAAAACCATTGCTAACTGTTTTACTGTCTCGGTAGATGCAATGCCATAGAAATCTTTAATTTTAATTGAAAGTGTGTAAATATTTGGATTGGTTGAACTACGCACCATTTTACAGTCTGGGCGATTTTCCGTCCAAACGCTTTCTTTAACATGAAGCCAATTGGATTGCGATGTTGATTTATCGGTTATAACACCCGTATAGGCGTAAATATCTTTCGTTTCATCCATCAAACCTTGATCGCCTTGAGACGCATCGAAAGTTAAAACAAGATTATCGTCAATGGTTGGAAAAACTGGCGAAACACTGACTTGAGATTTTAAAACAAATGTTAATGATACTGCGAATAACAGTGTGAATATTTTTTTCATAGAAATAAATTATTTTACAGCGCTACGCTTTTTAATTTAAAATCATAACTCAAATCTTAAAGAACAAAGTTAATTATAGTTTTTGAATGCTCAAATTATAGCTCAACAAAAATATCGTCAACAATTTTTGCTGATAGCAAACACAAAGGTATTCCTCCGCCAGGATGCACACTACCACCACAAAAATAAAGCGATTTTATTTTTCTCGAAAAATTCGGATGCCGCATAAAAGCCGATGTCATCGAATTGCTACTTGTCCCGTAAAGCGCGCCTTTGAACGATGCCGTTTTGGATTCAATTTCTTTCGGCATCATCGTTTGTTCTGCTTCAATGTAATTTTCTAAATTACAATCGAGTGCTTTTGAAAGTTTTTTTATGACATCTGCGCGCAACTTTATTTTCATTGCCTCCCAATCTTGACCATCGTCGAACGGTGCATTAATCATTACAAACCAATTTTCGCA
>JAYVNP010000064.1:0-15316 GCA_043758385.1 Saprospiraceae bacterium
TAAAAAGTAAAAAGTAAAAAGTAAAAAGTAAAAAGTAAAAAGTAAAAAGTAAAAAGTAAAAAGTAAAAAGTAAAAAGTAAAAAGTAAAAAGTAATACAAAACTGGTTTGAAAAAAATTAGATCAAATTATGAACGTCACTAAAAAAATATTCACTGGTATTTTATTTTTAACCGTTGCGTTGGTGTCTTGCAAATCGCAACAAACTATTATTGCTCCCACTAAAAATATTAAATCCGATACCGTTGTCAAGTTGCCAATTATGACGTTTGAAACAAAAACGCACGATTTCGGAAACGCGACTTTGGAGCAATCACCTGAATTTATTTATAAATTTACAAATACTGGCAACGCGAATTTAGATATAGAAATAGTAACAGCGTGTGATTGCACTGCTTTAGATTGGTCTCGCGGAACAATCGCGCCAGGTAAATCCGGATTTATAAAAGCAACTTTTTTAACCAAAAAATCGGAGGAAGAAGACAGAAACAAAGCACTCAAAAAATATATTGACATAATTCTGAAACAAACAACACCTAAAAATAATTATCCTATTGTTGAAACGTTAGACTTTACGATACACGTGAAAAGTTGAAAGCTAAAAGTAGAACTACTTTTCGTGTTGTTTTACTTTTTATTAAAAAAGAAAAAGCTAATTGAATAAAATTATAAGTGTACCTTTAGAAAAAAATAAAGATCTAAAATATAGCATACACCATGTTCCAGTCTATTTGGCAAGATATTAAAAATGAGTTTCGCTACGGCACCATGCTGATGCAAATAATAATTGCCAATTGCATTGTGTTTGTAGTTATTAATATTGTAAAATTATTTCTGACGATTCCGGGTACAGACGGAACTTATTACAGTAATTTCCTGCACTTTTTTTGTATGCCTGCCGATTATAAGACCTTCCTTTATCATCCTTGGTCAATCGTAACATCGGGTTTTTTACATGAAGCTTTCGGACATATTTTTTGGAATATGCTTATGCTTTATTGGTTTGGCAGAGTTGTAGGTGATTTAATCGGCAACCGATTTATTTTGCCCATCTATACTTACGGTGTAATAGTTGGTAATATTGTTTTTTTTATTTTTGCAAATTACACGCCTTATTCGCCTGGCATAGGTATTTATGCTTTGGGTGCATCGGCAGGAGTAATGGCAATGGTTGCAGCAGCAGCCATTATTGCACCCGATTATATTTTCAATTTGTTACTCATCGGACCCGTAAAACTGAAGTATATAGCCTTGGTATTAGTCGTTCTCGATGTTATCTCTATATCGAATAGCTATAACGCAGGTGGAAGTTTTGCGCACTTGGGTGGCGTTGTTTTAGGTATTTCATTTGCCACTAATTTAGGTCGCGGTCGCGATTGGTCACTTGGTTTTAATGCTTTTGCAGAAAGCATTACCAATTTTTTCAGAAAACTAATGGGAAGAGGTACCCGAAACAATAATCGGAATCGGAACACAAATAATGCACAACGTACTTATGCAGAGCGCGTTGTTCCGAACAAAAATGCAGCTAACTCGAATAAAAAAACGGGTACCGCGCCACAAACAGAACAAGAACGCCTCGATGCGATTTTAGATAAAATTAGCCAAAAAGGATACAATAGTTTAAACGCCGAAGAAAAAGATTTTCTGTTTAAAGCGAGTAAAAAATGAAATGGTCTGTTTCCTAAAAAAAATCAATATAATCTTACTAATATTGACCGCGCTGTCTTTCGGTTCGCCTTTTATTAGTCCTGCGCAAGCTTCGCTGTTTATGTTTCTTGGAATCATTTTTCCATATCTGGTAGTTTTAAACGTTTTTTTTTTATTAATCTGGATTTTAGCGCGCAATAAGTTTGCCTACATTTCCTTGTCAATGCTTTTATGCTGCCTACCATTTATTTTCAGAAGCGTAGCATTTAATTTTAAAAGAACTGGGACAAGCAACACCATTAAAATAATGGAATATAACGTTTCGGGATTTGCAGTCGTAAATTATGCCGATCGCGTTGAAGGACAAATACGAATGAACGCTTACTTAGCGAAAGAGAATCCGGATATTATTGCTTTTTTAGAATACGGCATGCAAAATAATATTTATGAAGGCAAACGATATAATTTTAAATTTCAAGAAAATTATCCGTATAAATTTCATGGCGACAGCACAGCTATAACTATTTATTCAAAATTTCCGATGGATAACTCTTTCCGATTGCCGATTAATAAAAATGGTGGCAACGGCTGTATAGCCACCGATATTAACATAGATGGCACGAAAGTACGATTTTACGCAGCGCATTTACAATCCAATAATTTTAGTAACACAGCCGATGAATTGGCTGCCAAAGGAATTTTGGATAATCAGGAATCGGTCGTTGACATTTTAAAAATTTTGCACCGATTCAGAAAGTACGGTATAAAACGCGCACAAGAATCGGAAGAAGTGGCGGCAAGCATAGCCGAGTCGGAATATCCTGTTATTATTTGTGGTGATTTTAATGACACGCCACTCTCTTACACGTATCAAACACTTAGTAAAAATTTAAACGATACTTTTTTAAAAGGTGGTAAAGGTTTCGGAATAAGTTATAATGGCAACATACCTTATTTAAAAATTGATAATATTCTGATTGATAAACGTTTTAAAACCATCAGTAGTCGCATTGCACACGTTGATTTTTCCGATCACTTCCCGATGATAAGCGAAGTGCAGATTTCAAACAGCAAATAGCAAACAGCAAATAGCAAATAGCAAATAGTAAATAGCAAAATTGTTCTTTGCTATTTGTCAAACCTAATTGAAGCGTATTGATTTATATCCAAGACGAAATAGTAAGTGGTAATCTTCGTACTCTCAATATAAAAAAGCACTGATGCCGAAGGCATAAAATATTCATAGCTTAAATAATAAATTCCATGTACCTCATTCAAGATAAATTAGTAGCCGCCGCAGTTGTTGAAGAAAGTTTTATGTGCAATATTGAAAAATGCAAAGGCGCGTGTTGTTGGGAAGGTGATTTGGGTGCGCCGCTCGAACGAAATGAAATTACCAAACTTGATGCTATTTACCCACAGTTAAAACCTTTTTTAGATCCTGACTGCATTAAAAAAATTGAAGAATCGGGGACTTCCGTATTTTATAATGAAATGAATCAGCAAGGAACAAACTTGATGATGGATGGTCGGTGTGTATTTTTAGTTTTTGATAAAAAAGGTGCAGCGCATTGCGGCATTGAACGCGCTTATAAAGCAGGTGCTACCGATTTCAGAAAACCTATATCGTGTCATTTATATCCCATTCGCGTTTCAAAAAATGAGGTGCTTGGTTTTGAAGCGCTTAATTACGACCAATGGGAAATTTGTTCACCCGCTTGCGCACTCGGTGCTGAAAAAAAAGTGCGCGTCTATCAATTTTTAAAAGAAGCACTCGTGCGGAAATACGGCGAAGAATTTTACAACGAACTCGACGCAGCTGTTCAATTCGCAGAAAAAAAATAAAAATGATGAACGATATTTTACAGTCGGATGCGCGAGATATAAAAAGTATTCTCAACGAAACTTTAAATTACGCGACAAACTATTTAACCAGTTTAGACGAAAGGAACGTAAGTGCCGAGGACAAGCAGATTGAAAACATAAAACTGAATGATATTGGCTTAGGTGCTTCGGAAGCATTGCACGTTTTTAAAAATAATTTTGAAAAACATATCGTCGCGTCATCGGGTGCGCGCTATTGGGGATTTGTAACGGGTGGAACAACACCTGCGGCTATTGTCGGTGATTGGTTAACGTCTGTGTTCGATCAGAATCCACAAAATACAATCGGCAATGGTGATGTATCGGCACGGATTGAAGTCCATACTATAAACTTGATGCTTCAGCTTTTTAATTTGCCGGAAAATAATTTTTTCGGTGGATTCGTTACGGGTGCAACAATGTCAAATTTTACGGGTCTTGCTGTTGCGCGACAGTGGGTAGGTAAACAACTCGATATAGATATTGCGCGCCAAGGTAACGTTAAAAATTTAAAAGTTTTAGTAGCCACACCACATTCCTCAGCGCTTAAATGTTTGAGTATGCTGGGTATCGGTTCAAAAAATGCAGTTACCGTAAAAGTTTTGAGCGGCAATCGCGAAGCAATGGATATTAAAGATTTAGAGCGACTTCTTAAAAAAATAAAAAAACCGTGCATTGTAGTGAGTAGCGGTGGAACTGTAAATACCGTTGATTTCGACGATATGCGTGCTATTGCCAATTTAAAAGGAAAATATAATTTTTGGTGGCATATTGATGCCGCTTTTGGCGGATTTGCTGCGCTAAGCGACGCGCACAAACATTTGCTCGAGGGTTGGGAAACGGCAGATAGTATAACGATTGATTGCCACAAATGGCTCAATACGCCTTACGATAGTGCAGTCATTTTCACGCGTACAGAACACCGCGCATTGCAAACGCAAACATTTAAGAATACGAATGCACCGTATTTAGGCGCAACCACCGATGCGATAAACTATTTAAATCTATTGCCCGAAAATTCACGCCGACTTCGTGCATTACCTGCTTGGTTTTCTATCACGGCGTACGGTCGTTCTGGTTATGCCGAGATTGTCTCGCGTGGCATTTTATTAGCCAACCTGTTCGCTGAAATGTTAATTAAAACGGATTTATACTTTTTGGTTGCGCCTGTGCGTTTAAACGTTGTGTGTTTTGCTATAAAAAATAAGGAATCTAATGAATCAGCTCGAAACGCACTTATAACATCGTTGAGAAAAGAGAATAAATTTTTTGTAACTCCTACTTTCCATAACGGGTATCATTGTTTGCGTGCAGCATTTGTCAATTGGCAAACTCAACAAAGAGATATTGATTTAGCTATCGCTGTTCTTTCAAAAGGTTAAAAATTTGAAAAAACAAGTTGACTTTATAGATACCTTACCATGAAATTACATTGTATTTAGAAAAAATTTGTCAGTAAGTATTTAAATAACTATATTTGAACTTTATTTTGAAATTAATGTTAAATCACCATTACTAAAGAGAGTAATTGATGAATTTATTTTGAAAGTTAAATAATAGTTAAATTTATTTTTATTAAGTTACTTATTATTTATTTTGCGTCAGAATTGAACAAAAGAGAAGAAGTGATGTTTAATTTTTGTGTTTTAAGTTAGAAATCTGTATCTCAACTACGCGTTGAGAGATTATATGTAGATTGTTTTCATTTGGTTTTTTGGGGTTATACAGGGTGCAGCTTTAGCTCACCCTGTTTTTATTTGTAGAAGTCCAAACGGTGTACTATTATTGCATTGATTTTACGCTCTACAATTTTTTTTAAATCTGAGATTTTATAAAATGAAAAAAATGATTTTGTCGGTGTGTATGTTATTCACTTTTCATTTTACGGAAGCGCAAACGGTTGCCGCAAAGGTTACGACAACCGCTAAACAAGATGCAGCGAAGTTAGACCCAAGAATGAATAGAAAAACACCGTTAGATTCTAATTCGAGTAAGTCATCTAAAAAACAAAAAAGTAAATCGAGTCATAAATCTAAAAAGCATAAAAAGAGAAAACCATCTGACGATTAATGCCGATTAAAAAAACGTATTTTCTTTCCGATTTTCATCTTGGTATGGATGCGCAAAAAAACAGTGCCGCGCGTGAACGCCTTATCTGCGCTTGGTTTGCGCAATATCAAGAAACAGCAGAAGCGTTATATTTAGTTGGCGATGTATTCGATGCTTGGTTTGAGTATAAAAAAGTTATTCCTAAAGGATATGTACGATTTTTTGGTGCGCTGGCTCATTGGCGCGATGCCGGTATCCCAATTTATTTTTTCACGGGCAATCACGATATGTGGATGTTTCGGTACTTCGGCGATGAGTTTGGGATACCGATTTATCGCGAACCTATTACGCGCACTATTCACGGCAAAAATTTTTTTATTGGTCATGGCGACGGATTAGGACCTGGCGATAACGGGTATAAATTCTTAAAAAAAATTTTTGCTAACACACTCATCCAAAACATTTATAGTGCCATTCATCCTGATTTAGGTTTGCCACTCATGCACTTTTTTTCCGACTCCAGTCGCAATGCACAAGAAGATTTTAAAACATCTAAATTTTTGGGAACTGAGAAAGAATGGTTGTTGCAGTTTTGTGAAAATGAAATTAAACTTCAATCCGATATTGATTATTTTATTTTTGGTCATCGTCACTTGCCGATAAATTGGTTATTGAGTAACGGAAAAACGCGCTACATTAATCTCGGTGAATGGATGTACGCCACTTCATTTGCAAGTTTTGATGGCGAGAAAGTTGAAATTGAGTTTTTTGAAGCATCGGAGTTTTCTAAAATTATAAAAAATTAAACGGAGGATTCGAGATTTTGCAAATAAGAATTTTAAACTTGTATATTTGTAAGAAATTAATAAACACTCCAAGCAAACTATGACACTTCAACTGCGCATCTCTCTAATCTGCGGATTAATTTTAGTATTGTTCGTGTTTCTAACTACAAAACTTGAGGCACAAACATGGCGACTATTTAAAAAAAATGATGGTATTGACTGTAAATATTTTACGACCGACAATCTGTGTGGTATTTATATCGTCACAAATAAAAACGAAATTATTAAATTTGACGACTTGGGATATTTTGAGGGTCGCTATGCGAATAAAAAGATGGGTAATTTAGCGTCAGTAGATGCGACGAATCCTTTCAAAATTTTATTATTCTATCCCGATTTTCAGACCATTACGTTGGTTGATAGACTTTTAAATCCAATTTCATCGTTAGTGCTTTCCGATTTTGGTATTCGCCAAGCGAAATGCGTGTCAATGTCGGAAAACGGAAATATTTTGGTTTTTGATGACGCGACGTTGAAATTTTATAATTTTTTTATTGACGGTAACGGCATTGTGAACGATAAAACAGTTGCAATCAGTCTCCCGAATTTAAATCCGTTGCAAATTGTTGCACGCAATAACAGCATTTATGTTCTCGACGAGCGGATGGGAATTGTGCATTTCGATGCTTTTGGTAAATTTTTGGAACGCCTGGACATTAACGACGTTACTGGTTTCCAAATTTTAAACGATGATATTATTGTAGCGCAGAATGAAGGTTTATTTAGTTTAGCAAGCGGAACGCGCGCGCCAAAGCCGATTAATTTACCAACGCAAGAATCATTCAAACAATTTAAACGCCTCGAAAAAGATAAACTTTTCGTTCAACGTGGCACTTCGGTTGATGTGTATAAACACGATTAGCCAATATTCAAATTATTGAAAGGCAGGAGTGTTTTCATTTTAAAAACACTTTCTGCCTTCTGTCTTTTGCTAATTGCTATCCGCCTTTCGGAACAAATCCCAACGCTCTAATGTAGCCTTTATTTTCTATACAATTTTTAAATTGACAGTTTTCTAAATAACCTGACATTGCTTTTTTAATATCAGCTATACTTTTAGGGCGAAATTTACGGGCAGCGCTAATAGTAAATCGCGTTGAATCGGCATAAGCTATAAGCGTATCGTAAGTAGCAGTTTTATTGAAAGTAACGATACCGCGCGTATTATCTAATTTTTTGTAGGGCCAAAAATGCCATCCAATTTGCGCAGAGTCTAACATTTTTCTAAAATTTTCTACCCAAGCATCCTCGTTTTCACCCGTTTCGCCACAATAAATAGGTACGTTGTGTTTGTTGCTAAAATCAATATAATCTTGCACCACTTTACGCGTAGGTGGTGCCCAATATTTATGAAACGTGTAAACCAATTTAGAATCGAAAGGCTCGCCGAAAGGTTGGAAATTAGAATCCCACTGTGCTCCACCCAAAAATAAAATATGGTTTTTATCCACTGCACGAATGGCTTGCGTGATTTGCTTATAAACAGGTTCGAGCAACGGATTTAAAAGTGCTTTATCAAAAAAATGCGGAATGGGTTCGTTCAATAAATCGTAACCAATAATGATTTTTTCATTTTTATAATGTTCGGCAATACTGCGCCAAATATCGGCGCATCGTTTTCTGTTTTCGGTGCTTTCAAACAAATATGGATAACCAAAACTATCGTCAATATTATCGCCCGTTTGTCCGCCGGGCGCACAGTGCATGTCAAGTAGGACGAAAAGATTTTCTTTTTTGCACCAGCCTATCAAACGATCGAGATATTTGAAACCTCTGTTCGCGTCGTTATCGCCCAAATAATTTTCGTTCGTAAACATCCGATAATTAAATGGAATTCGGATCGAATTCATGCCAATTGCTTTGAGGTAATGAATATCCTCTAAAGTGATGTAAGTGTCTAAAAAATTTTTCCAAAACGCTTTCACTTCTACTTCGCCAATCAGTTCAGTAAACGTTTGATTGATTAGTCGTGGCGAACTCGCATCTTTAAACTTAAACATATACCCTTCGGGCACAAGCCAATTGCCCAAATTCGTCCCGCGAATCAAAAATGGTTTACCGTCAGTACCCGTAATATTTTTTCCGGATGTACTGAAAAATTTTTGCGCTGTTGCACTTGAAAAAAATAAACTAAATAGAAGCGAATGGAGAAATATTTTTTTAGTCATGTTTAATTATTGAACTTGTTTAAAAATTGATGAATTGAACAATACAAGATTTGCTACAAAGTTAACAAAATTAACTTAATTGGCAAACTTCGAGGCATAAATTAAACTAATTGAAGTAATTGAAAAAAATTATTTAGAACTATCTTTAATGAATCAATTACTGAGAAATTATCTCCCTTAGATTTCGCAGAATGTCGCAGAATGTCGCAGAATGTCGCAGAATAATTCCAATTAATTATTTTCCTCTACTTAATTCTAAAAATAGTGCTTGATTTTTGTTTAAATAAAACACTGCACTAAATTAGCGTTTGTAAAAATTAGTTTCAGAATTTATGACACACCAATTAGCTGAATTAAACGTTGGTCGTTTTCGCGGTGTAAATATTCACGATCCAATAATGAAAGAATTTGCAGATAATTTAGATAAAATTAACGCACTCGCTGAAAGCTACGACGGTTTTATTTGGCGATTGAAAGACGAAAATAATAACGCCACAGCATTTAGACCTTACGATGATGAGCGAATTGCAGTTAATATGTCTGTTTGGCGCGATACTGAAAGTCTCGAAAACTTTGCGTGTAAATCGGGTCATGTAGATTTTTTGCGCCGCAAACGCGAATGGTTTGAAAACTTTGGCAGCGCGTATGTCGTTTTGTGGTGGATTCCGATTGGCACACTCCCAACTTTAGATGAAGCGATTGCGCAACTCGAATATTTGCAGCTAAAGGGTTCAACGCCACACGCATTTACGTTTAAGAATCGGTTTGAACCGAGTTTAAGCGTAGTTTCATAAATGCGGAATTACTACTGTTTTCTGTTGTAATAAAGATTTTAAAATCCGCGTTTCTTTTTTCCCCATTTATATTGATGCGTCCAATAAGCCACTTTAGTTGAAAGATAGCCAATACCTGCACCAACTAAAACATCACTGAGATAATGTTTATTATTCAGAACGCGCAAAACACCAACCGATGATGCTATTGAATACGATACATACGGCACCCAAGTATAGCGTTCGCCAAACTCTTCGCTTAAAAAAGTAGCCGCTGTAAAAGCCTCTGCTGTATGACCCGACGGAAAAGAATCGTCCTCGCTGCCATCGGGTCGTAGTTTATGAAGTACTTTTTTGATACTCTGAGTAGTAACAGCCATTACAATTTCACTTTTCAATAAAATGACGGAGCGATTGACAAAATCTGTTTTGGGAGTCATGCCTATAAAATCAAATCCATACACTAAAACTATGGGTGCGAATTGCAGATAATCGTCCGCAGTTGTGTTAAAATTGGTAAAATCCGAATTTCTTTTCTTGAAAATAGATTGATCAAATGATGGATTGAAATTAATGGCTGAAATACCAGAACCTACAAATAATGCCGTTGGAGTAATAAGTTGATGCAAATAATTTTTATGAATTACTGTTGAATCGGAAACTTGCGCAACAGAACCGGAGTAAATTGAAAAGAGAACAAAAACTAAGATATTTTTCATAATTACTTCTTAAAACTAAAAATACTTTTTTTGAGTCTATAGCCATGATTGAATACAACTTATGAGAACTAATTTTCAGGTCCATCATTTTCGTTTTTAAAATCATTTTCGTTAATAGTATTTTAGCTCGAAACAAAAAACAAAAAATGCGACGTAACTCCTTAAGTTACGTCGCGTTTTTACGTTAGAACTCAATTTCTATTTAATTTTTCGAGTCAACTTGCGCCGTTTTGAATGAACCCGATTGAATTAAATCGCGCATAATATTCATTGTTTCGCTGAGTTGAATATCCTTTTTGACATCTTTCAAGAACGCTTTGTTGCGAATAAGTTTAGTTGAATCGTTAGAAGCCGTAAGCTTATTCATGTCATCAGCAATATTATTAGCAACTACGGGTTTCGCTGCCAAATTATTTTTACCAGATATTACAACGGCGTCAGTTTTCGATTTGTTATTATCCAATTTTGTTGCTACCGTTGTTGTGGGTACTTCTGTTACTAAAAAATAATTTTCGCGCGATTTCTCGTATTTATCGGAAATATCTTTTTGCTTTTTCTCAAAAGCGCGATAATCTGTTAAATTTAAACTTACATCCGAAAGGTCGCGTTGTGCTTTAATGCGTTGTGCGTTTTCGGTAATAGCTTTAAACGTTGGATTGGCATCTATGCGTTGTTTGCTGTTAGCCACAATTTTGGGCAACACTTTCGATAAATCGCCGACGCTTTGCGAATATTTCACAGGACTAATTTGCGTCCAAGCCATCGGATGTTCATTGTCTTTTTCACCGGCAGGTATGAACATAAAATCGTCTGGAATTGTAATATCGGGTGCAACACCTTTTAATTGCGTTGAACCGCCATTCACGCGAAAGAATTTTTGAATCGTTACTTTCAATGAACCAAAAGGTTTTAAACTCTCGTTTCCAGCAATCATTCTATCCAGTTCGAAGAAACGTTGAACGGAACCTTTTCCATAAGAATTTGTACCAACTATGATAGCGCGACCATAATCCTGCAAAGCCGCAGACATAATTTCTGAAGCTGAAGCTGAAAACTCATTTTGCATAATTATAAACGGACCATTGTATTGAACCGTGTTGTCATTATCGCTCATGATGTCAGGTTTGTCTAAGCGATTTTTAACTTGCACAATCGGACCTTCCTCAATAAAAAATCCAGCCATTTTCACAACATCGCGCAGTGAACCACCGCCGTTATTACGTAAATCTAAAATAATTCCTTTTACGCCCGATTGTTTGAGCTTTGTTAACTCTACTTCAACATCTTCAGCACTTTGGTGTCCGTTTTCTTTTTCAAAATCAGCATAAAATGCAGGAAGTTTTATGTAACCAATTTTATCGCTGTTTTCGTTCGATTGTAAAATCAGAGAATGTGCAAAACCATCATCAATAATAATTTCTTCGCGAATAATTGGAATGACCTTTATTTTACCATCACCTTTGCTCTTTACAGTTAAACGCACTTCTTTACCCAACTCGCCACGAATCATTGCTACTACATCGTTCAAATCCATACCAGAAACGTCAACGGGTAATTTATCGCCTTGTGCAACTTTCATCACCAAGTCACCTTCTTTCAACGTGCCTTCTTTCCAAGCCGGACCTCCGATAACAATATCGCTCACTTTTGTGAAATCGGTTTCAATATCGGTTTGCAAACGCGCACCAATGCCAATGAGTCGTCCTGACATTCTCAAATCAAACGCTTGTTTTTCAACTGGCTCGAAGTATTCCGAGTGCGGATCGTACACGTTAATCATTGAGTTGAAATAGGTACTTAAGCGCGAACTGCGTTTTACTTTTTTCAAACGCTTGAAATAATCTGCGTATGCTTTGCTCGATTCTTTAATCGCTTGCGCTTTGAGTTCCTCTTCTGTTTTATTTTTTACATCTTCTTTTCCTTTTTCTTTATCTTCGAGTTTACTCACAATGCGCGTTAAAACATCGTGCTTGATAATTTTATACCACGTATCTTGAAGTGCTGCATCGTTTGCGGCATAAGGTTTTTTATCGCCATCGAGTTCAAATTTATCGTTTGTGCTAAAATCGAAAGGCTTTGTAAAAGCATCTGTACAATACGTTTCGGCTTTCGCTACGCCATCGTTTATCAAACCATACGATAAATCAAAAAAAGTAAAGTCTTGCACTTTAATTTCATCGTCGAGTTTATCGGCGTAAACTGCTAATTTGTCAATATCCGTTTTGGTTAAAAAACGCCTGCCAGCGTCTAAACGGTCTAAATAAAGTTTGTAAATTTTTTGCGAAAACTCATCATTCATCACTTGTGGCTGAAAGTGCAACTGGTTTATTATTTCAGTCATTTTTTTCAGAACCACCGCATCGCGCTCCGATGCAGGAATAGGTTTTGGGCAAAAAGCCGCTATTGTAGCACTTGCTGCAACAACCGTAATCAAAAAAGCATTCCTCAATTTCATGCGCCTCCAAAATTTATTAATGAAAAAATACATAGTTTGTAACAGGGTAAATATTTGTGCTGAGATAAATTAAGAATATTTTTCTACTTTCGCTCATAGCAATTTTATTAACGTAAATAAAGCAACTTTCGTTTAAGATAATTGCAAAAGCAGGCACGAATTGTTAAAAAAATATTTCAGACACTAAGTAAATGATTTAATTTTAAAGGATATTGTATTTCCAACAATTTTCTATATTATTTTTGCTTTGAAAAAAAATCAGTCTTTGAAATTAAGGCTTCTTTTTTATTATGAAACCCAAACCAGCTTTATCATCGAACATTTTTTACTTTGGTAGAAATTAAAATTGTTAACACGTCGCCTTTCTCATTGCCTTCGTACCAAACAATGGGTTCGGCAGGAATGGATTTATGCGCTATCTTAGAATCGCCAGTCACATTGAAACCTTTAGAGCGCGCCTTTATTGCGACTGGCTTATTTATTGAGCTACCTTTGGGTTTTGAAGCGCAAGTGCGTCCGCGCAGTGGTTTAGCTTTAAAACGCGGATTGACTTGTCTCAACTCGCCCGGTACAATTGATAGTGATTATCGCGGTGAGTTACGCGTTATTTTGGTTAATCTTTCTAATGAAGAACAAACTATTGAGCACGGCGAACGCATTGCTCAAATGGTTATTTCACGCGTTGAGCAAGCAGTTTGGCACGAAGTTAAAGTACTAAACGAAACAGAACGCGGTTCGGGTGGTTTTGGAAGCACAGGCATTAAATAGTTGTTCGTTTAAAGTTGGGTTCAAAAATGAACTCTTGCTGCGCGCGAGTGACGATCAGTGAATAGCGAACAACTAACATTGAACATTTAAAAAATTTACTTATGAGAGTTATTATTCCGATGGCAGGAAAAGGTTCACGCCTTCGACCACATACGCTAACGATTCCGAAACCGCTTATCAGTGTGGCAGGAAAACCCATTGTACAACGATTGGTAGAAGATTTTGCTGAATCTTTCAACGGCGAAATTACAGAAGTAGCTTTTATTATTGGCGATTTTGGAAGCGAAGTTGAACAACAACTACACAACATAGCAGCTTCAATTGGCGCAACTTCCAGTATTTATAAACAAGATCAACCGCTCGGTATCGCGCATGCTATTGGTTGTGCTGCGCCAAGTTTAGAAGGCAATACGATTGTCGCTTTTGCCGACACACTGTTTAGAGCGAATTTTAAATTTAACCGAAAAGAGGACGGTATTATTTGGACACAAAAAGTAGAAAATCCGGCAGCGTTCGGCGTAGTTAAAATAGATCAAGAAAACTATATCACGCAGTTTGTTGAAAAGCCACAAACGTTTGTTTCTAACTTAGCCATTGTGGGTATTTATTATTTTAATGACGGCGCGCACTTGCGTTCCGAAATTGAACACTTAATTACTAACGACATTAAATTGCGCGGCGAATACCAACTCACAAGTGTTTTGGAAAACATGAAAGATAAAGGCACGCGATTCAGAACAGCGCAAATTGACGAATGGATTGATTGCGGCAACAAAGAAGCCGTTGTGCACGCTAATAAACGAATGCTTGATATAAAAAAACACGAAGCAATGATTGCTGCGACGGCAAAAATGCGTTCCTCCGTAATTATTCAACCGTGTTATGTTGGAGAAAACGTTACGATTATTGATTCTGTCGTCGGTCCTTATGTTTCAATCGGAAAAAATACTATCATCGAACACAGCGTTATAGGCAATAGCGTCATTGGTGAAGAAACAGTTATTAAAGATTCTAATCTTAGCGATTCGATGATCGGAAATTATGTTGAATACATCGGTCGTACATCCGAACTGAGTATTTCGGATTATTCTAAGTTTGCAACGTAATCCATTAAAAAAATAAAAAAGTTTGTCTTGTACGAGCTTTTTTTATTTTTACACACACCATTTTGTTTTTCTATTGCATCAATGAAAATGTTGATAAAATCGTTATCAATATAAAAACCCTATGGTATGAATTTCAAGCATTACTTTCTTGGCATCGTCAGTATTTTATTTTTAATGGCGTGCGGCACGCCCAAAAAAAACTTAACCAACATTGAAGTGCGACCTTTTGAAGGCGACATCTATTATAAATACTTCAACGATAGTTTGCAATTAACGCTTTCACTCGGTGGCGGCGTAGAAATTGTAAAAAACCCTTCGGTGGATAGCATAAAAAAAGCCTTGCGAACAAGTTTTAAGTATAATATCAGCAATTCAAAAATAAATTTCGTTGATAACGTGCTGTATGCGAAAGATCATTTCAATGAAGACATGGAGTACGATTTAATTCAAGTCTATCAAACAAAAAAAAATCTGAGCACGCAAAGCGTTCTCGAAAACTTAAAAGTAGCGCAAACCATTCCTAAAAAAAATATTTGTTTTAGTCTCGACTCATTTAAACGAACTACGTTTAACGGCAAAAAAATGTACAGTTCGAAGTATTCAATTGTTGTGGGCAATAAGTTTACACAAGTGGCGCAATGTTTTTTTGAACAACGTGGTTATGTGATACGCTTCCTCACGTTTGGAAAAAATCTTCTCGTTTGCGATAAAGACGCGCGCAACTTCACCGATAGTTTTGAATTGAGTACGATAAAAGATATTGATAGAAGTAAGAACGATGTATTTTCGGCATCGAAATCTTTCTTTGAAACTAAAAGAAATTATCTCGAACCGATTTATCAATTAAATCATTTATCGGATTCTGATAAAAGAGATGGTAATTACATACAACTTTTTTCAACCTATTCATCGTATTTAGGTG
>JAYVNP010000065.1:0-5157 GCA_043758385.1 Saprospiraceae bacterium
TCAATGTTTAATCCGCCGTAACCAATGACATCACCCGATTGATTGAAAACAGCATTGTAGCCTTGGTTGCGTGCGTAATTGACATAGTTTGTGTCACCAAACGGGACTACAAACATGGGAGTTTCAATTTTTGCAACTGTATTTTGTAAGAGTGATGGTGGATTTAAAATAATTTCATTTTTATAATCCGTAGGTGTCATTACTTGTGTTGCATTCGATTTATGCGAATAACTGTGATTGAAAACATCCCAACCAGTTGCGTAAAGCGTGTCGAGTTGTTTCCAAGTCATTCTATCGCTCACGTTTCCTGTATGAACATCTATACCGAGCGTATTATCAGAATTCCAAGCAATACCGCCTCTGAATGGAATTTTATTGCCGCAACCGTCTGTATAAAATAATTGCGAATAAAGTACATCATTAAGAGGAACTCTTCCGCCATTTAAAATATGAAATGCGCAAGTGTAAGCGTCATCATACGCATCATCCCAAGTGAAACTATACGCAAAATCCTTATTATACTTGAGTGGCGCAACCGAAACGAACGCATCGGGTGCAGGCGAAGTGAGAAGAATCGAAATTTTTTGCGCGTTGAGTTGATTGAAAAAAACGCTTAAAATTAATGCAAGCAGTAATTTCATTTGTTCAAAGTGTGTTTGTTCAAATTTTAATGGATTGCCATTATTTCAAAGGTTTTAATTATTGGACTTCCCCAATTAAGCACAAGTAATGAATTAATTGAAAATATTTGGGCTTTACATCTCTGTGTTCCTTGAAATCGCAGAAATGTAAATTACGAATAATCCTTTTTACACTTCAAATTAATTTTTCGGGCGCACTTAATTTTTACTCTAATTAACTAAAACTCAAAAAAGTTTTTTCAATTATATCGCAACATTGATGCAATTGTTCTTCTGTTAAAACAAGGGGCGGCGCAAAACGAATAATATTACCGTGTGTAGGCTTTGCCAATAAACCATTTTCTGCCAATTTTAAACAAATATTCCAAGCTGTATCGCTTTGTTCCGAATCATTTATAACAACAGCGTTTAGCAAACCCAATCCGCGCACTGATTGAATGAGATTTGGAAATTTTTGCTTCAGTAGATTCATTCTGAGCCTAAAAATTTGACCCATTTTTTCGGCATTCTCTGCTAAACTTTCTTCTTTAACCACTTCTAAAGCTGCCATTGCAACTGCACACGCTAATGGATTTCCACCGAATGTAGAACCATGTTGACCTGGTTTAATGCACGACATTACGTCGTCATTGGCTAAAACGGCAGAAACAGGTAAAACGCCACCCGAAAGTGCTTTGCCCAAAATTAAAATATCGGGTTTGGCGTTAAAATTTTGGCAACAAATTAATTTTCCGGTACGCGCAATACCCGTTTGGACTTCATCGGCAATAAATAAAACATTATGCAGTGTGCACAATCTTTCAACAGCCGATAAATAACAGGCGGGCGGAACTACAACGCCTGCTTCCCCTTGAATAGGTTCAACTAAAAACCCAACTATGTTTTCATTTTGCTCAAAACATTTTTTTAACGCTTCGCCATCGCCGTAAGGAACTTTTATTATACCTGGCACATACGGACCAAAATTATTAAAACTTGAAGCATCCGTCGAAGCTGAAATAGCTGTCATTGTTCTGCCATGAAAATTTCCTTCAGCAACAACTATTATAGCTTCATTTTTAATTTTTTTCTTTTCATATCCCCACTTACGCGCTAATTTAAAAGCTGTTTCAACGCCTTCAACGCCTGTGTTCATCGGCAGCACTTTATCAAAACCAAAATATTGCGTAATATATTTTTCGTATTCACCCAACTGGTCGTTATAAAATGCGCGCGAAGTCAACGTAAGTTTTTGAGCTTGCTGAATAAGCGCACCAATAATGCGTGGATGGCAATGCCCTTGGTTAACGGCTGAATAAGCCGAAAGAAAATCGAAATATTTTTTATTGTTTATGTCCCACACAAAAACACCTTCGCCTTTATTCAAAACAACAGGTAACGGATGATAATTATGCGCACCATAAGCATCCTCCAGTCCGATAAGATAATCCGCTCTATTGTGTTTTTGTTGAATAACCATATTTATTAGTTGTGATGGAGACTCTAAATTGTGCTTTATCCCGTTAAACATTACTATGGAGTTGTAAATTCCAAGCCTCCGCGACACCTTTATAGACTATTTTACCCTCCACGATATTTAAACCATGACGTAAGTCTTTTCTGTCAGCGCACGCTTTTTCCCAACCTTTATCGGCTAATTGAATCATATATGGAAGCGTTGCGTTCGTCAAAGCAATAGTTGAAGTGTAAGGTACTGCACCCGGCATATTTGCGACGCAATAATGAATAACATCGTCAATAACATAAATCGGGTTATCGTGCGTGGTGGCATGAGTTGTTTCAAAGCATCCACCTTGATCAACCGCAACATCAACCATAACCGTGCCTTTACGCATAAGTTTTAGCATATCACGGCGAATGAGATGTGGGGCTTTTGCGCCTGGAATAAGAACTGCACCTATAATTAAATCGTGTGTAGCAATAAGTTTTTTAATATTGTAATCACTCGAAAATTCTGTAGTAACATTAGCAGGCATAATATCGCTTAAATAACGCAAACGCGAAAGATTTACGTCTAAAATAGTTACTTGCGCGCCCAAACCTGCTGCCATTTTTGCTGCTTGCGTTCCAACAATCCCACCACCAAGAACTAAAACTTTACCAGGTGGAACACCTGGCACACCGCCGAGTAAAACACCCCGACCACCCATCGGACGTTCTAAAAATTTTGCTCCTTCTTGAATTGCCATCCTACCTGCCACTTCGCTCATCGGAACTAAAAGCGGTAAACTTCTATCGCTGAGTTCAACAGTTTCGTAAGCTAAACACACCGCACCACTTTCAATCATAGCATGCGTTAATGGCTCACTGGATGCAAAATGAAAGTAAGTAAACAACAAATGGTGCGCTTTTATGAGCGGATATTCCCGCGCAATAGGTTCTTTTACTTTCACAATCATTTCAGCCATCGCGTAAACGGCTTCGATAGTAGGTAAAATTTTAGCGCCGACAGAAACATATTCTTCATCTTCAAAACCAGAATCAGCTCCTGCATTAGTTTGTATGTAAACGGAGTGGTTTCTTTTAACAAGTTCATTTGCGCCGGCGGGTGTTAATGCTACGCGGTTTTCGTTAGACTTTATTTCTTTAGGTACACCAATTATCATGTGGGTTGATTTTATGGAAAAATTTTAAACGTAGTTTATCGTCACAAAACTACAATTATTACAATTGTAAAATGCAGTAAAAGTTTTATTTTAGAACGGAATTACTAAATTTTTGATTCTTCAGGAATAATATCAAAATCTTTTAACCGAACAATAGCAGCAAAAAATATAATTGCTACCAAACTCGTGGGTAATTGTACGATTGCTTCTTGTGGATAATTGGCAACAGCTAAAATAAATAACGACGTTAACATAGCGAGGTAAAGCGTTTTGATGGTTGGGTCGTAAACGCGCAAATAATAATACAGCGCGCGCCGAAGCACTGTAAAAAGTAAAATCATATACAGCACCATACCGATAATTCCTTCTTCTACGGCGAGACGCACATAATAACTATCGTGCGCAAAACTGGCTAAAAAACTATTGGGTGTAAATCTGCGTGCCCACAAACCCGTACTTCCTGGACCATAACCAATCGGATGCGCATAAATCATGGGTCTGATACGCTTTTGGTTGTAGTATCGAATTTGCACTGAGGCATCTTCCGAAGGTTTAAAAGCCGATTGAATACGATACACAACGGCGTTTGAGGTAGATTTTAAAACCAAACCTGCACCTAAAATTATAAACACAAGCGTCGTTATCAGAACGTTTCGGTTCAATTTCATCAGTGCATAAAAAGCAAATCCGAGAGGAATAAGTACGTAACAGGTGCGTGTGCCTGTGTAAGCTGTTGAAATAAGCATGAGAGTCCCGACAGCAATGAGAATTATTCTTTTTAAATTTTTTATGGGTGCAGTAGCATAAATAAAACAGAACAGACCCATGTAGGTCATCATAATGCCGTAAGTCATCGCATCATTGAATAAAGAAAATGTGCGCATTCTTCCCCATTGAAAAAAAAGTTGAAAACGTTCCGGGTCAGAATAAATCCACGCTTTTTCTGCTTCTGAAAATCCAATAAATTCTTGTTTTAATCCGTAAATTGCGGTTACGGCTGCCAGACCCACCGTAAAATGGAGCATCCATTTTATTTTTGAAAGCGAACTGAAAGCATAACAGGCAATAAAATACAGTAAATTTAGAACGGCTAAACTTCTGACAGTAAATAAAAATGCCAATTTAGATTCTTGCCAAGGATTTAATGCTTGAATAAAAATATTATAAAAAACCCAAATAATTAGCCACGTTGAAATAGGATCTTTGGCGAACGACCAATTTTTTGTTCTGATTTGCGCAATAAAAATACCGCACATCATTAAAACCAATAAACCATCGAGCGATGTACCAATCGGTGCTTCTGTATATTTACCGATAAGTTGTACTAAAAAAGAAATTCCGAGCGTGAAAGCAACACCAAATTGTGGATTTGCCATGCAAGCCAATAAAACTGGAACGCTAACAAGTCCACCAATAACTAAAACACCTGCACTTAAACCTACGTAACTCACTAAATAGGCGTAAACAATACCTAAAACTACAAACAGAGATAGACCAAAAATATTATTTAATTTTTCAGCCCAAATAAGTTTTGTCGTTATTTTATTTAAAGTACTGAGCATAAAGTAGTAGAAAACTAAAAACTTTGAGTTATGCGCTACAAGCTACTTAAATCGAGCAGAAGCTCAAAGTTTATAGCTCATGACTGATTTATAGAAACAAAATTTTTAAAGCAGAGCCGATAAAGACAATGAGAAAAAAAGTTATCCCTAAAAATTCAATAAACTTTTCTTTCGGCGTGAGCGCTTTTAATTTAAGCATATTTGTTTAATTTTCAGAACCCATAACTTTTTTTGCCAAACGAAAAACCAGAGGCGGTGTTAAATCTTTGACAAGCTCTTTTACGCCTTGTTTTTTGTTAAATTTAACCATTTGCTCGTCTATCGTATCACCCTTGCGCGCCACAAATA
>JAYVNP010000066.1:0-15203 GCA_043758385.1 Saprospiraceae bacterium
TTCATACTTTTTAAAGTCGCCGCTAAATCTCTACCGGCTAACGGCGAAGGACGACCATCAATATAAATTTTTACGCCTTGTTTGCCTTGCACCAAAACATTATCATCTTTATCAACTTGAACGCCCGGACTTTTTTGCAATAACTCCAACGCATTGTAACCTGTTGAATTAATACTGCCTTCCACATTAACGATCAATTTATCCGCTTTGACTTCTATCAAAGGTTTAGTGCTCGTTACCGTTACTTCTTTCAAATTATTTTCTGCTTTTTTGAGCGTGAGCAACTCAACAGAATAATTTTTACCATCGAAATCAAAAACTTTTGAATTGGTATTAACAAAGCCTACAAAACTGGCAGTGATAAAATATTTGCCAGAAGTTGTGTTAGTAAATTCAAATTTACCGGCGTCATCGGTTGCTGCGCCTTTTACCAAAGTTGTATCTTTGGCATTATACAATGCCACTGAAGCAAAAATTGCAGGTTTATTTGTTGCTTCGTTTACAATTCCAGAAATTGTTTGCGCTTTTAAACTTAAAAAAGTTGTAGTAAGTAACATCAAAGCAATGCAATGCCAGATGAATTTTTGTGAATTCATAATAATTTATTTTAGAATTGGAAGAATTAATTTTGGATTAAGGGATTATAATTACAAAGAGTGGAAAAAAAATGAAAGGTTGCATGAAATGGTGTTTCGCTGATAGTTGATAGTTGATAGTTGTTCGTAAGTGGGTAACAAACGAACGAACAACCATCAACAAATCGAAGATTTCAGGGAATCTTCGATTTGTCGAAACAACGAAATTAATCCTTGTTGTACTCAATTTCTTTTGCGCGGCGCAACTTACTACCTGTAAGTTGTTCGTATAAGCGTTTGTATTTCAAAAATCTTTCGCCAGAATATTCTTTCTCGTCTATATCAGCACCGTTTTGTGTTTCATTCGGTGTACCAACTTCTAATTTTCCTTCGGCATAATTCATTTTTACGTAATACTTTTTTGCAGACTTAATTAAACCATCTTTCAGAAGTTCCTGCTCAAAACCGGATTGCCAACCGTATTTAGTTTTCTTGTTTGGGTATAAATCGCCAGAGTCGTCAAAATCGTCCATGTCTTCACGAATTTGTTGAATTTCCTTACGAATTTTATTTATTTCATCGCTCTTGATGTCAACATTGTTTAATCGTTTCTTGATGTCTTTAATCTGAGTCGCTTTTTTATTATAAAAAGCCCCATCGTTAGCATCTTCAGTATCAAAGTTGCTTAACTCTTCAATAACATCTTTAAGTTCATTTTTCAAATCAGCACGTTCTTCTGTGCATGGTTCGCAATTTTCGTCACCATTGTGGAAGTGGAATTTATTTTTAAAATTAAATTTAAAAGGTTTCATCGGTGGCATCGGCGGAATAGGTGGAACAGGCGGAATAGGTGGAACTGTAAACACCATCGTTTTACCATTTCGTTTAATTACTCTTACATTTTGGTTTTGTCCATCGGTTGGTATCACTTCTTTTTCGTCATTCATCGAAATATCGGTACCAGAGTTAAAGTTTTTTTGGATAATCATTTTCTTTTTATCCGATTTTAAAAGCATAATGTTATCGCCGTTTTGCTGCGTATATTCTTTATAATTGCCGTATTCACTTTTCGGAACTTCTTTACCATCAATATTTAATCGCGTAATTTCGCCGTTTTTAACTTCTAATTGTACACGCTTTTCTTTTTCGGGTGTGCTATCCGTTGAAGCTATTTTCAAATCAAGATAGTAAAGGTTCATTTTCGGACCCTCAAAATTGAGCGCGCTTATTTTACTGTAAGGAAAAAAAGCTAAATCCAATAAAAAAAAACAAATTGCTACTAATTTTGACATGATTTTTAATTTTAAATTTTAAAAAATATTGTGTACAAACTGATATGTTATTCTTTTGAAAACTCAATATGGTTCGCTCTTCGCAATTTACTACCCGTTAATTGCTCATACAGTGCTTGGTATTTCAAAAAAACTTGTCTGCTTTTGCGCTCTCCATTAATTGCTATTTCATCATCACCTGAGTACATCCGAATTGAATAGTGATTAGCATCTTTAATAAATCCATCTTTCAAAAGTTCTGCTTCAAAACCTGCTTGCCATCCGTATTTTGTTTTTTTATTCGGGTACAAATCATCTGAACTATCATCAAAATCGTCACACTGTTCGCGCACTTGTCGCATTTCTTTTCTGATCTGATTTACCTCACCGTTTTGAATATTCGTGTTGTTTAACTTCATTTTTATTTCTTTCAACTGTGTTGCCATTTTTTTGTAAAAAGTAGCGTCTTTGGCATCATCTGTATCGAATTGTTGCGCTCTATTAATTAAATCTTTAAGTTCATTTTTTAGTTCTGAACGCTCCTCATCGCATGGATTGCATTTTTGTTCAGCTTCGTCGCCGTTATCGCCATTCAAATTTATGTGCAAATTTTTAAGAGATTCGTTGGCAATTCTAAGAGTTCTTTCAGTCAATCTTTTGGAAACAGCTGCCATTGAGTCATTAGAATTATTATCAGAATACCAACTATTCATCGAAAAACTTTTTGGCGGAGTTGGAGGTGTGGGTGGAACAGGCGGCGGAGTTGGAGGCATGGGTGGAATAGGTGGAGATTTAGGATAAAATGCGTCACCTTTTTCTAAAAATTCTTTATATTTTCCAAATTCTGAATGAGGAATAACTTTACCATTCACGTTTAAATGCGTTATTTCGCCATTTTCAATAATATAATCGTATTTATTTTTACCATCCCTAAAAGTTAATGCTGAAAGATTATTTGATACCGTATGATTCGGCAAAGAATCGGTTATTAATTCCGGGATAGAAGTTTTCCATCTTTTCAACGAGGCATGATAGTTTGGAAACTCCGCTCCCGAAATTTCTTTACCATTTATATTGAGTTGAACAATTTCACCATCGCGCATTTGCCATTTTACAACTTCTTTATCGTCAACGTAGGTGAATGTACCTAAACCATCTTTATAATTATTAGTGCGTTTTGGAGTTTTCTGCACTTCAGCAATTTTATTATTTTGAATCATTTTAGCCGCAGCAATATTTTTAGCGCGCGTTTCATGAATAGATGTAAACGCAAAAACGATTAATAAAAAACCTGTTGCTACTAATTTTTCCACAAAGTTCGAATTTGTTTGCGGTTGATTTAATAAACGCTTCACGCGATTGAGTAATTGATTTTTGGAGTTTTTACCTGAGAATCCCATGGCTAGCATCGGACTGTGTGAGTGTAGTTCTTGCAAATTCACAAGTGCTTTTGCGTAGCTCAAAGAATTACCTGATACCGAAACGGCTATATCGTCGCAACAATTTTCACGCTCGTTTCTGATAGTGTTTGAAAGCCACCAAACAGCCGGATGAAAATAAAAAATTATTTCGACGATGCTTTGCAGAATATTGAAAAAATAATCGTTCCGACTAATGTGTGCGAGTTCGTGCGCTAAAATGGCTTCCATTTGTTCAACACTTAAATACGTAACCGCACCAATCGGAAATAAAATTATGGGTTTGAGTGCACCAATTGTCATCGGCGTTTTAACAAGTGCCGATTCTAAAATTTCAACAGCTTTATTTACGCCCAGTTGTTCGCTCAAATATTCTACGCGTGCTTGCCAATCGCCGAGCATTGGTGAATTGCGATAACGTTTTAAATAGGCAATGTATGAAACACCACTGAGCAAACGCAAAGCAAAAAGTGCAACACCCATTAACCAAACTGAAACAATGAGTGGCAAATGCTGATTGAAATAATCTTGAAAGCTGATTCGCAAATCAGCGTTTAATAATTGTCGCGTGTCAGTAACAATTGAATGAATTAGGCGGGTGCGCGCCAAATAGTGCGCTGTTTGTGTGGTGCTTCTAAATTCAAAATAAAAACAAAAAGTGGCTACTGATGCTAATAAAGTTGTGAATAAACCCGCACAACTTACAACGTAACGTGTTTGCGCGCTGTGTTTGCGCAGAGCAATCATTAAAATAGCAATGAATAGAGAAATGGCTGTTGCTTGCCAAAGTGAGTGAACAACTGTCCATCCTAAGGCATATTCTAAATTGGGAGAGAGGATGCGTGACATAATTTCAACTTTAAGCGTGAAGTTTTAAAATTTTATTTATTATTTTCGAGTTGCGCAATGAGTTTTTTTATTTCTTGAAGCTCTTCGGCCGTTGTTTCCGAACTGCCGAGTGCACTCATTACTAATGAACTTGCCGAGCCCCGAAAAGCAGCATTCATAAATCCTTCGAGTAATTGATTTTGTGTATCGCGCTCTTCTAAAACAGCGTAATAAGTGTGTATACGTTCGTTTACTTCGCGGCGCACAAAACCTTTGTCGAGCATAATCTGCATAAATTTTAAAGTCGTCGTGTAACCCACTTCTTTAGCGGTTACGCCACGATTGAAATTTATTTTATCGTTCACCTCGCGAATAGTGCAGGGTTGTTGTTGCCATAAAACTTGTAAAATTTCTAACTCGGAATCGGTTGGCGGCGGAAATTTATTTAACTGCATATTGTCTAATTTTTAAAATTTTGAAATACTGTACGAATTGTTTCGTAATTTTAAACAAAGATATACGAACGAATTCGTACTTGCAAATTTTATCTACGTTTTTTTTCGTAGAGAAGCAAATTATTTTTATTTTTTCAAAAAAAAGTTTGCAAAAGCCTTTTTTGAACAAAAATTATATTCTTTTGTAAAAATTATTTAAAACACATTCTTATTTGTGTACAAAAAATTTTCAGATGGAATATATTAGCGTTTGAATTGAAACGCAAAATTACTTTAAACATTAAATTCAATAGATTTACAAAAAAAATTACCTATGGCTAATCTGTGGTTACGAAAACCATTAAGCGAATTATTACACGAATCGGAAACGAGTCAACTCAAACGCACACTCAGCGCAACTAATTTAGTGCTCATTGGTATCGGTGCAATTATTGGTGCAGGTTTATTCGTTCGTACCGCTTCGGCTGCTGCATTTCATGCGGGTCCGTCAGTGTCTTACGCTTTTTTATTAGGTGCTGTGGGTTGTGCGTTTGCCGGTTTATGCTACGCAGAATTTGCATCTATGATTCCGATTGCAGGTTCTGCCTACACGTATTCATATACAACAATGGGCGAATTTATTGCTTGGATTATTGGTTGGGATTTAGTTTTAGAATATGCACTTGGCGCAGCAACCGTTTCAATTGCTTGGTCGGAATATTTTAATAAATTTTTAGAATATTTTATCGGACCCGCTTGGGTAGTACCGTATAAATTTAGTCATTCACCATTCGAGGTTTTAAAAGATGCGCAAGGCACAGTTTTAGAACACGGCATGATTAATTTACCAGCTTTATTTATTCTGAGTGTTTTAACGTGGGTTCTCATTCGCGGTATTCAACAATCAGCTTCTTTAAATGGTGTTATTGTGGTTGTGAAAGTCATCATTGTTTTATTAGTTATTATTTTTGGATGGGGTTTTATCAATCCGTCTTATCATATACCATATATTCCTACAGAAGGTACATCTTCTGCAGTTGTTGATGGCGTTACAAAGATTTTTATAAAACCTGTTGAAGGTGGTTTTTGGGGAATTGTTGCCGCAGCAGGTATCGTATTTTTTGCTTTCATTGGTTTCGATGCCGTTTCTACTACGGCACAAGAAGCGCGAAATCCAAAACGCGATATGCCAATTGGTATTTTAGGTTCGTTAGTAATTTGCACCGTGCTGTATGTTTTGTTTTCGCACGTATTAACAGGCATTGCCCATTATAGCGAATTTCAAGGCGCAGCCGGTGAAGCAGCCGTTTCCAACGCCATTCAGAACCACATGCCCGGTTTTGGTTGGCTCGCTAAATTTGTAACTGTCGCGATTTTGTTTGGTTTTTCATCTGTTATAATGGTGATGTTGTTAGGTCAATCGCGCGTATTTTATTCGATGTCGAAAGATGGATTAGTACCGAAAGTCTTTTCCGAATTACATCCGGAATATAAAACACCTTTTCGTTCCAATCAATTATTTTTGGTTTTCGTATCGCTCTTTGCAGCTTTCATTCCAGGTAATATTGTTGGCGATATGGTAAGTATCGGAACTTTGTTTGCATTTGTTTTAGTGTGCATCGGCATTATTATTATGCGCAGAACAAATCCGGATACACCGCGTCCTTTTAAAACTCCTTGGGTGCCATTAGTTCCAATTCTTGGTATTGCAGCGTGTGCTCTAATGATTTACGGATTAGGTGTTGCCAATTGGTCGCGCCTCGTTGTTTGGTTGCTCATCGGTTTTGTTTTTTATTTTACTTATGGCATCAAGCATAGTAAAATCCAAAAGAAAAATAAATAAGTTTTTGTTTGTTAAATTTGGTTAAAAAGGTTTGAACGCATTAAAAGTTCAAACCTTTTTTTAATAGTTTTTAAATTTTCGGAACATCAATACTTTCGTAGCCTAAGTTTTTTAAAAACTTTTGTAATCGCTCATCAAATAGTGAAATCTGAAAATCAATGGTGTTTAATATTTCAACGAGTGCATTTATGCGCGCTTCCATCTCAAAAAATTTATTGATTACAATAATTTTTTTATCTTGTACAAGGCAATAGCCCGATTGAAAATTTCCTTTCTCGTATCGGATAGCGTAACCCAATGTTTTCAAAATTTCTTCTAAATTTTGAAGCGTTGTTTTAGTGTAGCGCATTATTTAGTTTTTCGTTTTTCGTTTTTCGTTTTTCGTTGTTCGTTGTTAATCTCGAAACTAACAACCACCAACTAAAAACTAAATCGTTTTTTCAATAACGTATAAATTTCTATTCGGTGCATTTCGCGCAATCATCTCGGCTAAGAAACCTGTTACGAATAAAATTGTTCCCATAATCATCATCGTAAGCGCAATATAAAACGACGGCATTTTTGTAACTAAAACCGTTTCCATGCCATTTGCCAATCTGTAAAGTTTTGTAAAGCCAACGTAAGCTGCAGAAAAAAATCCAACAACACTAATTAATAATCCGAAAGTACCAAAAAAGTGCATCGGTCTTCTGCCAAATTTCCCAACAAAAGTGATTGAGAGTAAATCTAAAAAGCCATTGACGAATCGCTCCCAACCAAATTTTGAAACGCCGTATTTTCGCGCTTGGTGTTGCACAGCTTTTTCACCGATGCGCGTAAAACCCGACCACTTCGCTAAAACCGGAATGTACCGGTGCATTTCGCCGTATACTTCAATGCTTTTGACCACCGAATTTTTATAAGCCTTCAAACCGCAGTTGAAATCATTTAGTTCAATACCACTCAGTTTGCGCGTAGCCCAATTAAATAATTTAGTCGGAATCGTTTTGCTCAATGGATCGTATCGCTTTTCTTTCCAACCGGAGATTAAATCGTAATTGTCTTTTACAATTAAATTATAGAGTGCCGGAATTTCATCAGGGGAATCTTGCAAATCGGCATCCATCGTAATTATAACTTCACCTGTAACAACTTGAAAAGCTGTATTTAATGCAGCAGATTTACCATAATTTCTTCTAAATTTTATGGCACTAATGGCGGTATTATTCTTTGCTAAATTTTGTAAGACTTGCCACGATTTATCTTTACTGCCATCATCTACGAAAACAATTTGGTATTTGAATTTATGGGTAGTCATCACTCGGTCTATCCATGTCGCTAATTCCGGAAGAGATTCTTCTTCATTTAAAAGTGGGATAACAACGGATATATCGTATTCAAATTCGGAATCGGTCATGTTTTTAAATTTCGATAAGTACAACATATTTACTCAATTTAGAGCAAATATGTTGCAATCATCGGCATTCCGCATTTTTTTTTAAACTTAAAAAGGTTTTGATGATTCGCGTTTGGTAAATAGACCTACAATTAAACCACCGAGAAGTGCATAAACTAATGTTCCAAACAATGTGAATAAACTCATTACGCCCGGATTAAACATCCATTTCATCATTTCCATTCCAGATCGAACTTTATCTGCATCTTGTCCACTCGATTCTGCATTTTCAACAGCTCTATTCATTACAACGCTGGCAAAATCTTTCATTATAAAACTAAAAAAGAAAAAACTAAACGCTAAAGCAATTAATCCTGCTATGAGTCCAACCCAAAGCGCAACGGTTACTGCCCGGCCTAAACTCATAAATCCGCCTAATTCATTATCGCGATGTTGCACTTGCGCATAATAAATGCAAACCAAAATAGGTGTAATTGAAGCGAAAAAAGAAAGCCAAGAGGATTTTCCAGATTCCATGATGCCTGTAAAATACATTATTAGGCTTACAATTGAACTCACTAATCCTAAAATTAATCCCCAACGAATACCTGTTTCGCGCGCCGAAATATTTGTTGGGTCAATGTAATTACCGTCTAAAGTTGCCATAATTGAAGTTTAAAGTGTTAAGAAGAAAGTTTTAAAAGTACGTGATTTTAGTTTTTTGTTATTGATGTTAATTCCGTTCTACATTGATTTTCGCTTTTCGTCCCTATTTAGGTTTCAGCAAGTTTTATAACAGTACCGGTTATACAAATTTAATTTAAACAAAAATAAACTATTTCCTTCACTAAAAAATTTTAAAACCCAGCACTACCGCCATCTTTTCTTGACTCACTCGCACCGAAATACATTTTAGTCGCAGCGTCGTAGCGAATAGCTTGATACCCACCGTAAGCGCCTGGCGATTGCCAACCAATTTTATGTCCTTTATTCATTAATGCGCGAATAGTCTCGAAAGCAAAACCAGATTCGAGATATACCGTGCCACCACCGCGTTCAAACTTTTCGCCTGTCGGTTCACTACTTCCTGAATGATCAATCCTCGGAGCATCTCCGGCTTCTTGTGCATTCATACCAAAATCAATCATGTTCATCAAAATTTCTGTGTGTCCGAGGGGTTGAAAACTACCGCCCATCACGCCAAAGCTCATCCAAGGTTTGCCATCTTTCATTACAAAAGCTGGAATAATGGTGTGAAACGGACGTTTATGTGGTGCATAAGTATTCGGTTGATTTTCTTCTAAGGTAAAAAGCTGTCCGCGATCTTGAAACATAAAACCTAAACTTTCAATCGCCATACCTGAACCAAAGCCGCGATAGTTAGATTGAATGAGCGAAACCATATTGCCTTCACCATCTGCCACTGTTAAATAAATCGTATCGCCTTCTTTCAAATTCGGATTTCCTGCATCCACTGTAACGGCTGCACGATCTAAATTAATGAGTTTTCTGCGCGCGTCGGCATATTTTTTTGAAAGTAATTTTGGAATAATACCGGGCTGCATATACGCAGAATCTGCATAAAACTTAGCGCGGTCTTCAAAAGCTAATTTTTTGGCTTCAACGAATAAATGTACGTGTTCCGGTGAACCATATTGTATTTTAGAAAAATCGAAACCTTCTAAAATATTGAGCATTTGCAAGGCACAAATACCTTGACCGTTCGGCGGTAATTCAAAAACATCATAACCTCTGTAATTTATACTGACAGGTGTTATCCAATCCGAATTGTGCGCGGCTAAATCTTCATAACTTAAAAAACCGCCCTGTTTTTTGAAGAATGAGTCTATAGTGTGTGCAATCGCACCTTTATAAAAAACATCGCGCCCTTCGTTCGCAAGTCGCGATAAAGTATTGGCTAACGCTGGATTTTTACGAATATCGCCACGTCGCGGTGTTTTACCATTTGGCGTGAAAATAGCCAGCGCATCAGGATAATTTTTAAACGTATTCGCAAAACGATTAAACGCCGTTGAGGCCTCGTCAGCAACGCCATAACCTTCTCTGGCATATTGTATGGCATAACTGAGGTTTTCGCTCATTTTTTTCTTGCCAAATTTTCCATGAAGTGTAAACCATGCATCCACACAACCAGGTACATTAATCGGTAAATTGCCGAGAGGCGGCAAAAATTTTAGTCCGCGTTTTTTTAGAGTATCTAATGTGAGTGAATAAGGCGAACGACCTGAACCATTTAATCCGTGCAGTTTACCCGTTTTAGCTTCATACACAATGGCGTATAAATCGCCACCAATACCATTAACGTGTGGTTCAACTACACCAAGCACAGCGTTAGCAGCAATAGCAGCATCAACTGCACTACCCCCTTTTCGCAAAATATCAATAGCTGCTTGTGTGGCTAACGGATGCGATGTGCAAGCCATTCCGTTTTGTGCCATCACTTCGCTACGTGTTGCGAACGATTTCCCGAGCGGTCTGTCTTGCGCACTCAAAAACATTGTTGAAAAAACTAAAAGTGCGAGTAAAAGTACTTTTTTCATAAAAAATTTGTTAAGTTCTAAATATTATTCAAAATAAAGCCACCACTTTTTACAATGATTAATCCCAAAAAAGATGTTAAAAAATCCGTTAAAATTAATTCATTGACAGTTAATTTTCCATTAATTTCTGATAGATTTGTGAAATTAAAGTTTTTATTTTTAACTTCGCGATATTATTTAGTAAATCAACTTTAGATTTAAGAAAAAAAATTCATTGAGGATCAACGACATACTATTCGATATTTTCTATTGCTCTTATAGCTTTATAAAAGTTGAAAATTAATTTGCCGAAAAATGCATCTTAAAAGCTACCAAACGTCATTATAAAAATTTTAAAAATCTTACTTAGAAAAAATTAATTATGAAAAATATGCCCGCCATTAAATGGCTTGACGCACCAGAAGTTCACGATTTTCCAGCTGCGCTTTCTTATTTGCGTTTACTGTATGCAGATGCAGCAGCTTCTGTATTAGTAGAAAAATTAAAAGCAGCCGAAGCTGCATCGTTTAAAGCCAAAGATATTTTGCGCGCTTCGCAATTATTAGTTTTACCAGGCGATAATACTCATCTAACAGCAGACCTGAAAAAAATTAAAAAAGAGATTAGCCTCTCCCCTATTTTATTAGTGCGTGATTCTGCGAACGAAAAAGTGATTATTGCCGATGGTTATCACAGAACGTGTGCCGTTTATTCTTTAGACGAAGATGCTGTAATTCCGTGCAGGATTGTTTAATAACCATATTTTTCTTTCCACTGCATTCGTAATACTTCACGCGCTTTATTTTCCGAAACGTTTTGAGCGGGAAAATAAAGCGTTGTGTTAGTAATACTTTCAGGCAAAAACTCTTGGTCAGCGAAATGCGCATCGTAATTGTGGGCGTATTTATAATCTTTGCCGTAATTTAAGTTTTTCATTAAAGTAGTTGGTGCATTGCGCAAATGCAAAGGCACACTTAAATCACCCGTTTCGTTAACTAATTTCATTGCTGTTTCTATTGCCATGTAAGCCGAATTACTTTTTGGCGAAGTTGCCAAATAGATAGCACATTCTGAAAGAATTATTCTTGCTTCAGGCATACCGATAGTATGCACTGCTTGAAAAGTTGATTGTGCTAATAAAATAGCGTTTGGGTTTGCCAGACCAATATCTTCTGCACTCAGAATTAATAATCTGCGCGCAATAAACATAACGTCTTCACCGCCTGCCAACATTCGCGCTAAATAATACACAGCTGCGTTCGGATCGCTACCGCGAATAGATTTTATAAATGCCGAAATTATATCGTAATGCTGCTCACCTGATTTATCGTAACGCGCTAAATTTTGCTGAATAATATTTAAGACGACTTCATCTGTTATTTCAAAATCAAGTTCATCCGAAATTTTTAACGGCGCAAATTCGCAAACAATTTCAACAGCATTTAAAAGTTTTCGCGCATCGCCACCACTCACGCGCAACAACGCATTCATTTCACTAATTTTTATTTTTTTTGTTGAAAGAATTTCATCCGTTTCAACGGCTTTATGAACAAGAAATATTAATTCAGCTTCTGGAATATCTTTTAAAACATACACTTGGCAGCGCGATTGTAAAGCCGAGATAACCTCAAAACTTGGATTTTCGGTTGTGGCACCAATAAGCGTAACTACTCCCCGTTCAACAGCACCGAGCAGAGAATCTTGTTGCGATTTTGAAAACCGATGAATTTCATCAATAAATAAAATCGGATTGCGAGCATTGAAAAACGTTCGGCGCTTAGCTTCCTCAATCGTTTCGCGAATATCTTTTACACCGGCATTTATGGCAGAGAGTGAAAAAAAAGCGCGCTTGGTAGTTTGTGCAATGACATTAGCGAGTGTTGTTTTACCAACACCAGGCGGTCCCCATAAAATCATGGAAGGAATAGCGTCGTTTTCAATCGCGTTGCGCAATACACAATTTTTTCCGACCAAATGTTTTTGTCCCAAATAATCATCCAAATTTGTTGGGCGCATGCGCTCTGCTAAAGGTTGCATAAATTAATTATCAGTGCCTTTAATTAACACTTATAATAATTTTACCCGAAACTAAATTATTATTATTATTTGTGCGACACTTGTACAAATATACACCTGATGAGAGCGAAATATTACGCAACACTAAATTATTTTCTTTCAATTTAGAAGCCTGAATTTTGCTCATCAAAACTGTTGTACTTGGAATTAGAATGTAAGAAACATCCGATATAATCTTTTCAAAATTATTTTTAAAGATTAACACAAAAATCCCAATAGCTTTCTGATCGAAAACTATCGGGATTTGCACTTTTTTCTTCAAAATATTAATTCAGTCTTATCTGTTCTGTTAGCGTCTTATTGCCTTCAAAAATAAAATTCAAAAAATAAATACCACGTGGCAAATCATCTACATCGAAGCTAATGTCTTTATCCTGTTTGTGTACTTTTGCATTTGTTGTAGCTCTTACTACAAATTGACGCGCAATTGTTCCGGTTGGATGATTTATTAATGTGACAGATTTAAGTACATCATTGGCAATAACAGTTGCACTAACAATAGTAGTTGCCGGATTCGGCGATTTCATGGCATAGAAACCCGTGCTTGAATTATAAATATAAAAAGTAGTAGCAGTTGATCCACACCTGTTTGTTATATTGCCGTTAATGCGTGCAAACGGGTAAGCATATACTGAAACTTGATTCGAAGTTGGTTGATCATAATAAATATTGGCCGTTCCTTGCAGCACCGACCAATCGTATGTAATGCCAGCTCCAGGCGCATATAAATTTAGCAAAATGGATTGGCTCCATAATTCGGGGACTGTAAAGGTCCACCATTGACTGTTGCATTTGTTACAGTTGGAGGTCCGTAGTAAACTTGATAGGATGATGAGCTTGTAGATTCAACATTGCAGGCATTATTTGCGTATGCAACTAATGTTGAAGAAGATGTTGGGTTTATACCAATAACATTAGAAAAAGTAAATGTACCAGATTCAGGAGTAATAACCCACCGATAGGTAGTTGCATTTGTAGCAGTAGCGTTATAGTACTTAGTTTCATTAACGCAGATCGCATAGTCATTCGCCGGTGATATTGCTGAAATAGAAGGTTGTTGAGCAAGTGGGCGATTTGCACTGAAGCTATATGCATCTGAATTACAAGTACCATCAGATCGTATTGCTATAACTGATACATTGCCACCACCTCCAGCATTTGTTGTCACATTAATTGAATTTGAAGTTGAAGTACCACTCCAACCTGAAGGTAGTGACCAATTGTAAATTACACCAGTAGCCGGATTCGTTGCAGGCGTAGCAACACTAATGGTTAATGATTGAGAACCACAGGGTACTGATAACGAACTCCCATTTGATGGATTTGCAGAAACGCCACCGCTCAAACTCATGGAAGTAAGTGAACCAATATATTTTACTGTTACACCTTTTTGATTTGAAACAGATGCTTTTTGCGTAGAGGTATTATCGGTATAAGTCACGGTTACTTGTATACTTTCTGCATTTGTAGTATTAAGCCATGCAACTGTATAATCAGGTGTTCCTTGACCTGAAACACTTTGATTGTCTGCTGATGGAATCCATTGGATTGTTCTTGTATAACTCCCGAATGCACCATCATTGATAGTCGCATGATATGATGCAGCTGTTCCACATGGATTAGGACTAAAGCAACTTGTATTGTTACAAGAAATCGATACTGTTGGTTGCTGTCCAAATAATAAGACAGTTGAAAAAATAAAAAATAAGGATGAAAAGATATTTTTCATGTTGAAATTTTTAAAAATTTAGAAATAATAATTAATAAATAAACCCATTACGGGCGTTAGAATAAAATTGAACTGGTGACCTTCAAAAATTTGGATCTGAGTTTCTGGAGCGATAGCAGGGTTTATAGTTCCCGCTCTTAAAAGCTTCCAAATTTTATTGTTAGACCTAACATATTGCGCACTAATCGAAGTCTCTAAACTGCAAGAAAAACGACGGTTTAACGGAAACTTTAAACCCAAAGATTGAGTTAAACTGAACGTTGAGAGAGTCGTAAAATCGGAAGCAACACTTGGCACACCATTAAAAGGATTAGCAGGATAAATATAACCTTGAACAGTATTATTAGGGCTTGAAGCATCAGAACTTTGATTAAAGTACGCTAAACCTAAATCCGAAGCTGAATAAATTGCTATCCTATCCATTCTCTCCAACTCTACTTGGTAGCCAACCTTGATACTAAAATACGTAGTATTTGTGGTCTGGTTAGATTGTGGGTAAACTGAAGTTCCAATTGGGTTAGGAAGTTTAGTAGTATCATAATCAATACTCCCGGCACTATACACAACCTTCTGATTACTAAAGTTAGAGGCTCCTAAAATTAATCTCCAAGTTCTGCGTTCGTCAATATGCTTTTTAACCATGATATTATACGGCGCATCACTTCTGAAAAGCGGTTTTACATCAAGGCTTACTTCCCATTTTTTAAAATCGGTGATGTCAACGCTTTTTCTAAAATTGGTGTATTGAGCCATTACGGAAGTACAAATAGTTATTGAAAAAATAACTGAGGCAAAACCTTTAAGTGCGTAGGCGCGCAAACTGTGTGCAAACTGTGTCATTGAAAGTATTATTTAAAAAGTAAAAAAATAAAGCCCTATGCGTTGCAGTTACACTACAACACGGTTGTAAAACCAATAAAATAACGTTTAGATAACAACGAAACAGCAGGATACACACAGAAAGGTTTACAAATCTGGTGTGCGGCAATCGCATTGGAGCATTGCCCTAATTTCGTCGTCGTTTTTTAATTTTTTTCATTACTTTTGCATTTTTAAGTTAGTTAATAATGGCTGCCGCTCGGTCGAAAATTGCGGTGGCCGTCTTTTTTGTAAA
>JAYVNP010000067.1:0-15199 GCA_043758385.1 Saprospiraceae bacterium
CATAAACTATAATCCCATCTAAAATCCCAAATATTATTCGAAACCCTAAACAAAATCTGTTTCTTCTATTCCATCAATGTCAATGAACTTGCCCAATTAGTTAGGGTGAAAATCTTTATTTTCTACCATTGTTCCTTAAAGCGATGCAAAAGTAATACACGTTTTATTACTGTGCAAGCCTTCTTGAAAAAAAAGTAATAAAAAATGCAAAATAAATTTTGGGACGTTCTAAAAAAAGTTGTTTTGAGCAATTTTTATTCCGAATGCAGATGTATTTTAAAGAAATCCGTAAAATTAAATTCTGTGAGACTTTTTGTTAAGAAGATAATGGAAAGAGTGAAGACTGAACAGGAATTTTTACTATTCAATTAAGCTAAAAAAGCAATTTAATCATTAACGAGAACTCAAATTTAAAGTTATGGAAAATAAAAAAAAATTAATTTCTATTTTTTTTAACTGAGAATCCAAATTTGATATCAATTCAATTCTTAAAACTAAAAAATATTTTTCTTTCAAATAAAAAGAGTGCTTTATTTTTAAGTGAAGCACTCTTAATCGAATTTTTAAAACTCCTGATTGCAACTAAAAATTATTAGGTCTGTGCTTGTAAAATAAAACATGATTCACTTTTTGTTTAATTATCCAATGAAAAAGTTTATAAAAATATTTTAAGTAATTTTAGAATCAGATACTTTATGCAGGCTTTTATATTGATGCGATAATGTGAAGGTTTATAGAATAAAATTGTTGTGAAAAATATTTCAAAAAAAAATAGGGTGCATATTGCGCCCTATTCTGTTTGAAATAAAAATTTAACTTTTGCAGCTTAAGCTGGTTGCAGCTTAGGTTTAATATTATAACTCGTTGTTTTTCTAAATACTGCTTCTAAAACTTTACCGCGCAATTTTTCTGCCACTGTGTTCGATTCAATAGCTTGTTTTAAAAGCGGCAAAACTTCTTCATAGACACTTAGCGTGTATTGAATATCCGCATCGGTATGACTGAAACACATATTATGGAAACCAGCCCATAATATGCCACGCTTAATCATTTCTTGCTGCATGAATGTTTTTACTTCTAACCCGTTACCTGCTTCAGTTGTAAAAATTACCATTGAACGACAATTGTAACCAAAACATTTAGTGTATTTATCTACGCCATATTTTTTTGCAATGTCGTTATAGCCATCTTTTAAAAGCGCACCTTTCTCATCCAAATATTTAGGAACGTTTTTTTCAATGAGTTCTTTAATAGTTGCTTTACAAGCAGCAAGCGACAAAGTTTCGCCACCAAAAGTCGTGTAACTGAAAACTTCTTTGTTAAAAAGTTCCATTACATCTGCGCGACCAGTTAAAAATGCAATCGGCATACCATTAGCACACGCTTTGGAATAAACCGCTAAATCGGGCTTAACATCAAAATATTCTTGTGCACCACCAATCGCAATTCTAAAACCTGTCCACATCTCGTCAAAGATTAAAAGTGTACCGTTTGCTTTGCAAACTTCGGCAAGTTCTTTTAAAAAACCTGGCTTGGGTGATTCAAAAATAAATGGTTCTAAAATAAGTGCTGCTACATCTTTATCAAGTGATGCTTTTATATTTTCAATATCATTATACTCGAAAGTATAAGTCATATTTTGAGTTGATTCAGGAATACCTAAATTACGCGAAGTAATACCAATGTACCAGTCGTGCCAGCCGTGGTAACCGCAGCAAAATATTTTATCGCGCTTAGTGAAGGCACGCGCTACGCGAACTGCTGCCGAACATACATCTGCGCCCGTTTTTGAGATTTTTACGGCTTCTGCATTCGGGATAATACTTTTTATAAGTTCACTCACTTCTACTTCAAGTGGGTGCATGAGCGAAAAAGTAATACCATCTTTTAATTGCTTTTTTATAGCATTGTCAACTGCGGGATAACAGTAACCCAACGATAATGGACCGATGGCAGCATTGTAATCGAGATATTCGTTTCCATCGAGATCCCAAACGCGTGCGCCTTTTCCACGTTTTAAGTAAATAGGCGATGCACCTAAAGAAAACTGCCCCGGACCTTTTGCCAGAGTCTGCGTAATTGGTTTTTGAACTTTTAAACCGCGTGCATACATTTTAAGCGACTGCGTAATGTTCGGATAATCGGCGTTAAAGCCTACAATATTTTTTCCCATTTTTTATAAATTTAATAATATTTTTAACTTCTAAGTATGCGAAGATTTAACAAAAAGATTTCCAATTGCTAAATATTTTAGCATTTTATAATTAATTCCAATCTTTAAATCTTTTAAATTATAGAAATCTTATCCTATTCATCGAAAGTATTTTCATGTACCTTCGTCTTAGCTACGCCCACTTTTTTACCTAAAATCTTTTCCGCTATCTGCAAACTTGTAAAACCTTCGTATTCTAAAACTGCTGGCAGTAGAGCTGGTTTAAACCATTTGTCGTTTAAAGCAAATGGTGTTACGTCTGCTTTTAATCCATGATCTAATAAAATTTCAGCGACGATGGAATATAATCCACCAGTTTTAAAATGATCTTCAACAGTGATTATTCTTTCTGAAAAACGGGAAACATTTAAAATAGCGTCAACGTCAACAGGTTTGAGTGTACGCATATTAATAACGCCAACCGACTTACCTGCGTTGCGCAAAATGTCGGCAGCTTCAACAACTTGTTCGAGCATTAAACCGTACGTCAAGAAAGTAATATCCGTTCCTTTCGATAAAACTTCTGCTTTACCAATTTCAAATGGTGCATGATTTATTTTTGACGGTCGCGTATTAATGCGCACATACGCGGGCGACGCACTCGCCCAAATTGCGGGCAGCGATTTTACCAAATCATCTTCATCGGCAGGTGCAAAAACGGTCATGTTCGGAATGCCGCGCATGAGTGCAATATCTTCAATTGCTTGGTGCGTCGGTCCATTAGCATCGCTCAAAAATCCTGGAATAAAACTACTTAGTTTAACAGGTAAATTTCCTATGCCGATATCGGTGCGCACAAATTCGTACGCGCGCATGCTCAAAAACGCTGAAAGCGCATGAATAACAGGAATTCTGCCGCGCAAAGCTAAACCTGCCGACATACCAACCATACATTGCTCGGTTATGCCAGTATCAATAAACCTTTTACCTAAAACTGCAGGAAGATTTCGTACCAATGCGCGATTTTCTGCAGTCATTACAACAAATCGCTCATCGGCGAGTGCTGTTTCTTTTAACAATTGTTCGTACGTCATATTTTTTAGAATTGAGCTTTAAGCATTGAGCCATGAGCTAATTTCGTAATTTTTATTAGAAACTTATCTTACAACAAGTGTTTCTGATTCTAACTCCGTCGCAACTTGGCTGTGTAATTCGTTTAATAAAGAATCAATTTCACTGTGTGAAAAATTACAAAACCATCTATCGGCGCGTGCTTCAATACTTGGTAAACCTTTACCGCGTTTGGTATCGCAAATTACGACGCGTAATTTTCCTTCTTCGGGTTTCCATTTTTTAAATGCGCTCTCTAAAGCGTTGAAATCGTGACCATCAATGCGTTTAACAGCTGCACCAAATGCCGCAAATTTTTTATCAAGTGGCTCTAACGGAATTAATTCTTCTGTAGCGGCGTTGGCTTGAAAGAAATTTCTATCAATCACAAAATATAAATTATCCATTTTATGCGCATTTGCTACTAAAACGGCTTCCCAAACTGATCCTTCATTCAGTTCACCATCACCTAAAATACAAATAACTTTATTATTTGTACCACGCATTTTCATATCGGCAGCAATGCCAAGTGCTACCGAAGGTAAATGACCAAGTGAACCAGAATGAAACTCGATACCTGGTATTTTCACGTTTGGGTGCCAATAAATATTATCGTCAACGGAAAGGTGATTTTCTAAACGAGATTTCTCAATCCAGCCTTTTTCGGCAAACAAACTATAGAGTGCAGGAACATCATGTCCTTTAGATAGCAATAAATAATCGCGATTCGGATCTTTTAAGTTTTGGGAAGAAATATTGAGAAACTCTTCGTATAAATAAACAATGAGATCAGTTGCTGAAAGAGATGCGCCTAAAAAACAACCACCGTCGGTTGCCATTTTAATTATATGCTCACGCACTTTGAGCGATAAGGCGCGTAATTCTTTTTCTGTTTTTATATTCATATTTTTTTCAGAACTTAATAGGTTTTAAAAGTTATCAGGTTTGTTTAACAATTTAAATAATTTTAGTGTTCTCGGCACCCACCGTTTTTAATTCATCCAAATGATTTCTGTACCAATTCACACCAGCATATTGTGCATTAATTTCATAAATTTCTGGATTCTCGTCCAACAAATCTAAAATATCGCTCAAACTAAAATTAGGATTTCGCGAATACAATTTTTCATACACAGCGCGAATAAAATCTAAATCTTCTTTGTAATCGAGCGTAAATCGGTGCGACATCGAATAATCTAAACCCGTTTCCCAAGGTACGTTGGCACATTTAAATTTATCTGGGTTTTCCCAAATATATGGCGTTGTGTGTTCACGCTCTAAAGGTTTTGCAGCTTCGCGCCACGTACGCTCTAAACATTGGAACGTCATTATTTCAACATCGTTCCCGTCCGGAAAAGTAGCTGGATGTAAATTGCTCACAAAATCGTACTTACCTAAATTTTCGAGATAAAAACTGAGCGTTTCATCAATCACATCCGTATCAATTAATGGACAATCACTCGGAATTTTTATAACGGTATCCGCTTTTAAATATTTTGCAATCTGATAATGTCTATCGAGCAGATCGTTTAAATTGCCACGCATACAAGCATATTCGCGCGCTTGACACGCCTTCAAAATCATATTATCCTCAGGAAGTTGCGAAGTTGCAACAACCAATTGGACAGAATGTTGGATAGCCACAATGCGCTCTAATTGCCGAAACAAAACGGGTTCATCTAAAACAGTTTTCATTATTTTATTCGGGAAGCGCGTAGAACCCGTGCGCGCTTGAACAATAATAACTATGTTCTGATTTTCAGCCAATGCCAGTGTTTCAAAAAGTGGCATATTCCAGTTGTTTTAATTGCCCTTGTGCATTATAATTTTTTGCAAAATCTTCTTTCGCTCCGTCAAACTCTATAAATGCTTTTGCAATTTCTGCAATTTTAACGGCGGAAGTCGCATTGTTTTGTACGGGTTGCAAACGCTTAAGCATTTCTAAATTAAAATAAGAGTGTACTTTTTTACCCAAAATTAAACCCACATATACAACTGTCGAAAATTGTGTAATCAGTTCTTCGCAATTGGCAATCATCTGATTGGTATTGCCTTCAAAATAAATAAGCGAATCTGCAGGCGTATATTTTCTAATTTCTTTTTCGAAACGTTCGCGTTTTTCGTTCGGGTGCATTTTAAAAAGTAACTGTCTGCCGTTGGCAATTTTAACACATTTTTTTAAAAATGCTGGACGATTATCAATTTTCAAAGTTTCGCGCATATCGGTTGTAGCAACCATAATATAGTTTTTATGCGGAAAATCGTTCGTCAAAAACTCCTTAACGTTGTCGAAGTTTGGCATTCCAGTGACGAATATTTTTTCAATATCCGTACCCATTTTTGCCAAATATTGTCTGTAACCTTCAGATGCGGTGCAATAAACATCAAGCAAGTTGCGTGAGCCGTTCAGTGCTGTATTTGTACTTAACCAAACTGGTAATTTAAAAGTTTTGACCGCTTTGGAAATTATAGTCGGTCTATCAATCATGCCTTCTTGAACAAAAATAGTTTTTGTAGAGCTTATACTTTCAGGAATATGTAAATCGGAACAGAAAAAAACCAAGTCGTACTTGTGCTGCTGCGCTTTATAATCTATTTTTAAATTATTGTCGCGCATGTACTTTTCGCTTTGTTCTCTGAACGCACCTGCTAAAACAGTATTATCGAGTAAACCATTGTCTAAAAACCATTCCTCGAATTTATTTTCTACAAATAACTGGCTAAACCAACAATCATATTTGCTATCAAGTTGTTGCGATACTTTGTGCATCTGCGTAGTTTGATTCAGCGAACCTGCCAGAAACAATATCCTTTTTTTCATAGTTGCCTTAAAACTTTTCTTAAAAATTTTTAATTGATTACTTTCAAGACAAAATTAAGCATACAGTTTCATTAATGAAACACTTGCTACGGAAAATTACAATTAAATGACGAAGTAAGTTGCAAATACAAAACAAATTCTCAGTAAGGTTTCTAAGTACATGACAAAAAAACAGCTTTATACCAATTATTACAACCTGTTTAGTTACTAATAATAAAATAAGAACTTATTTTATTGAAACCTTGCCAATCCTTTTTTCAACGCTTGATACACGCCATTCGTCCAGCCAAAACCATCTTGAACGGGGTATTCGCCACCACCTGTTGGAATATTTATATCTTCGACGTTGTATTTTTCGAGCATTTTACCTGTGTTAGCATATACTTTTTCGTTCAATGAAAGCCAACGATTCGTGATATCATCCGCCAAAGCGTTATAGCCATAATTGCGTAAACCCTGAATGGTTAACCATTGCAACGGCGGCCAACCGTTCGGCGCATCCCATTGCTGACCGGATTTATTGAGCGTTGTAACTACGCCACCCGCTTTCAGAAAATTCTTTTCAATATTTTTAGCTACCCATTTGGCTTGCGAAGCACTCACCATTTTAAAATAAAGCGGATAAACAGCAGCTAAAGTTTGATCTTCATTTTGCTTAAAAGTGTTTGCATTAAAATCGTAGAAGTATCCCTTTTCGTCATTCCAGTTAAAGTGCATGACGGATTCGCGTCGCTTGGCTGCTTTTTTTTCAAAAATTTCTGCCTCCGCCATTTTTTTATCAATAATTTTAGCCTTCATAATGCACATCTCTAAATTATAAATCAATGCGTTTAAGTCTGTCGGAATTAAATCAGTGATATTTATGGAGCTAATCGTTTTGCCATCGGCAAACCAACGCGTCGAAAAATCCCAACCAGATTCTGCTCCACTGCGCAAATTATTAAAAATTTCTTTTTTTGTTCGCGTCATAGATGTGCTGGCTGATTTTTCGTCTTCTTTAAAACCTTCTGGTCGTGCTACATCGCCCGCATCTTTATACCTGTTCATTATGTGCCCATCAACTTGCACAACGTGTTCCGACCAACTCTTGTCTGTACCAATATCTTTTTTTTCGCCACGCATCCAAAATGCGTATTCTTTTTCTAATGCAGGTAAATATTTTTTATAAACTTCATCACCTTTCACGGTTGCCAACAATTGAACCATACAAGCAAAAAAAGGCGGTTGCGAGCGCGTGAGATAATAACTTCGGTTTCCGTTGGGAATAAATCCGTACTTATCGAGCAAGAAGGCAAAATTATCAACAATTTTTTCGACATCATCCACGCGATTATCTGCTACCAACCCAAGCATCGTGAAATAAGAATCCCAATAATATACCTCTCGGAATCTGCCACCCGGCACAATATAAGGATTGGGCAAAGGCAATTTTGAACCGATATCGAGTGTATCTGCGGGCCTTTTTAAAACTTCCCACAGTGTTGTAATATGCGTTGAAACACTTTGCGCGTTATCGCTCACATAGTTAGAGGGTTGCGTGCTCGGAATAATAAAATTTTTTTTGAGAAAAGCACTCATGCTAAAACCCGATTGACCTTTTTCCAACAAATATTGGTGCAAAATAGAATCGGTTGGATGCAAAGGCAACGCATCAACGAAAGTTTTAGAGTCACCAAAAAGCGTGCTATCTGTCTGGACAACGCTAAAAAAATCGCCAAAGCGAGCGTCAGGACTGAGATTGTGTTTTGAATCGTAACCGAAAAGCGAATCCACAATTTGTGTAGCAGGCTTAGAATCTAGTTTACAACTTGATGCAAGCAAAACCAAGAAAAAACCAATTGTTATATTTTTAAACATAAACAAAGTTAATTTTTTTATCCGAAAAAATAAAACATTTAACCTAAAAGAAGAAATAAATTAAAAAACACTTGCAAAATATAAAACAACGGATTATATTTGTACAGTATTTCTGAATTGGTTAGCTACAACAAGGCGTTTATTCATTTTAAGAACTTGTGTGTTTGAGTTTTATCTGACCCTTTTTATTGTATTTTGTATTTTTTAAGTTTTATAGTTTTTTTATTTTTTTATTTAACATTTTTTTTAATGAATATTTTTGTAGCAAAACTCAATTTCAGCACAAGCAGCGAAGCTCTTCGCGAAGCATTTGAAGGTTTTGGGTCAGTAGAATCAGCTAACGTTATTATGGACAAAGAAACAAACCGCTCAAAAGGTTTTGGTTTTGTTGAAATGTCAAGCGACGACGAAGCACGCGAAGCCATCAAAGAACTTGACGGCAGCGACTTAGACGGAAGAACAATTGTGGTAAAACAAGCAGAAGATCGCGAAAAACGTACTCCAAGCGATCGTCCACGTAGAGACTTTAACGCTGGCGGTGGCGGTGGCAACCGTGGTGGTGGTTTTGGTGGCGGTGGCGGATATGACAACAACCGTGGTGGTGGTGGTTACGACAGAAATGATCGTCCGCGCCGTGACTCAAACAGCAATAACAGCAAATGGGGTCGCGATTAATTATTGGTTGTTAAAAAAACCTTCTGTTACTCGAAGATATAAAGTGTTGAACGTAAGTTCAACACTTTTTTTTGTGCCCTATGCAACTTGTTTAAAATTGTTTTGTCACTACATTGGGAGTAAAAAAGCAGAACACTCCTTATTTAATCATTCATAAAATAAAAATCATGTTTCAAAAAAAATTTCAAAAAAATTTAACGATTGTCATTTTAACTTTTTCAAGTATTCTGTTTACAAATTGGGTATTCGCCCAAAAAATTAAAGGTGAAGGCAGTGTAGTTAAACAAACGCGAGAAGTGGGTGCTTTCACAAAAATTAGTTTAGAAAGCAGTACCGATGTAGAAATTATGCAAGGCACAACGCCTTCCGTAATGATTGAGACGTATCCGAACATTGCCGATTTATTCGACATTTTTGTTGAAAACAGCACACTCAGAATTCGCATGAAAAAAAACTATTGGGACAGTTGGAGTATGAGTGCTGATAAATTAAAAATATGGATTACAAATCCGACCTACGAAAAAATAAGTGTGAGTGGTAGTGGCAATATTGTATCGAATGGAAAATTATCGGCTTCAACAATTGAAGTTAGTGTTACAGGCAGTGGCGATTTAAAAATAGCTGATCTTTCAGCAACTGATGCTAAATTACAAATTACTGGGTCGGGAAATATTGTGGCGCAGGGTAAATCGGACGCAACAGAAATTAAAGTTACTGGCAGTGGCGATGCGAATTTTATGAACTTTGTAAGTCGTTCTGTTAAAGCACAAGTGGCGGGTTCAGGAAACTTAAGTTGCAATGCAACCGAAAGTTACGATTTACGCGTTAGTGGCAGTGGCGATATTAACTACAAGAAAACGAATGCCACTATTAATAGCCGTTCATCGGGGAGTGGTAGTATCAGTTCTAAAAATTAATAAGTTTGAAAAGGGTTTTCTGTAAATGCAAATTCAAAGTATTCGCAGAAAACCCTAAATTTATTGTTTCGTTTTTATTTTTTTAGGTTTAGTTTTTAACTATTCACTTATCGCCGCAATACCTGGCAATGTTTTCCCTTCTAAAAATTCCAGCATTGCACCACCACCCGTTGACACATAACTCACTTCGTGTTCTAAGTTTAAAGCATTTAATGCTGCAACTGAATCGCCACCGCCGACGAGTGAATAGGCACCGTTTTTAGTAGCGTCCACAACGGCAAGCGCTACTTTTTTTGTGCCATTCGCGAAGGCTTCCATTTCAAAAACACCCATTGGTCCGTTCCATAGAATGGTTTTTGAATTTAAAAGAATTGTTCTTGCAAACTCTGCCGCTTTAGGTCCAATATCTAAAGCCATACCTTCTGTATTAATTGCATCGCTTTCTGAAATTTCTGTTTTCGCATCCCCTTTAAACGCATCAGCGACAACGCTATCGAAAGGTAAAAGCAAACGCACACCGTTTTTCATGGCTTGCGCTACAATGTTGCGCGCTTCATCAAGTCTATCTTTTTCGCAGAGAGACTTACCGATATTTCCACCCAATGCTTTAAAAAAAGTATAAGCCATACCACCACCGATAATTAAATTATCTACACGATTGATGAGATGTTTTATGATAAGAATTTTATCACTCACCTTCGCACCACCGATAATAGCCGTGAATGGTTTTTCGGGATTATTCAAAACTTTTTGTCCATTCAAAACTTCTGCTTCCATTAAATAGCCAAACATCCGTTTTTCTTTCGGAAAAAATTGCGCTACCGTTGCCGTTGATGCGTGTGCACGGTGCGCCGAACCAAAAGCATCATTTACATACACATCGCCATAACTGGAAAGTTGCGCTGCCATGTTTACGTCGCCTTTTTCTTCGCCGGCATAAAAGCGTGTGTTTTCTAAAAGCAAAACTTCGCCGGCTTTTAAATTATGCGCTGCTTGTTTTGCTCCTTCGGAAAGACAATCGGAAATAAATAAAACTGGGTGTTGTAATAAATCAGCGAGGTGCGATTGTAAATTTTGGAGTGTAAAACGCTTAACATCAATAGAGCCATCCTCTTTAAGTTTTGTCAATGGTCTATCGAAATGGCTCATTAAAATAACGCTGCCACCATCATTTAAAATTTTATTAATGGTTGGTAATGCAGCGCGCATACGCGTATCGTCGGTTATAGCTAATGTTTTTTTATCTATCGGTACGTTAAAGTCAACACGTACTAATGCTTTTGTGCCTGCGAAATTAAAATTCATACTGATTTTTTGTTACGGATGATGTATTTAATAAGAAATTTGCAAGCAAAAGTACAAACTCATATCAATAGTTATCGGAGTTTCTTATTAAATTATTTATTTTTTAGCAATACACTTCAAAACAAAAAGCGCGTACACATAAAATTTTATTTTTGTATACGCGCTTTTTTATTTCTTCTAATTTTATTGAACTTAAGGCAATGAAAAAACCATTGAATTTTGCACTATTTCATTTCTTCATTTTTCATACCCACTTCGCAGTTTGTATTGCCGCTTTAGGATATTGTCCACCGAGTTTTACGCCAAATCGCGTTTGCTCGTCAAAACTGAGCACATCAGGACGGTGAATTTTTTCGACGGGCACTTTAGCAAGTTCGGGTAGCCACAATTTTATGTAGTTACCAGAGGGATCGTAGCGTTGCGCTTGCGTTAAAATATTGAAATACCGGTTTTCACGAGGGTCGGTACCAACGCCCGCAATGTAAAGCCAGTTGCAATAATTGCTGCATGGATCGTAATCTATGAGTTGACTTTCGAACCATTCGGCACCCATGAGCCAATTTATTTTTAAGTCTTTGACTAAGAAACTTGCAGTGTTTTGTCTGCCGCGATTGCTCATAAAACCCGTAGCATTCAACTCGCGCATGTTGGCATCAATAAAAGGAATACCCGTTTTTCCTTCTGCCCACAGACTGAATATATTTTCATCAACGCGCCACGATTTTTCAATTTTACCGCTTAAACCACCCAGTTGAAATATGGCATTACCATATTTTTTACCTAAAAGACGGAAGTAATCGCGCCACAAGAGTTCAAAAAATAACCAGTAAGTAGATTTATTTTCGCCACGTTCGCGCTCATATTTTTTAAGTTCGTGGTAAATCCTTTTAGGTGAAAGACAACCCGCTGCCAGATATGCCGAAAGTTTGCTCGAGTAATCGGCACCGATGAGACCATTGCGCGTTTCTTCGTAAGTTTTAATGAGGTTAGAATCCCATAAATAATATTTTAATCGCGCCAAACCTTCTGTTTCGCCGCCTTTAAGTTTCATGGCAGCACGTGGATCTTTTTCAAATGTTTCGTGACCAAAATCTTCAACCGTAGGTATGATGCCATCTTGAATATTAAAAGAGGTTGAAGGAATTTTATCGGGTGTTACTAAAGGTTCGCGAACGGGTGTAATTCGTTCAACTTCTTTCCTAAAATTAGTAAAAATTTCAGGCGTTTGTGAAATCGGAAAAGGTAAGTCGGCAGTATAATACAACATTTTACCTCGCTCGTAGCGAATTTCCTGACCAATTTGCCAAAGTTTTTTTTCTAACGCATCTTGTACGCGCACTTCTTCGCCAGTGCGTTCGCGATTACAAAACACCCACAAAGTTTGTGCTTGTTTAGCGATATCGGCAAGGATTTCTTCTGGTTTGCCAACCCGAACTATAAGTCTTGAACCTCGTGCTGCCAAATTTTTACGCAAATCTTCTACACACTCAATAGTAAATTGTGCGCGAAATTTTCCAGTTTTTGGAAAACCAAATGCAGTTTCACCTTTGAATATGCGTTCATCAAAAATATACACCGGAATAATTTCTTCAGCATTTCGCAAAGCCGCATTTAAAACTTGATTATCATGAAGTCTTAAATCGTTTCTGAACCAAACTATCGCACGTCTTATCATATTTTTTTTATTTACAAACTAAACACCAATTACTTGCGAAGGTTCAATAAATTTTAATACTTTCAACAAGGTTTTGTTTATTTTTTTAAACCAATTTCGCGCAAGCGCTCGTCTAAATAAGCACCTGCTGTTATTGGTTCGTAATGCGACGGATTGGTTTTTGTAGCGGTTGATGGTAAGCAGGATAAATCCATTTCTGAAACAGGATGTAAGAAAAAAGGAATGGATAAGCGTGGTAAATGCCATTCGCTGCGTGGCGGATTCACAACGCGATGCGTCGTTGATTTTAAATAATTATTTGTCAGGCGTTGCAACATATCGCCAACGTTAATTACAATTTCGTTATTTTGCGGCATCACTTCGTGCCATTCGTTGTCTGTGCCGAGCAATTGTAAACCCCCAGCCGATGCACCGACCAAGAGTGTTATCAAATTTATATCTTCATGCTGTTCGGCGCGCATGGCACTGCCGGGTTCAGAAGTAATCGGTGGATAGTAAATAGCGCGCAAAATACTGTTACCATCTTTTATTTTTTCTGAAAAATAATTTTCTTTCAAACCTAAATGAATTGCAATAGCCTCCAATAAAATACCACCCGTTTGTTCAAAAGCGCGATACAATTCTAAACCCAATCGCAAAAATTCGGGACGCTCTTTAACAAAAACATTTGGCGTATAATCTGATACTTTAGCATGAGTATTTGGCACTTCTTGTCCAATCTGAAAAAATTCTTTTAAATCGGCTACTTTAGAATGTTTTGCGTGTTCTGTACCAAAACTCGTATATCCGCGCTGACCTGATGTACCTTTAACTTCGGAGGCATATTTTATTTCGGTGGATAAAGCAAAAAAGGCGCGCGCTTCTGCGTAGAAATCATCAATAAGTTTTTGCGAAACGCCATGATGCGTTATGCTGATAAAACCTACTTCGTGAAAGGCTGTACCTAAATCTTTGACAAATTTTTTACGCGTTGGCGCATCACCGTTTTTATAAAGCGAAACATTGAGAACAGGAACAATACTTTGAGCGACCATATATTAATTTTTTATGAGTATAAAACAATTGAAGCGTACAAAAATAATAAAATTCGGCATATTTTTTAGTTTTTTTTGGTTCTTCGGCACTAAAAAAGAATACAGTGCTATATTTGCATCGGCTCAATGTAGTTTAAGCGATAAATTTTGAATTGCACTACAGTAAAGTACATTTAATTTTAAGCATCCGCCACAACACACGTTCACAATTTTTTCTATAAATGAGATTTCTCAGTTTCTTTACGCAAGAATTAGCAATTGACCTTGGAACAGCTAATACTTTGATCATACAAAATGACGAAATTGTAGTTGATGAGCCTTCGATTGTTGCCATTAACAGAAAAACAGGTGAAACAATTGCCGTCGGAACGAAGGCAATGAATATGCACGAAAAAACACACGAGAATATAAAGACCATTCGTCCGCTTAAAGACGGTGTTATCGCCGATTTTCAAGCTGCCGAAAGTATGATTGAAGGTTTCATAAAAATGACGGGTACACGTCGTCGTTTTTTTACCCACATGAAAATGGTAATTTGTATTCCGTCGGGCATAACAGAAGTAGAAAAACGCGCCGTGTTTGAATCGGCAGATCACGTTAACTCGAAAGAAACTTATTTAATTTACGAACCGATGGCTGCAGCACTCGGTATCGGATTAGATGTAGAAGAGCCAATCGGCAATATGATTATTGATATTGGGGGCGGAACAACCGAAATTGCTGTCATTGCACTTTCAGGTATTGTTTCAGATCAATCCATACGGATTGCCGGCGATGAACTCACGAACGATATTGTTGATTATATGCGACGCGCGCACAATATTCTTATTGGTGAGCGCACAGCGGAGCAAATAAAAATAAAAGTCGGATCGGCTTTACCATTTTTAGAAAATCCACCCGAAGATTACGACGTAAACGGTCGCGATTTAATGACAGGTATTCCAAAACAAATAACGGTGAATTATAGCGAAGTCGCACACGCCATTGATAAAAGCGTTGCAAAAATTGAAGAAGCGATTCTAAAAGCATTAGAAGCTACGCCACCCGAACTTGCCGCCGATATTTACAAAACAGGATTATATTTAACAGGCGGTGGCGCGTTGTTGCGCGGTTTAGATAAACGCATTCAAGCTAAAACAACACTGCCCGTTCATGTAGCGAACGATCCGTTGCGTGCTGTTGTGCGCGGAACAGGTATTGCACTTAAAAATACGCACAAGTATTCGTTCTTGGTGGATAGACGCAGAGTATAATAAACTGAGCAATTAGAAAATAAAATAATGAATTACCGCCAACATTAATTGGCGGTTTTTTTTTGAAGTTCAAACAGCTTTTTTTATAGTAAAAGTTCAATAGCAAATAAATAGGCATTTAAACCTAAAATAATTGCAGCCACAAGAACAGCCGAAAACACCATTAATTTAGAATTCACAAACGCGCCCATTTTTAATTTCGAGGACGTAAAAATAACCAACGGAATAACAGCAAAACTGAGTTGCATTGAAATCACGATTTGGCTTAACACTAAAAGCTGTGTGACACTTCCTTCGCCAGTGTAAGCAATGACAAAAAATGCAGGTACAACAGCTATGCTACGCGTTAACAATCGGCGTTGCCAAGGTTTTAGTTTCAGTTGAATAAAACCTTCCATCA